>JBDGRM010000001.1:0-8485 GCA_042218035.1 Candidatus Magasanikiibacteriota bacterium
CAAATAACAAACAATAAATCACAAATAGCCAGTGGCAAATCACAAGCACCAAATGGCAAATACCAAAAGGAAGGTATCTATAAAAAAGAAATCGACTTTGATGAGCTGGAGAAGGGAACTGATCTGTGGTTATTCTTTAATACTACCAACTTTGGAAAAAGATGGAATGATTTAGCAGTGCTTTTGACCTCACAGTTCAGGGGAGATACGTGGTATGAGATGAATGAGTCTGAGAATAAATTAACCATCTTCGGTAAAATTGATGATACTACAAACTATTCACTACAAACTAAAAGCTTGAACGTTTCTTATCGCCTAAGCGCCCCAAGAATTGACAACAAAAAATGGGACAACACCCCAAAACAAAAAACAGACACTTACATAGACACTGCCTCCTTTAAAGGTAACCGGTAACCGGAGACCGGCAACCGGTAATTAGTAATTTGTAATACCCAGTTTTACATGATACGTTTAAGGTGATACCTTATACATGATAAAAAGCTTTAAAGATAAAGAAACTAAGAAGATTTTTAACGGCGAATACAGTAAAGAATTGCCGGAAGATATTCAAAGTAGAGCTTATCGCAAGTTAGTAATGTTGAATGCCGCGGTTGATTTGAGAGACTTAAAATCTCCTCCCGGCAACAGACTAGAAAAATTAAAGAATAATGATGATTTATATAGCATAAGGATCAATGATCAGTTTAGAATACGCTTTATTTGGAAAGATAATATTGCTTATCAAGTCGAGATTGTTGATTATCATTAATTAATCTTAGATTTAAAATGAGTAAAGATAATATAAAAAACGTACATCCCGGTAAAATCTTACAAAAAGAGTTTTTGGATCCTATGGATCTGTCTCAAAATGAAGCTGCTTTGAAAATGGGAGTTCATCCAAGACGTATTAATGAAATAGTTTTAGGGAAGAGAAGTATAACCGCTGATACGGCTTTACGATTATCTGAGTTTTTTGATACTACGAGTCAATTTTGGATGAATCTGCAATCAGAGTATGATTTAAGAAGAACTAAAAAAGAAAAAGGGGAAGAGCTAAAAAAAGAAGTTAAACCCCCGAAATAAAATTTTTACCAATATTACTTAATATTAGCGACGTCTGACGTCGCTAATCCCTTTGTACGAGCCAATCTAAGCAAAAATTATCGACGTCCGACGTCGATAATTTTATAAGAGTCTTTGTTGAAAGTAATCATTTGACTTTGGGTATTACTTCTTTATGATATGTAATACAGCTTAACCTTAAGTAAAAATTTATGCCAAAAGTTTCTAAAGTTACAAAAAAGGGTCAGGTTACGATACCTGTAGATATGAGAGAAGAGTTGGGTCTGAATTCTGGACAAAAGGTCTTTTTTATTAGAAAGGGGTCTAAGCTTGAAATTGAACCGGTACCTGACTTTTTAGATTTAAAAGGTTCAATTAGTACACAAAAAGAATATTCGAAAGAGAAAGCTCGCAAGGCAATAAAAAAGAATTTATCAGAAAAGTATGAAAAAGAAAATAGTTGATGCGAACGTGATAATAAGATATTTAGCTGAAGATGATTTAGATAAGGCTGAAAGAGCTGAAAATTTATTTTTAGAGGCTGAACCGGGTGAATTGAGGATTCCGGATATGGTGATGGCTGAAATAGTGTGGGTGTTGGGCTCTTATTATGAGCTAGAAAAAAAGGAGATTTTAGAAAAGTTAAAAGCTATTCTTGCTTTTGAGAAGCTAGATTTTAATAGAGATATTCTAGAGAAGGCTATCGACATTTTTGCTATGAATGATGTTGAATTTATTGATTGTTATTTGAGTGCATTGAGCCAGGAAAAGGGTTTTTCGGAAATATATACTTTTGATGATGATTTTAACCAAATTGAAGGAGTTGAGAGGGGTACTCCTTAGTATTATCGACGTCTGACGTCGATAATTTGGTTCTTTTTTAAAACCCCGTGATGTTTTTGTAGTGGTTTATTCTTTTGGGTGTATTGTTGTTTTTTAGCACTATACAAATTGCATCAATTCTCCACGGCCCGTCATGATTATTAAAAGTAGTGTAGCTTTGACCGTTTTTTATTAGTTTTTGTTTCTTTTTGTAATTAATATTTTCTTCCGGGGAGCCAAATTTTTCCCTGGTTCTTGTTTTCACTTCTACAAATACTAAGGGTCTTTCTTTTCGGCGCCAGAAAAGAATTTTATTTTGGTAGGGTGGTTTTGTGATTATGTCTATTTGTCCCGTGTAGGTTTTGTAGTCTTTTTTTATTAGAGAATAGTTTTTGTTTTTTAAAAATTCAGCAGCTATTTCTTCTCCAATTTTGCCTATTTTGTTATGTTTTGCCATTGTTACTGGTTGGGGTTGTAAGATTTTGGACGAAATTGCAGAGCCTCTGCTACGTGAGATTCTTTTATTTCTTGAGAACTTTCAAGATCGGCGATAGTACGAGAGATTTTTATTAGTTTGTAGTAACTTCGGGCAGAGAGATTGAATTTTGAAGACCCCCTTGTCAGAATTGCCTCTGAACTGGCGGACAAAGAACAGTATTCTTCGATATGTTTGTTTTTCATATTTGCATTGAGATGGATTTTTTCATTTTTGAATCTTTGTTGTTGTCTTTTTCGGGCCTTTTTAACTTTTTTTCGGATCTCTTGAGATGTTTTTAGATCGTCATTTTTGTCTTTAGTTAATTTTTCTAAATCAACCTCAGGTGTTTCTACATGGAGATCTATGCGATCGAGTATGGGGCCTGAAACTCTTTTTCGGTATCTTTCGACTTCTCGGGTTGTGCAATTACAGGACTTTTCAGAATGGCTAAGATACCCACAAGGGCAAGGATTGGCAGAGGCTACTAATTGAAAATCAGCAGGGTAATTTGCTTGTTCTCGAGAGCGGGAGATGGTTACCTCTCCGTCTTCTATGGGTTGTCGCAGAGCTTCTAGAACTGATCTTGGAAATTCATTGAACTCGTCTAAAAACAAAACACCATGATGGGCAAGGCTTATTTCGCCAGGTTTTGGTTTTGTGCCCCCTCCTATAATTCCAACTCTTGAGATTGTGTGGTGAGGTGATCGGAAAGGTCTGTTTTTTATAAGTGACCCGTTTGGTGGAATTTTTCCTGCAACTGAATAAAGTTTTGTTACCGCTAGCGACTCTTCTTCTGTTAGAGGTGGCATTATTCCGGGAATTGAGCGAGCAAGCATTGTTTTTCCTGCTCCGGGTGGACCGACCATTAGAAAATTATGAGAACCTGCAGCGCTTATTTGAGCGGCTCTTTTTGCTTGTTTTTGGCCCACTACTTCTGACATGTCAAATTCAGCTGAGTGATCTTGTCTTTCTTTTTGTTTGTAGTCTGCTGTTTCAAGCTCTTGCTTTTTAGCTAAATGGGCAAGGACATCCTTGAGAGAAGTTACTTTGTATACTTTTATGTCTTCTAATACTGCCGCTTCGTTGGCGGATTCGCTGGGGACGAATAATTTTTTGTAACCTTTTTCTTTTGCGAACAATGCCATGAGAAGAGCTCCTTTTGTGTGGCGTAGAGAGCCATCGAGAGAAAGCTCACCAAAGAAAAGGCTGTTGTCTGGAATTTCTAAGTCATGAACGGCAGCTAGAATACCCACAGCTATTGGTAGATCGTAAAAAGAGCCTTCTTTTGGAATATCACCCGGGGCAAGGTTTACGGTTATTTTTCGGGGCGGAAATTTTGTTTGGGAATTATTTATGGCCGTTCTAACCCTTTCTTTGCTTTCTTCAACTGCTTTGTTGGGAAGGCCGACTATGTCAAAGCCCGGCATGCCTCTTGAGGCTACGTTAATTTCAACCTCGACCCCCGTTGATTCGAGCCCTGAATGTGTTGCTGAATTAAGTTTTATTAACATAATATTTACCTGACTCTTCTTCTATTTTGCCGGAAAGCTCCATTTTTGAAAGAGTGGTATTTAATTTTTTTGAGTCGATTTCTTGTGGGGTTTTTTCTGATATTTCATCCATAGTGAGGGATTCTCTTTTTAGTAATTTTATTATCTCTTTTTCTGTTTGGTTATTTGGTTTGTCTTTTGAGGTTTTGCTAGCTTCTTTTTGATTTTCTTTATTTTTGACGTTGAAGAATTTGAGAATGTCTTCGGGTTTAGTGACTGCCTGGGCCTTATTTTTTATTAAACTATTCGGAGCCTTGGAAACCTCACTGGTTATCGGGCAAGGGACAGCAAAAAGCTTTCTGTTATATTCTTTTGCTTTTTCGGCGGTGATTAAAGTTCCACTGTCAGGGCCTCCTTCTATTACCAGTGTGGCTTGGCTCAGTCCTGCAACTATTCGATTTCTTTTGACGAAAGTCCATTTTTTAGCTTTTGTATTTTCAGGAAGCTCGGACATTATTAAACCCTCTTTTTGTAATATTTCTTTGTAAAGGTCTTTTTGGTGGGAAGGATTTATTCTTTTAATTCCGCAAGGCATTACCGCTATTGTGTTTCCGTTTACTTTTAGAGCTGACTGGTGTGCTTTTGCATCAAGGCCATACATAAAACCGGAAACGATGGTTATTCCGTTGGCGGCTATTTCTGTTACGAGCTTTTTAGTGGCTTTTCTGCCATATTTTGTCATTTGTCTGGTTCCCACTACCGCAAGGCAGTCTTTGAATAATTCATTTCGGTAGTTTCCTTTGTAGTAAAGTTTTTCTGGTGGATTTTCTGTTTCGGCGAGTCGCTTTGGGTATTTTTCAGATGATACTTTTATGCTGTTGACTTTTGTCATAATTATTTGACTTAATTTTAGTAATACTGAATTGTAGGTGCAATGTGTAAAACTTTTCTTTTTTGCGATTATTTCATTTTTGTTAATTGCTATAATAAATAGAGTAAAGTTTTATGGATGAGCTTAAGGAAAAATTTAAAAATATTAAAAGAGAACTGAAGGGGGCTTGGGATATTGTTTTAGAAGAGTTTGGGGAGATAAGAAGAGAGTATGGTAGTTGGGACAAAATTTTGTCTACAGTGAACGTTGTTTTTTTAGGTATTCTTTTGGGTTTGCTGGTATTTGGTCTTTTGGCGTTCGTTTCTGGAAGAGTTCGAGAAGCAATAGAAGATACTGTCAGGAAGAGTGTTATGCAAAGAATTAGTGAAAGCAGGGAGGATATTTTAGGTCGTAAAACAACTACTAAGGGTAATGTGGTTTCTACTAGTTTTACTGACCTTTTTTCAGGTGTGGGCTGGATAAATCAGGAAGAAACTACTATGTACCATGACAAGGTGGTTACCTCTTTTAGTTTTTCTCCAGAGTTCAGCTGGAACAGAATTGAAAAGTCTTCTGTAAGTACAGGTAAATTCTTTGAAGTTGAAAAGAGCGGTTCTTATAAAAAGTGCGCCGGTGAATTTTGTCTTCTAAAAGAGGGTTTGAATTTGTTTTGCTCCTAAATCTGAAGATGATTACAAGAAAAAGAAGTATGCATTGGATCTCCCTTCAAGTATAAACAGAAATAATTTGGTTAATATTTCAATTGGCTCTTTGGGTAAAAAGTGGTTGGTTGGGGTAGTTACTCAAAGTTCCGGCAAATATAGAGGCAAAGTTTTTTATTATTCTGGCGGAGGCTTCCAAAATATTCTAAAGGCTCATTCTGATATTTTTGAAAACAAAAAGAACGGTAATGTTTTTGTGTCAAAATATCAAGGGAAAATAGGTTTTGGAGGCGTTTCAGACAGCTTTGTTGTTATTTATGGAGGGTATGAAGGTCAGGCTTTTCATGTGAAGCCAAATGATGACGCATATAATATCTCTAATCTGTTTGGCATACGAGTGATGAACGAGAAAGGTTTTCATCCGCAGGCTATTCGAGCCAACCTTAATGGAGAAGAAACTTGGTATGTATATTCTTTAAGTGAGAACGTACCAAAATTAGTAAAACTTTTTGAAAACGGCACTGGTCACATAGTGGGTGGACTCGATTTGAGCAGGTTACTTTTTTCGAACTCTACTGAAGATGCTTCGTTTTATTGGGATAGTAGCTCTAATTCTCTTAAGGGTAAAATTGTGACTCAGCGGGGTAGCACTCAATTTTGGGAGTTTCAAGATAAAGGTTTTGACAAATCAAAAAAAGTTCAGCTGGTTTCTTCTGATATCAGCAATTATCCTGCTACGGTTCGAAGAGCTGTTTTAAGACAACTTGAAGGATCTATTAAAGGAGGTCAGGTTCAATTTTATATAGGTAGCCGTGATAATAATTGGCATAAAACCTCTATAAATAAATGGGTGAACTTGAAAGAGAGTTCTTCTCAAGTATTAAGGTGGAAAGCAGAAGTAAGACCAAAAGGATCAAAATTTCATTCACCCTTTTTTGGGACAATAAGAGTGCGTTACGAGGTTTTGTTTAATTAATTATGAATTTTTTGCATGTTTTGAATAGGGGAGTGGATGGCAGGGATATATATCTGGATGACCAAGACAGGTTTCGATTTATTCATGATCTATTTGAGTTTAATGATGAAAACCCAGCGAATAATTTTTCTTATGCCTTTAAAAAGAAAAGAGAAACTGGGAGATTTGATTTAAGAGAAAAAGACAAACCTAGAAAGTGCTTGGTAAACATTCATGTTTTTTGTTTAATGGATAATCACTATCATCTTCTTGTGTCTTCTAGAACAAAGGATGGAGTTTCTAAATTTATGAAAAAACTCAACGGTGGTTATTCAAAGTATTTCAACAGTAGATACGACAGGAATGGCTCTTTATTTGAAAGTAATTATAGCAAAGTAAAGGTAGAAGAAGAGCCTCATTTTGTTCATCTTCCTTACTATATTCATGCAAACCCTTTGGATATTTTTTCACCCGAATGGCGAGACAAGAAAATATCTGACCTAGAAGGCTCAATAGACTTTTTAGAAAATTATAGGTGGAGTTCTCATTTAGATTACTTGGGGGAAAATAATTTTCCTTCAGTCACTCAAAGAGACATGTTTTCAGCTTTTTTCGGTGATGAAGAAGGGTATAAGGATAGCTTATATGGTTGGCTTGAAAGCATGGAAATAGACTCTTTTCGTCATCTTACCTTAGAGTAAGGGTAATATATAATTGAATATTTTTAAAAAAGAGCCGGTTCCGGCTCTTTTTTATTTTGTGGATTATCGACGTCGGACGTCGATAATTTTTGCTCAGGTTGGCTGGTTTAAAGGGATTAGCGACGTCAGACGTCGCTAATTTGTTTATTTTGACGGGGTTTTGGTGTTGAGATAAGTTAAGATTAAGTGCAATAATTTTTGGCCTATTTTCTTTTTAACCCTCTTAAATAAAGGTTTTTGAGGTTTTAGCTCTATTAACTTTATTTATGTTTTTAGGATTTAGAAAAGGCGACCAAAAAGATAATGTGGTGAGATATATTGGATGGTCCATGTTTTTTGTGTTTGTTCTTTTGGTGTTGGTTTGGGGTCGGGCTGTTTATACTCAATGGCTGGAAAGGGAGAAATTTGAAAAAAGAGTAAAAAAATCAAAAAGAGCATGGCAAAAGGTAATTGATGCCCGCTACGAAAAGGCTATGAATGACAAAATGGGCGGCAGGACACCCAAAAAGACTTTAGGGATGTATATAGAGGCAGTAGAAAACAAGAACTTCAAAAAGGCCAGTAGATATATGGTGATAGGCAAAAAGAAAAAAGAATTAAATGAACTAAGAAAAGTAAAGAGTAATTCTTTAGAAATTTATTTAAAAAGAATAAAAAACGCTTCAATTTCTTTTGGTGGTGCTCTAAAAAGAAATAGTTTTACTGTACGTATACCATCTCCGGTTGATGAAGCTTATGTTTTTTTAAGTTTTGTAAAGTACCCAAACGGTATTTGGAAAATTTCAGATATTTAATATGAAATTAAAGTTTTTTAAATTTTTTCTTTTTACTTTCATTTTAATGTTTCCGCTGGTGAGTTTTGGGTATGAAGATGACCAAACACATCCCGCTCTTAGCTCTCAAATAGTTGATTTTTACAATAAACTACATCCAAAGGATTCTATCAGCAAAAGAGAAAAGAGGTGGATAATGAAGGGTTCCAAACAAGAAGACCGATGGCCCAGGTGGTGGAATCATTTTTATGATCCTGTCAGAGAAATTTCTTTTAACGGTAATAATCTTGGAAGCCTTTCAAAGAAGAATGTCCAGAATTTCTCCGATGTATTTATCACCCCAAGGGACCCTTTGGCTGCCACTGAGTGGGTAACTAACCGGCAAGCCCAAAGTAGTTATGGGCGTTACGGAGGAGATCAAACTTACGGAAAAGCCTTAGAGTCTCTCAAAAATAATAAAAGAAGAAAGGCTTTTCTGGCTTTGGGTCATGTGTTGCATTTGTTAGAAGATATGGGCGTGCCTGCTCATACTCGTAATGATCTTCATCCTCCTTTGGGAAGGCAGGGGAAACGGTGGATAGGGGAATCGGGTTCTCCCTATGAAGAATTTGCTTCTCGCTATACTCCTCAAAATATTGAAAAGAAAACTTCCAATTTAGAAGAGTTAATGA
>JBDGRM010000010.1:0-4683 GCA_042218035.1 Candidatus Magasanikiibacteriota bacterium
CGGGCATTCCCGACACTGCCGGTAATAAAACCCAAAGTTCTTATAGTTGGGCTTTCAGAACTAAAACTGTAGAAGAACCTGATAACCAGTCACCATCTGTAGACTCTACTGAGCCAAGTGATGGTTCTTCTGGAGTTAATATTTCCGTGGAGCCTGAAGCTTTCTTTACAGAGCCTGTGAAAATCCCTCAAGGCTCGGAAGGAGCTTTTATAGAAAACAGCTCCGGAACTGAGGTGAGTTCTTCGGTTTCCGTTAATTCTGACAAAATCACTGTAACTCCAAACAGTAATTTGAATTATAGTAATAATTATACTGTAAATGTTAGTTCAACTGTGCAAGACACTGCCGGTAATTCCTTAGGTAGTGATTACAGTTGGGAGTTTGAAACTGAATCTGCCCCCGATAACTCCTCCCCGTCGGTGAGCTCTGTATCACCGGAGGATGGAGCAACGGGAGTGCAGACTTCAATTGAACCCAAAACTTATTTTAACGAACCTGTGGTGATTCCTCAAGGCTCAAATGGGGCCTCAATGGAAACCGCTTCAGGTAATTCAGTTTCAACTTCAGTTTCGGTAGATGGTGATCAGATTACTGTAACTCCAAACAGTGATTTGGATTACAGTACTGATTACACCGTTACCATTAGTTCAACTGTGCAAGACACTGCCGGTAACCAGCTGGGTAGTGATTACAGTTGGGGATTTAGAACTGAGCAAAATCCTAATTCTTGGAGAGCCGATTGCAACATGTCTGATATAGACATTTCCGAAGATGGGGAAGTTTACTTCATCGGAGATATCGGCATTCTTCAGGATAAGAAGTTCTGCTTGGGCAAATTTGATTCTGAAGGAGATCTTCAGTGGGTTAAAAGTTTAGAATCTAGCGGGATATGGAGTCGTGGCACTGCTATTCACCTTGCCGAGAACGAATCCAATGTTTATACCGTCAAAGCTGTAGAAGGGGAAAATGTTGATTATACCTACGTTGAAAAGTTTTCCGAAGATGGAGAGCTTCTTTGGAAGAAGGAGGTTTTCAGTGGAGGTACTTCTAAAGCCCTTGAAGTTGCTGACGGTAATATATATGTCGGAGAGATATCCGGCAATGGTGGACTGGTTAAGATTAATTCGAGCGGAGATGTTTTAAAGGAGAGGTATTTACCGGCTGTTGAGGATATAAAAGCAAGCAAAGATCAAAAATTATATGTGAGCGGAAATACTTCTAAAAGTTTTGGAGAATCAAGTTGGTATTTGAGCAGACTGAATAACAATTTAGAAAATGATTGGACTAATTATTATAATCCAAAAGCGAGTTCTTCTGACGCTTTCAGAGGTCTCTTAGAGATTAACCAACCCGAAAACACTGTTTACTTGCTTGGAACTGAAGGGCGGAGTGATGGATCGAGTGATTATGATCGGGTGCTTATCAAAACTGACCTTCAAGGTGACAAGCAAGACAAAATCTTGATAGATGATGGAAATGGGTCAGGCCAGCTTTCTGATACAGCCTTAGGCCCGAACGGTAACCTTTACTATACCGGTTGGAAGCTGAGTCTTCCCGTCAAGATTGATTCTGCCGGCAACATCTTATGGCAGAAGTCACTAGAGGCTTCAGACTGGACCGGAATAGAGGTTTATGAGGGTAAAGTTTTCGTGTCTGATTTCTCAGAAAAAATTAAACGATTTACTCTTTCAGGAAATTCATTTTAGCTTTTTTCCCAGAAAATTTACCCCCGACGGGTTTTTCGTCGGGGGGATTTTTATTTGGTAAAATGTTAAGAGTGTTCTTTGGAGAAAAATCTAAAAATGAATATAAACTTATACTTGTTGCTTTTATTTTGACATTCTTAATTTTTTCTTTGGGTGTTTATTTTGATAGTGACAATGGCTTTAAAGATAATGGAGTTACGAAAAAAGAAAAAAAGAAAGGTTTTAATTTAAATAATTTTTCTTCTTGGGAAGCGCCTTGCAACATGTCTGACATAGACATCTCCGAAAATGGGGAAGTTTACTTCATCGGAGATATCGGCATTCTTCAGGATAAGAAGTTCTGCTTGGGCAAATTTGATTCTGAAGGAGATCTTCAGTGGGTTAAAAGTTTAGAATCTAGCGGGATATGGAGTCGTGGCACTGCTATTCACCTTGCCGAGAACGAATCCAATGTTTATACCGTCAAAGCTGTAGAAGGGGAAAATGTTGATTATACCTACGTTGAAAAGTTTTCCGAAGATGGAGAGCTTCTTTGGAAGAAGGAGGTTTTCAGTGGAGGTACTTCTAAAGCCCTTGAAGTTGCTGACGGTAATATATATGTCGGAGAGATATCCGGCAATGGTGGACTGGTTAAGATTAATTCGAGCGGAGATGTTTTAAAGGAGAGGTATTTACCGGCTGTTGAGGATATAAAAGCAAGCAAAGATCAAAAATTATATGTGAGCGGAAATACTTCTAAAAGTTTTGGAGAATCAAGTTGGTATTTGAGCAGACTGAATAACAATTTAGAAAATGATTGGACTAATTATTATAATCCAAAAGCGAGTTCTTCTGACGCTTTCAGAGGTCTCTTAGAGATTAACCAACCCGAAAACACTGTTTACTTGCTTGGAACTGAAGGGCGGAGTGATGGATCGAGTGATTATGATCGGGTGCTTATCAAAACTGACCTTCAAGGTGACAAGCAAGACAAAATCTTGATAGATGATGGAAATGGGTCAGGCCAGCTTTCTGATACAGCCTTAGGCCCGAACGGTAACCTTTACTATACCGGTTGGAAGCTGAGTCTTCCCGTCAAGATTGATTCTGCCGGCAACATCTTATGGCAGAAGTCACTAGAGGCTTCAGACTGGACCGGAATAGAGGTTTATGAGGGTAATTTATATTTGGCTGATGGATCAAAAATAAAGGTTTTACCTTTTAGGAGTGAAGAGTAGTATTAGGATGGTATGAATTTAATTTTGTTATTTGTTATAATTAATGGAAGCTAGGTCGGCTTTCCAAGTTTTGTTAATTTTTATTTTTGATGAATACGTTCTTAGGTAAATTTTCAGATAATAAATTTTTCTTAACGGGTTTCGCTTTTTTGGTTTTTGTTTTAGGTTTTTTGTTGGGTGGAATGGGTGTAAAAATTGCGAAAGGTATTAATTCTACTTTGGCCAATGAATTAAAAGTAAGTGAAAAGATTAGGGCAAATGTAGATGGAACTGATAGTGTTTCTTTGCAAGTTAATAGTGGCATAATTAATTTTACAGGACAAGATTATATTCAATTCAGAAATGATGACGGTCTTTATCAGTTAGGAGGAGGTAACACTCCCGATGCTAATACTGAAGGAGTTCACCTTGAGGCAGGCTCTAACCCTAATTCAGGAGAGCCTCTTTTTGTTGTTGAATCCTCAGGAGGTTCTGAGAGATTGAGGGTCGAGCATAATGGTGATTTACAAACTAGTAATGATCTTGAGGTTAATGGGGGTGGGAGCAGTGAGATTAGGGGTGATGTTGTGATTAATAGTGATCTCATTCTTGGTGATCAGGATGGGGACGCTATACAAGAAAACCAGATTGCTCATACGGGTAATATGAAGATACAGAGTGACCATGATGGTTCCAGCGGAGGACCCTATCAGTGTAGAGTTGATGGAGGGAATGGTAACTTTGTTTGTGGTCAAAATGTTAAAGGTGTCACTTTTATAGCAACTAATCTTGGTAGCTATACTAATAGTGATACAGTTTGCTGGGATGGAACTGGAAGCTCTTATATAGGTGATTGTTCTTCTTCTAGAGAGTATAAGGAGGATATTTCTGATTTGAGTTTAGGTATGAAAGTTTTAAAAAAGTTGAAACCAAGAGAATTTAAATGGAAAGAATCAATGAGAAAAACTGATCGAAAAGATTTAGGGTTTATTGCAGAAGAAGTTAGCAAGGTTGCACCCTTGCTGGTTGATTATAATGAAAAAGATGGTTCTCCTCAGGGAGTGAAGTATAGACAGATGACTGCACTTTTAACTAAGGTTATACAAAAGCAGCAAAATCAGATTAATGACTTAGAGGAAGAGGTTAAAGAGATGAAGAAAGTAATGAAAAATAAATAATTAATGTAATGGTGGATTGTAATGATGTGTAAAATTAATTAAAGAATCGAAAAAAATAATTAGATTATGATATAATTTAAAAAAGATAAATTTTAATTTTCAAAAGGTCGTTTATTGAGATCAATTTAATTAACTTAAATTAAATTTTTAGATGAAAAACAAGACAATAACTTTAATCGTTATCGCTTTGGTTGTTCTTGGAGGTTTGATCTGGTGGTCTTCGGCTAAGCAAAAGCAAGCGAGTGATACAACTCAACCTAATGAGGCTCCGGCAGAGCAAACCGACCAGAACGCAGATAATAACAACTCTGCTGTAAATAATAATTCACCCAGTCCTACTGAAGAAGAAGGCAATGCTACCGGGACAGAAGACACTACTGTTGATCAGGGTACAGAAGAGCAAGCAACTGAGGAAAGTGGTCAGCAAACCAACAATCTTCCACCGGCAGTATTTAACACTTCCGGAGAAATTAAAGAGGTGGGTTCAGACTATTTGATTGTTTCATCTGAAGGGTCTCATATGACAAAAGTGCCTGCGGATGGAAAAGTTGAAATTACTGTAAATGTTGATTCATCCACAAATATTCTTGATTCCGATAATAA
>JBDGRM010000011.1:0-12860 GCA_042218035.1 Candidatus Magasanikiibacteriota bacterium
ACCACATTGTACAACGAAGGTGATCAGGTAGGAGTTTCGACAACGAACCCTAGTGTTACCTTCGAGGTAAACGGTAGCTCAACTTTCAAGGGCACTTCAACCTTTGAGGGTAGAGTTGGTATTGGGACTGAAGATCCCCAAGCACGCCTTGATGTTAGTTTGTCATTAGGGGAAGATTCTTCTATTGGTGATGCAACGTTCAGTCAAGAAAATGAGAATCCAGGAGTTACTTGGCAGGATAATAATTGCCCAGGCGGAACTTGCCCGATAGACGCCGTTTTAGATGGTGGTAGCCTTTCTAACGGAACTTACGATTATAGGGTGGGAGTTACCTTAAATGATGGAACTGAGAGAACTGCTTCTGAGTCTAGGAGTGTGACTATAGGAAGCAATTCTAATTCAGCCACTCTCTATTGGGAGCCTGCTATTGGAAGTATACAAAGCTATGAAATATATAGAAAGGAAGACAGCCAAAGTGATTATACCCACATTAAAAGCAAAGATGCTCCAGCTACTAGCTGGACTGATAATGGGGGTGATTCCAGTGGTAGTGACAGGCAACCGGTTGAGTCTGGCTCAGTTACTAATCTAACCGGTCTATCTGAGATCAGTGCTGAAATAGGGTCATTCTCTCGCAGGTTGTCAGTGGGTAATTATTTTGAGGCGCCGATTTTGTTTGATAGTGATAATTCCATTTATTATTCCAATCCAAGCGGAAAAAGTAATCTCAATAAAGTCAGCTCAACCAAGGTTTATGTAGGTGATGATAAAGGTCAAAGCAGTCCTGACAGCAAATTCCACGTTAGAGGAACCTCTACTTTTGAGGGCGAGGCCGGAAACAAGCTGATAACTCTGAAATTGCCCGGTTCCGGCGGTGCTACCTCGACCATAAAAATGAATTCCCAGGGCCAGATGGTTTTTGCCACTTCTACGAGTCCCCAACATACTCTCAGTAGTTTAATCAGCGGAGGAGGCGGGGTTACAGATTTTCATATGAAAAGGTACACTTTTAGTGCTGACGGTAATTTTCATGCTTATTTAGGAAAATTTGATGCTTACTCTAATATTCAGGTTCAAATTCAGGCTGATGGTAATTGTGCTGCAGATGCAGGGTTTGTGAGGATGCAAGGCAAATGGAACGGAATTCCAGAAATTACTTACAAAAGCTTTAACAATATTTGCGGTTCCAATGTGCATTTTTATTCTCTAAATGGTGATGATTTTTCTGGAGGCGGTGGCAGGGGCAGTATTTATCTTTATGCTGAGTACAAGGCAAAGAATAACCAAAGCAATAGTTTGAAGTTTTTAGTGCGCTCTTCTAGTGAAATTACGACTCGGGGTCCAAAGCCTGATTTTGGGTCTACTGACAAAGTTCCTGTGAATGGCTTTAGGTACAAGAGAGGTGGCAAAGTTGGTATTGGGACTAGTACTACAAATCATGCCTTAGATGTTGATGGTATCGTAGAAGCCAGCAACCCTGGAAGTGCTCCGAGGGGTTCTGATATTGAGTTGGGCTCCCCAGGAGGTCATCCCGGCATGGTTATTTTCAAGGGTAAGGGTGCTAATGAAGTCCGGTGGGACACTTATGTAGATAGTAATTCCGGTGATTATGTAGTGGCAGAAAACACTGATCAGAAAAATAAAAGATTGGTTATCGAAAGAGGGGGCAAAGTTGGTATTGGTACAACTAATCCTCAGAGCAAGTTGCACGTGAGAGGGGGTAACACGATTTTGGAGGCGAGTAATTTAAACTTTAAAAGTGCGGAGGCTGGTGCTCCGAGTGCCATAGATACATGCTCTGCAAATGACGGTGATAGTGACGGAAGTCTTGATGGTGATTATACTTATGTGGCTACGTATTATACTGAGTATGGAGGAGAAACTTCAATTGAGCTACCTCCCCAAGTCTTGTGTGGTGTTACTAATGGAACAGTTACTATAAGTTTACCTTCTCAAGATAATATTCCTGATTATGTTAATGAAATTAAAATATACGGAGCTGATGAAAACTTGCGTGATGATCCGTCAGCTACTACTAATGATTTTTACTTCATAGCAGGAAAACAAAATGACAGTACTTACACCCCTACTTACGAACATAAGGATCCTATAAATACTAATAATTCTAACCCTCCGAAAGTTGACACTACTGTTACCGGTTTACAGTTGAACGGTAATACTTTAGTGAAGTTTCACGAGGTGGAAGGCGGAAATCCTTCTGTGAGAGTGGGTATAGGAATAGGAAGTTCTTTGCCGAAAGCCGGTCTTGAGGTTGCAAGTAACATGCGTGTTGGCTCACCTAGTACGGGTTGGGGAGGGCAGAGTGTAGCTCAAGGAAATTCATCTCAAAGTGGCAAGGGCTATATTGAAACCCCTTGGCTTTATTCTCAAACTATAGAGGCAAGTAATGAAAGAGGTAATAATTCTACCGGTATTGCTATAGGCTCGTCTAAAACCAGTAGTGGGCAGTCAGTAAGCGAGGATCAAATATCATTATATACTCAAGGAACCTCTGACCTTTCGGTTAATAAGGGAGATGTTGGCATTGGAATAATGAACCCCAAAGCCAACCTTCATATATTTGGGGGTGATTGGAATTTCTCTAATGGAGGTGATCTGAAGGTGGGGGATTCTGCTAACCACTTCAAAATGGCTACTGCTAGAGGTGGCAATGGTGGTGGAGATCTTTATCTAAGAACAAGTTCCTCGGATCCTCAAGGAGGGGATATAAGGATTAGCCCGGGTGGAGACCAGAAAGCATTATTTATAGAAGAAGACAATGACAGGATTGGAATAGGTACAGGCGCTCCTTCTGCAAAGGTTGAGTTAAGTGGAGGGGGTCTTGAGGTGAACGGTGAGTATGGAATAGGGTTTAGAGGTGAAAAAACTAAACCTTATGGTAACAGTAAAAATAGAGGTGATAAAGCCCGGATGTATTACGATGGTGATTTTATAAGTAATAACGGAGATTATTTGGTCATTGAAAAAACCGATGCTAATCAAGACGATCCCGATGGTGGTATTGCCTTTACAAACAGAGGTGGGGATGGGGCTAGAGAGACTAGCATGCGAATAACCGGTTCTGGTGACCTAAAGGACATTGATCAGATTTATGCAAAGCGAATGATTGATAGAGATAATAATAATTTGGATGTAAATCCCAGTGGGGTTAGTCATTTTCAAACTCTAGAGGTTGATAGAGGTTCTCCAACTGCGATACTTTTTGATGGTGGTCAAGCAAGATTTACAGTTCACGATGGCAACGGGAACTTCCAACTTCTCCAAGGTGCTGACGGTAGTAATGGATGCACTGGCTCTGATTCAGGTGTGGGGGAAATCGAGATGGGCGAAAATGGTTTCATTGAATTTAATACCGATAATGATTGTTCTGATAATACTTATGATGCTCACACTAAAATGAAGTTGGAGTCCGGCAGTGGTGGCGAGGTAGAAGTTTATGACAAGACTCGATTTCATGGTGATGTTAAGATGGTGAATAGTAATGATATTAAGATGGGTACTGGTAATAGTGATTTGAATATGAATAATAATAAGATTATTAATGTATCTTCTCCTACTAATGGTAAAGATGCCGTAAATAAAAACTTTGTATCAGGAGCTGTTGATTATAAGAGTTGTAGGATAGAAGACACCTCTTCAAATACTGGAGAAAACTCTGCTTCATGTGAAAGTAATGAGGTGGTTGTATCTTATGAATTAAATCAATGTGGACAAAATCCTAACGCCGCATTTCGCGGTCCTCAATACAATTTAAGTAATGGTAAACCAAATGAAGTTTCTGGTACCTGTTGGACGTCAGACTATGGAGGTGCTGAAGAGGTCGAAACTGATGTTGATGCGGTTTGTTGTGACTTACTTCAGTAATGTTTTTATTTCTTTGTTTTAAAAAAATTGATAATTTTAAAACTCAATTTTTGAAATTTAGTTTTTTAATAAATAATCACAAAAACCCAAAAATTTTTAGGTTAGGAACTTATTAGTATATAATTTTTTATTAAATGTTTCCTTTTTTTTTAAAAAAGAGTAAACTGCCTATTTTTGTTTTTTTGGCAACCGTTTTTCTAGGGCTTCTTTTTTCTTTTCTTTTTGCTTCAAAAACTAAAGCTGCTCCATCGAAACCGACTAACTTTGAAGTTAAGGCTACATCTTCTTGTGCTATAAGAGTGGAATGGAGTTATAGTGGTGACTCGGGTGAAGTTACTTTTGAAGGGGCTCGAAAGAGAGGTAGTGGGAATTTTGTGCTTGAAGGTGATCTTCCAGAAATTTCAGAAGGCAATGTTTTGTATTTTAAGGATACCAATGATGAGGTCGGAGAGTATGGTTACGGGAAAAATCTTTGGTCGGGTCCGAGCGGGGAAGACCCTTCTATAATTCCCGGTACTGAATTTACTTATAAATTGCGCACTGTAGGAAACGGAAGGTCCGGTTGGACCAGTGAAAAAACGATTACTACAGAATCTTTAGATGACCCGGCCGATCCAGAAAATTTAGTTGCGTCTATTCAGGGTTTGGGAAATGATAGTGGCGGCGCTCCTAAATTGGATTGGGATGCACCCACGAACCCTGTAGAGGATTTTGCGGATTTCAAGATTTTTTACAGTGCTGAGAATAGTTCAGGTAAAGACGATGGAAACTTCGGTTCTTTGCAATTTTTGAATTCTACATTAAATTTAAACACTCAATATTTTCCTGACTATTCTTCTGAGCTGGATGAGCATGACTCTCATAAATTTAGAATAAGGTCTAGATCTTTCGGTGGAGAAGGTTGTTATTGGAACAACCCTGACCATACATCAACCTCCTCTTATGCGAATGGACCTGTGTTTGTTCCGGCTGTGCCATATGATGATGCTGGTGCGCATCCTAATCCTGTCTTCAGTGTTTATTCTTCTGGGGGTGATGTTTATATAAGCTGGAATAATGATACCCTGGCTGATAATTTTGTTATTCGAAGGAGTACTGATCGGAATTTTCCCTCGAGTGATACTGAAACAATAAGTGTTGACGGTAGTACTGATAGTTATGTGGACAGTGGAGGAGACATTATTGAGGGTAACACTTATTATTACCAAATAAGAGCTGTCTATAATGGGGTTAGCTCTATTTATTCTCAAAGTAAAAGTACTACTGTTGGGGTGAAGCCACCTGAGGACGTTGCATTCAGAATTCGCAATGTGACTACTACCAAGGCCTGGATAACCGCTAGCTGGCGTGAGGGTATACCGGAAGCCGGTTCAGAGCTGGTTATTCAAAAAGATGCTGATCTCAGTGATGGAGGTTTTAATTATGAAGATGATGGTCCTGGGGGTGACGAACAAAAGGTTTTTGGAGATACCAGGGGGGCAGGTTTGCACAGATGGCAGGATAAAATTGACCGAGCCACTTCAGTTCAGTATAGAATGAGAATAGAAGAAAGTAGCGGGGAAAGCAGTGTCTGGATGCCCTCACCGGTAGGGAGGACCGTTACGACTAGTGTATCTTTTTTGCTTGATGGTGTAGCATGGGGAAATATTTCGAAAAATGGCAATGATTTTGGTGTTGGTTGGTTGAATTTTAACTCTTTGCCTTCTGATGATGGTCCGGATGATGGGTCTACTTTAAGCGAGGAACTTCGTTACAGTGTTCAGATTCATGACAGCGGTGTGCTTTCTGGTACTGCGTGGTCCGATAATTATGGATGGTTGTCTTTTAACAAGACTGATTTGAATAATTGCCCGAACAAGAATACTGCTGACGGTGATAGAGAATGTATTGCGAAGTATAACGAAGAAAGTGGGCAAATAAGAGGCTGGGCCAGATTCCTTTCGGGCAAACGAACCGACAGCGACAGTTGGGGAGGGTGGATGAAGTTGAGCAGTACCACCGTTAGTGACCATGATTATGGTATTTATGTCAGCACGACAGCTCCGGGTATAAGCAGTACGACCTGGGGTGGTAATGCTATAGGCTGGTCCGGTTTTAAGGGGGAATGTGGAGGTTTTTGCACCACTACTATTTTGAATAGCCCGCCTGAAGTAAATAATGTTATTCTCTCTAAAGGCTCTGAATCTAGAGTTCTTTGGACGGCTACGAGCAGTGATATGTATTACAGGTTAGATTGGGAATTTGAAGATGATAATAATGATGCTCAAGATAAATACGAAGTTAGATTTGTTGATAATTCCGGTGGTGACTCGGGTAGTGTTGATTACTCTTTTGAGCCCGGCTCTTCCGGTGCGAAGTTTCATAAATTAAATAATCCTCTGGGCTATAATGAAACTAGTGGTAATTATAATGTGTCCAATACCCTTGATTTGGGTGAAGATTATATAGTGGAAGTAAGAGTTCATGATGGAAAAGTTTGGTCAGATTGGGTATCTGTGAAAGATCCTGATGGTAATTTGAGAGTAATTACCCCCCCCGATTACTATGGACCTTGGGCTGACTTTAGTTGGACTACCAGCACTAACCCCGGAGATGGAGACTGGAGTACTGGTCCAGTTTCTACTGGAACCCCTGTGAAGTTTAGGGATGAAACAGATAATAGAGCTGTCAACCCAAGCGTTGATATTGATTCTTGGAATTGGGATTTTGAAAGCAGTGATGTTGAGACAGTAACTAATGGGGGTAGTTCTAACCCAACAGTAATATTTAATATAGTGCCGACAACTGTTACTTCCACCGTAGAAGACTCTAATGGTAGAGTTGCTACTACTACAAAAATTATACCTTCTACTTCTGGTTCCGGTTCTGATGTTGAAGGTAGAAAGAGGCCTATTTTTAGAGAAGAATAGTTCTACTTTTTTGAGTAACAAATCTTATTTTGGTGAATTCATTGAATCATTTAATTAAAAAAGTTCTCAATTTTGAGCTTGAAGAAAAATCCGGCTTCACTTTGGTGGAGGTGATTGTGGTTATGGGCATAGTTTTTCTTCTTTCGACTTTGGCTGTTGGTTATTCTCGGAGCAGTGATGATCAGCTTCGCCTTTTTAAGGAGAGGGCAAAATTAGTTGGAGTTATCAACCGAGCTAGGTCGATGACTGTGGAGCGTTACTTTAATTATTCAGGGAGCGTTCCTTGTGCTTTCGGTATTCATTTTGAAAGAGGCTCAAATAAGTATATCTTATTTCGGGACTTAGCCGGCAGTAGTGATCCTTCTGATTGTGGTCAAAGTAACAATGAGGCTTTTGATGGAGGTAATGAAGAGATTAAAGAATTTCAACTACCTTCTAGAATAAATTTTAAGGGTTCCAGCTCATTTAATATTTTGTTTATAGCTCCTTACATTGATGTGAGTACCAGCCTTTCCGGCTCCTCTCCCTTTCCTGTCACTGTTTGCCTCAAAGAGCTTGATAGCGGAAATGAGGTTCCTATTTCTATTTCAAAGGCCGGTCAAGTTTCAACAGGAGGAACTTGTTCTTAAATGAAATTTTCTAATTTTAAAAAAACAGAAAATGGTCAGATTTTGATAGAGTCTTTGGTAAGTATATCCATGGCTATGGTGGCTCTCTTGGGTGTTATCACTCTTCTCACCAACTCTATTGGTATAAATAAATCAATTGGTAGAGAGCATACAGCCGTTTATTTAGCAGCGGAAGGTATAGAAGTAGTAAAAAGCCTTATTGATGATAATTATATGGACGACTGTGCCTGGAATGGTCGAGGTTTGGGAACCGGAAAGTATGAGTTGTCATATAAGACCGAAATAAACGTTGAAACTTGCAATGAAAGCTTCAATGGGCCCTGGCGAAATGTCAGTGGTTTCGGGGAGGCTCGGAATCTCCGTGTAAACCCGAAAGGTTTTTATGGTTATGATTCCAGTTGGCCTAAGACTCCTTTTAAAAGATTCGTGAGCATTAATTTTGAGGATGTGAATGGGCAGGGAGACGCTAGAATGTTAATTAAATCTCATGTTAGGTGGAACAAAAAAGGTGGAGGAACTGAAAGGATTGTTCTTGAAGCACATTATTATAATTGGAGACCTAATTAGTTAATTTTATGGGCAGCTTTATTCAATATATTATCAAAGAGAATAAAAGCGGCTTTACTGTGGTTGAGTTGTTGGTGGCTATGTCAGTTTTTGTTACAGCTGTTACGGTTATATCAGGTGTTTTTGTTGAAGCTATAAGTACTCAGAGAAAAACAAACCGGCTTATGACAGTTAACAGTGATGCAAGCTTTGTGTTTGAAAGAATAAGCCGTGAGGTAAGAACTAGTTACTGTTTTAAATTAAGAGGGCTGGGCTCTTGTGATGGTTCCGGTTACGGATCTAAGTTGAAGTTTAAAAGAAAAAAGGGCGGAACTACTAAAAAAATCAGTTACTTTTTGGAGGATAATAAAATTAAAAGAAAAGAAAGTGGAAGAGTAAATATTTTGAACTCTCCATCGGTTTCTGTTGATAGTTTATGTTTTGCTCTTGAGGGTAGTCAGGGAAGCAATCCTAATGCTTCTCAAGACCCTTGGAGAATTAAGGTGGCGATGAAAGCTGGTTCTGAAAAAGGAGATTCGAACTATTCTATTAATTTAGGAACAAGTATAGCAAGTAGAATATTACCTACTGATTTACCAAGCGATACTCAGTGTAATTTTTAAAGGTTATTAATGTTTAAATTCATCTTAAATAACAGACAAAATAAGAAAGATGTAAAGTCTTTTAGTTCAGGACAAGTAATGATGATGACAGTAATAGTATTAGGGGGTGTTATGATAGGAGCTTCGGTAGTTGGAGGATTGTTGTTGCGCTATCAGATTAGAAGTGTTTCTAACTCTCTTAGCTCCGCCAAGTCTGTTTTTGCAGCTGATACAGGTATAGAGGCTATGGCGTGGTGTAATTTTAAATCTGCTGATTGTAGTGCCTTCGAGCCTAGTAGTGTTCCTGAAGAGGGT
The DNA here is from genome assembly GCA_042218035.1 of Candidatus Magasanikiibacteriota bacterium. GTDB lineage: Bacteria > Patescibacteriota > Minisyncoccia > UBA6257 > GWB1-50-10 > JBDGRM01. Next base: position 8,887 of record JBDGRM010000011.1, read on the forward strand.
TGTCCTTCACCCACTGGCTCTTTTTCTGATAGTAGTGTTTGTTTTGAAGCCACCTCTACTTTGAGGGCTGACGGTAGTTTTTTAATTACATCAAAGGGTTTCTCGATAGGAAGAACGAGTACCACAAGAATATTGCAGACTGAATTTAAGGATTAGTGTTTCTTTGTGAAAAAGTCATAAAATCTACCCCAGCGAAACCTTGCTTTTTTAGTGTTTGAGCTGACTCTTTTAGGGTTGAGCCTGTGGTGCACACATCGTCTACTAATATTAACTTTTTTCTTCTTTTTATTTTTACCCCCTTTTTTACTTGAAAGCAATCTTTGATATTCTTCGATCTTTCTTTGTAGTTGAGATTCGTTTGAGATTTTGTTCTCTTTTTCTTTTTTAGTTTTTTCTTTATTCTTATCGAAATTTTTTTATTTTTTATTACTTCTTTTACTTTTCTAGAAATAAGAAGTGATTGGTTGAATCCTCTCTTTCTCTTTTTGTGGGGGTGAAGGGGTATTGGAATGAGGGTGCTATTTTTAAAGGGTTCTATATTTATTTTTTGAAAGTATTTTTCTAGTATGAGCTTTATTGGTTTTAAGGCGGAGAGCATTTTCTTGTATTTCAGTGATTTTATTATTTTTTCAAGTTTTTTATTGTCATAAGAAGTGGGTGAGAATAACTTTCTTGTTTCCGGGTGACAATTCCTGAGGGACGATTTTTTATTTCTGCAATTGAAGCATAGAGGCTTATTTTTTATTTTGATGTTTTTTAAACAAGGGGGGCATATAAGATATTCTTTTTGTTTTTTGAGGTGCTTTTTACAGCAAATGCAAGCGGGTGGGAATAATAAATTGAGTAATTCTTTTTTAATTTTTTGAAACATTTTTTAATTCTTGGGAGTGAGGCAATTTTATTGATACAATAATTGCATGAATCTTGGAATAAGCAAATTTTTTCAGGATATTAAAAATTATCTGAGTGGTGGTAGTGTTTTGGGTGTTGATATAGGAACAACCTCCATTAAGTTGGTTGAGCTTTCTCGCAAAGAAAACAGATTTGAGCTTGAAGATTATGGAATTTTGGATACAAGAGATTATTTGGATCAAAGTAGCCAGGCTTTGCAGACAAGCTCTTTAGAGATAATGGAATCCGAGGCGGCTAGATTGCTTGAGATTTTATTAAAGGAGGTAGAGCCAGAAACTGAAACGGCAGTTTTTTCAATTCCTAGCTTTTCTTCTTTTGTGACATTGATTGATATGCCTATGTTGAGTGAGGAGGAGACAAAACAGTCGGTTCAGTACCAAGCCCGTCAGTATATACCTATGGAGATATCAAAAGTATCTATTGACTGGTTGAGGGTATCTAAATACAAAAGTGACGGTAAAAAGTTTCAGAAAATATTACTAATAGGAACCCCTAATAAGATGATATCAAGCCTTAAAAGGGTGGCTAGTATTTCAGGTGTTTCAATAGCTGCTTTAGAATTAGAGACTCTTGCTTTGGTCAGGGCTGTTTCCAGATTTAGTTCCCCAACCCTGTTAGTGGATATTGGTTCCGAATCAACTTCGGTGAGCGTTTCAGAGGGTGGATTTTTAAAATTTACTTCTCAATCTGATTATGGTGGTTCAAATGTAACCAGAGCGATATCAAAGAGTTTAGGGTTGGGTATGCAAAGGTCCGAAGTTTTAAAGAGAAAGAAGGGTCTTTCGGGGAGTAGTGCTGGATCAAAGTTGTCTACATTAATAACCCCGTTTCTTGATGTTATAATACAAGAGGCTAATAGGGTTGAAAGTATTTATAAAAGAAAATACCGAAAAGAAATTGAGCAAGTGACTATTTTGGGAGGAGAAGCGAAGCTTTCTGGGGTTGAAAGCTATTTTTCTGAAAGGACGGGTTTTGATTATGTTCAGCCGGGCACTTTAGGAAGAGTTGATTTTAAAGAAGAAATAGCGCCTATAGCAAGTGGCTTGGAGAAGAGATTGCCCGTGGCCGTTGGTTTGGCTGAAAAGTATTTCTCTATATAAGAAAGGAAATTTTTATAAAATGGCTGAAAAACAAAAATCAAATAAGGAAGAAAGGCAAGATTTTAAAGATAGTTTTGATAATGAAGATATATCAGCCGGGACGCCTTGGAAGTTGATGATTTTTACTTTAGTGCTCTTCATGTTTTCTGTTGTTCTTTATTTGGGCTTAGTATTTGGTTATAAGCCTTATATAGAAGGCCAGATTCAAGAAATGGATTCTAGAATGGAGAAGCTGGCAAAAAGTGTTAGTAAAGGAGAAAAAAAGGAATTTCTTGATTTTTATTCCCAGCTCACTCACTTGAAGTCAATATTGAATTCTCGCAAGTATGCTGGAAATGTTTTTAAGGTTTTAGAGGAAAATACGTTACCCTCAGTTTATTTGAGTGAGGTCAGCGCTGAATTAGATAAGCTTTCCTTAAAAATTTCAGGAACCGGCAGTGATTTGAAGTCAGTGGTGGACCAGGTGGCTGTTTTTGAGAAATCTCCAGGTGTTGATGGGGTTGTTTTGGGAGAACTAAGCTTGGATAAGGGGTCTAGTAAAGAAGTGGGTTTTAAATTGAAATTATTTTTAAGCCCTTCATATCTTAAGAAGGTTGAATAGTATTAGATATTAATTATGAGAGCATCAACAAAAAGAATATTGAGTATATTACTCTCGGCTTTATTTCTGATAGGGGTTGTTGTGGTTTCAGTTACTCTCATTAAGCCTTCAGTTGAAAAGATTCTTAAAGATAAACGTAAACTTTTTTCTAAAAGAAATCTCTACAAGACTCAGAAAAAAGCTGTTGAGGATGTTCAGGGCGTTATAAATCGTTTTGAAAGCTTTAAGAAAGCGAGGACGGGTGTTAATTTGGCCTTGCCCCTGAAAAAGAATTCTACTGAAATAATAAGACAGGTTAATGCAATAGCTAGAACAAGCGGGGTTAATTTGAGATCTTTTAGTTCTCAAAATATGCCCTTTGAAGAAACCGATCGACCTCTTACGAGGCGATTGGGCAGCATAGAGGTGAATGTTTCTATTGAGGGTGGTTACAGCCAAACTAAGAAGTTTATTGATTTATTGGAGTCGAATGTAAGAATTTTTAATATAAAGAGCATGCAGCTTGCTTCAGATGAAAGCGGGAGAAAATTTAATTCTAATATAGTTTTTAAAGCATACTTTCAAGAATAATGGCTATAGAGCTAGAACAACAAAATAAAAGCTCAACTAATTGGGTGGTAGTGGGTTCAGTTTTTGTAATTATATTAGTTTTATTTGCGGGTTTATACTTTGTTTTTTTTCAAAGGCCTGAATTGGTTGATGTAGCGGTTCCTGGTCAATTTAAAGAATTAAAGAAGTTATCAGGTATTGAGTTTAAACCGAAAGAGATTTTTGAATCGGAGAAATTTAAGAATTTAAAGCAAATAGAAACTGACTCCTCTTTACCTGAACCGGGGCGCGATAATCCGTTCAAGTCTTTTTAATTATTTTCATTTATGGAAGAAAAAGAGCTTTTTGATGAGTTGGTAAAAAAAGACATAATAAGCCAATCCTTAGCTGGTGATATATTGGAAGCTTCGAGGGTGAGTGGAAGACCAGCTGAAGATATACTCTATGATAAGAGGGTTGCTGATGAAGAAGAGGTGGCTCAAGTAAAGGCAAGTCTTATGGATGTGCCCTACAAAGATGTTAATCCTGGCTCCATTTCTCAAGATGTTTTGGATTTAGTTCCTTATGACACTTCAAAGACTTATAAATTAATTCCTCTTAAAAAAAAGGATGACATGTTGGTTGTGGGGATGCTCCACCCCCAGGATAGGCAGGCTAAGAGGGCTTTACGCTTTATAGCAAAGCGTAATGACTTGAGTTTAGGTATTTATTTAGTTACTCCTTCTGATTTGCGCTCTGTTTGGAGAAGATATGTTCCCTACAAGAATAAGATTCAAAGAGGGAGATACTGTCTATGCTAAAATAACTCCTTG
>JBDGRM010000012.1:0-27022 GCA_042218035.1 Candidatus Magasanikiibacteriota bacterium
AATATAATAAAAAAGTAACCGATAAGTCAGAGAATATAAAAATAGCTGGTTGGGCGGAAGATGTAATGAGTCGAGAGGATTTTAAGACATTAGAAGGCCCTCAACAGGTTGATCTGGTTCGTCTTGATGTTAGTGATCTTTTTGGTGATGATAAAGAACACGCGTTAGAAGAAATATATGAGAGAGCCGAAGAGTTGGGGCTTGATCTATGTCCTCCTGAAGTAGGACCGAGTTTGCGCTTAGAGTATACAAACCAGCCTGACAAAGAATGGCTTGTGATTGCTCACAAACCGATCGAGGACTCGGACGGCTACTCGGGCCTGCTGTTCGTGGACCGCCACGGCTCTGCTTGCGGGCTGCGCGCCTTTCACGATGTTCTGGGCAACCGCTGGTTTCCTGACGGCCGGTTCGTCTTCGCCGCTCGCAAGTAGGCTTGGGGTCTTGGAGTGTTAACTCTTAGAGTCCTTGGATCCTTCACAGTCCCCTACCAGATGGTAGGGGACTTTTTCTTTTTTTACTTTCTGAATAAACTCTTTAAAACTCTTTAAGTTTTTCAATACTCGGTTCCAATCAGCCAACACTTGGTTCACCACCCAGGGCGTATCTCACAAGCGACCCGTCGGGGTCGCTTTTTAATTTGTAAAAGGTGTATGCTACTATTTTATTACGATGACTCAAAATCAAAAAAGTAAAAATCTAGATAAGAAAATTAAAAAAACCGTAGTTGAAACTATCCATGAAGTTATTAATGATTCGGAGTATGGTAATAAGTTGCAAGAGTGGGTAGAGGAAAGACTTTCTAAATATAAAGAAGTTGAAGATTTTTCCCAGTTTGACTCTTTGAAGAATTAATTTTGTCTCATGTCTGAGAATTGGCAAATTTTTATAGCCCCGGAAGCAAATCAAGATTTAGAATCCTTGGATGCAGAAGTTGAAAGTAGAATAAGAGATAAAATTCAATGGTTGTGTGATAATTTTGGTAATATTACCCCTTCTAGTTTAGGTGGCAAGTGGCGAGGCTTTTTTAAATTAAGAGTTGGTGACTGGAGAGTTATTTATAAAATTAATTGGAAAGAAAGTGCATTACTCGTTGTTACTGTGGGTAAGAGAGATGAAATTTACGATTAGATCAAATTTTCTCAGACCCCGACCCGTCGGGATTACTATAGAAAGGAATAACCTTCCTGAGGATCCTCTATTTACCCGAGCTTGGTTGCTCAATAGGTTAGGCTAACCACTCAGGGCGTCTTTCTAAATAATTTATTGGGTTGCTTTTTATTTTTGATATACTGAAAGTAGTAAAAATACTTTTGATTGTTCTCTTCAAATAATTAATAAAGTTAAAAAAATTGACATAAATATAAAAAAGGTTCTGTTAATAACAGTTCTTTATAACCAAACAAAAAGAATAGATAAACATGAACACTAAAACTGAACTTCTTACAGGTATTCGTCCTACAGGCAGCCTAACTATAGCTAACTACCTTGGAGCTGTTAAACCTCTAGTAGAATTACAAGAAGAGGGGGAGTCACCCCTTGTGTTCGTTGCCGACTTACATGCTTTAACTGACAACGAGCCAGATTTTGTGTCTGAGAACGTAGAGAAGGTTGTTGCTGATTACATTGCTCTTGGTTTAGACCCAGAGCAGAGCACCATTTACCGTCAATCTGATATTGAGGGTTTGGTAACCACAATGACAGCCTTCTTGAGTCGTCATGTTACAATCTCACAATTGTTACGACTTCCCACTTTGAAAGATAAGGTAGGAAAAGACACAAGAACAGAAACTGCCAATGCTTTGTTAGTACTGTATCCAGTACTTATGGCAGCTGATATTCTTCTAAATAAAGCTGAGAAAGTTCCTGTGGGTGAAGATCAAGTACCTCATATGGAAATGGCTCGTAAACTGGCTCGAAGGTTTAATAAGCGTTATAAAGAGATCTTTCCCGTTCCTGATGTTCACCAGGTTGAATCATTGAGGATCAAATCTCTCCAGGGTGACGGTAAGATGAGCAAGAGCAATCCGAAAGGAGCTCTATTTCTTACCGATGACATGAAGACAGTGGAGAAAAAAATTAAATCTGCTGTTACCGCGTTTGAAGGAGAGATGTCTGATGAACTGGAAAGCCATATTCTTGTAGCTAAGGAATTGGCTGAAACCAAAGAAGAACGTCAGAAGATTGATTCAATCATAGAAGAGCATATGAATGGAGAAAGGGTAATGGGTGATTTCAAGCAAGCATTTACTGATATAGTGCAAAAGTTCTTGAAGAAGTTTCAGAGTAGAAGAGCTGAAATTATTCAAGACGAAAACTTTTTACCATCTGTTTTAAGGGAGGGTAAAAAGGTAGCAGAAAAAAATGCTCGAAGTACGCTCAAAGAAGCTAAAAGCGTTATGCACTTTGAGTAATCAAAAACAGGACCCCAACTCTTAGGGGCCTTGTATTCTAACTCTCTATTATTAAAATAAAATATCTCAACATGGAGAATTTAAAAATAATGAATAAACAAGAAAGACAATCTTCAGGATTACCCGAAAATAAAGAGTTTTATGAAACGGAAAGTACAGATGGGAATAGAAGAGGAAACTAACACCTTAAAGGTGAAAAAAGGCTCCTCCGATGGTGACGGGTGGCTACGTGTACAGTACCGCTCATTAGACGATGATCCAGGTAGAATCTGGCGCGGGGTACTAGATGCCAAAAATATTGAGGGTGTTGAAAAACCGGAGCTCAAATCAAGTACTAAGTGGAAAAGAAAGAGCCGTTGGTGGCGAGCGGATCTTATGAGCTTTGTGGAGAGCTCCGTGTGTTCTCCCAAACCAGAGCTTCGCGAGGACTTTGGAACTTGACTCAGCTTGGTTTAATACCCTACGAGACTCACTGGAGAACTTACGTAATCATCAGACCGAGCGCGTGAATACGCGACAGGATCTTATAACGAGAAGAATTGAAGAACGATTTGGAAGTACAATAGACAGTCAGGTTGAGAACTGGATAACTGTACACGGGGATATTCACTGGGCAAATTTAACGCCTCCGGAGTGCTGGATCCTCTCTCTTTATGGATTGGCTTGGAATACAGCAAGGAGAGTATAAAAAATTGCAGAACCTTTCAAAAGAATATAAAAACAGGGAACTGAAAAGAATGATGAATGAAGTTTTAACAGACCCACCTGCGTCAAATGAAACACTTTTGTTCGATGCCCACCTGTTGAGAATTCATAAAGGCAATATAAGCAAAGCTTATAGCTCTTGGATTGGGGGTTTTGATGGTATCATTTTAATCAAAAGCCCATCTGAAGAGGCAGTTGAGCGCATTTTAAAAGATATAGATCAAAAAAGAAAGACGAAGCAACTTATTTCCACAAAAAGCCGAGAGTTTTATCGAAAAAGAAAATTTTATTTCTGAGTGTTCTAAGAAGATTGAAAATGTTGTTGAGAGAGTGTCAGATAAATTTAATGTTCCTCATGTAATCGTAAATAATAAAGACACTATTTCTGAGGCCACCCAAAAAATGTTACAGTCGATCAAAACATTAAAAAGTAAAATTTAAAATGTCACAAAAACAAATAGAAGTAGAATTTCGCGCAATGTTTGATGAGAAAAAGAAAGAAGAGGTGCAGGAATTCCTTGAGGAAAATGGTAAAGATCTTGGCGAAGATGACAAAGACACTTTCTTCTTTATCATGCCGGATAAATTGTTGAAGGTAGTCAACAACATCTCCAAGGAAAATGCTAAATTGTCTCTAAAATTGGACAAAATTGGAGAAGGGAGTGATTTTGAAGAATTGGAATTTTCAATTCCTCAGAAGAATTTTGAAAAAGCCGCTAAACTATTCAAGGCTTTAGATATTTCTGATAATGTTATGCATTCATTTCAAGAAAGGCACAATTATGAATACAGAGGGGTAGAGCTTGCTCTTAAGTATAGCGAAGAATGGGGGCACCACCTTGAACTAGAAATACTAATTCAGGATCCTTCCAAAAAAGAAAAAGCAGAACAAAAAATTAGGGACGTAGCTGACGAGCTGGATGTGCATTTAATGACAGACGAGGAGCTTAAAGAATTTACTCAAAAAGTTGAGAAGGAGCATAAGGAGAAAAATAATTAAATATGGAAATTATTTCTCCGGATCAATTAAATCAGAAAGAGGAGCAATTATTAAAACAAGCCTTTGAATCTTCAAAAAGATCTAATTCCGATAAAGGTCATAAATTGGGATGTGCTTTACTTTCTTCTAACGGAGAAACATTTCAAGGCGCGACTAATGTTAGAACAAGGGCTATTGGGTTGACCTGTGCAGAAAGAATGGCTGTAGACCAATTAAAATTTAATGGAAATACGACCCCTGAACTTTGTGCAGTCACAGGGTTTTTAGTTAGGGAGGGGTGGAAAGATAGTTATATATGTACACCTTGTGGTGTGTGTCTTGAAATGTTTTGGGAGCTCATATTAAGTCATGACTTAGAAGATTTACCGTTTGTTTGCTCTTCTTGGAATAAAGAACGTATTTTAAAAGCTAATCTAACGGAACTATACCCTCAAGTAGGAAAAGGTCGTTGGGAAAGAGAATAATTACCAAGTTAAATGAGCTTAATTCAATTTGCTAAATCCAATAAATTACCGGAACACCAATATCTGGACGAAGAGACTATGAGTTGGATACAAGAAAATAAACCCAATTTTAATAGCCCTAAATTTAAGATTGATCCAGAAGTAATAAATAAAATAAAAAAATTTATACCTTCTAAAGAATGGTTTTTAAAACCTTCTCATATTGACACAATTCATGGGATAAGACACATAATCAGAGTTATTATACATTCATACATCTTAAGTAACAGACAACAATTTAATAAAAATAGAAGATTTGAATAAGACGAATAAAGGTATGATTTGAATATAAACCTATATTATATTTTTAGTAAGTAGTCATATAAAAGTTTTGAAATTATATTCTATTAAATATGGATGTCTTAGACATAGAAAAAAAGTTAGTCTCAATTCCCAGTTTTGTTGATGAGTCAAACAACGAAGTAGAATTAGCAAATTGGATTTCTTCTTATCTTAAAAATTTTAATTTTTTAGAAGTCCGGAAACAAAAAGTAGAAAGAGATAGATTTAATGTATTTGCTCAAAGCAAGAGTGAAAGTAAAATTTTATTTGCGGCTCACATGGACACGGTTGAACCCAAGGAAGGGGGTAAGTATAACCCACTTGAGCCCAATATCGAAAAGGATAAATTATTCGGGTTGGGAGCTCTGGATACTAAAGCTTGCATAGCAAGCATGTTAGCTTGCCTGGATAATTTCAAGGATTTAAACAATGCTGATTTTCTTTTTTATTGTGATGAAGAATATTCTTTTAAAGGCATGAGAAGATTTCTAAGTGAGGCAGGTGAGAAGGACAACAGTTGGAACTTAGCAATAGTGGGAGAGCCTTCCCATCTTAAAATTATGAATGCTCATAGAGGACTTTTGGAAGTAGAATTTGCAATAAAGGGAAAAAGTGGTCATGCAGCAAGGCCAAAAGAAGGGAATAATGCAAATGAGGCCTTGATGAGAATTTTTAGATCGACTAAACAGAAAATTAAAAAATATAAACACGAAAAACTAGGAACTCCTTCTGTAAATATAGCTTTTATGCGAGGAGGATTACTTAAAGATCGAAAAGATAATGGAGAGATAATTTTAGGCGACCAAGGAAACAATATTCCAGATTATGCTAAAGCAAAACTGGATATTAGAACTACCACTGAAAACTTAAGAGCTCAAGAGGTAAAAGATATAATCGAGGAGCAATGTCAAAAAGAAGAAGTGGGGCTTTTTAATTTTTCAATTAATCATGATTTGGGATCTTTATATACGGACCCTAGCAAAATTGAGGTTGTAAAAGAAACTTTCAAAAAAAATAATTTACCGCTTGAATATCAGGATCCGTCCCAAAGAGGTTATGGAGACGGTCAGATGATTAAAGAAAGACTAGAAATTCCAACGGTTTACTTAGGAGCAAAAGGGAAGGGGATGCACTCTGCTGGAGAATGGGTAAGTATACAGTCTTTAGAAAAACTTACCTCTCTTTATACGAATATAATTGATTCAAAATAAAAACCCTTTTTAAAATTAAACCAATGAGCATTAGAGACAAATTAATGTCATACAAAGAATTTCACGGGCTTAAGGATCGTGAAGTTCCTTATGAATATACTCTAGAAAAAGAAAACAACTACCTTTACTATTTTGGTTCTAAGCATATCTTCAATCTTAAAGAAGCTGAAGAAATTAGAAAACCTTTGAAAAATTTTTGGAAAGATTTTTTGGAAAATACAGATGGACAAAAATTTGTATTTATTGAAGGAACAGCAAAAGATGTAGTTCCTGATCAAAAATTTGAAAGCGAAGAAGAGGCAATTGAAAAATGGGGTGAAGGGGGCTTAATCACCTATCTAGCAAGAAAAGAGAACATACAAGTTAAAGGCCCAGAGCCTGGACCAAAAGAATGTGCCAAAAGGTTAGAAGAAAAATTTAGCAAAGAACAAATATTTTATTACTACACCATCCGATCCTTAGCATATCGTTACAAAAAGAGAGGAAACAATCGTATTGAAGATATTGATTCATTTCTGGAAGATTTAATATCTAAATGGAAAGATCAATTAGGGTGGAAAGATTTTGATTTTTCAACCTCAAAACTAGAAGAAATTCATAAAAATAATTTTTCTGGGAAATTCAATCCATATGACTATAAATTTTTCGATGCTATCAGACGTCCTGGATGGAAAAGTACGATTACTAACAAAATTGCTCAAGAAACTGGCCAAATAAGAAACCAAGTAATAGTTGAAGAAATTTGGAAAGAGATAAATGAGAATAAAAATGTTTTTACGGTGTTCGGATTAGCTCATGCTTATATGCAAGAGCCAGCTTTAAGAAGTTTATTTGGTGATAATTAATAATTTCCTATTTAATACTTTAGAAATAAAAAAGCGATAAAAAGATGAAGCTTTCTAGTTGAATTATAGAATTATAGGTCTTCTTAAAATTTTTGATATGATAAACTCATATGAAGAATAGAGATCCAAAACTGGAAACTTCAGGTGACCCTATTGGTTTTTATGAAAGAGAATTTTATGTCTTTTCAAATTTTTCTTCCTTTGCGATAGAATGGAGAGGTAGAGTTTGGCAAACTTCAGAACATGCCTATCAAGCTTCTAAATTTTTTGATGTCGATGAAAAGATAGTAGAGAAGATTCACCAGGCCCGATCAGCTCATAAAGCCTATAAGTTAGCCAAAGAAAAATATACAGAAAAAGTTCCTGAAGATTTTAGGGAGAGAAAAATCAAAATAATGAAAGATATTTGTAGAAATAAATTACAACAACATGACTATGTTCAAAGGAAGCTTATGCAAACCGGAAACAAAAGACTAGTAGAAGATTCCCCAAAAGATGATTTTTGGGGTTGGGGACCGAATCGTGATGGTCGTAATGAGCTAGGTAAAATATGGATGAAATTGAGAGAAGAGTGGAGAAAGTCAAACTAAATAACATATTTTAAAATTTCATTTTTTAATTTCAGAGAATCAAAGGTAGATTGAATACTCAAAAAAGAAAAGCCCCATTTCAGCACTTTACCTGAAATGAGGCGTTTAAATTTGTGGGTGTAACTTATCGAACCCTTTTAAAAAATTGTCTAATCTTGATCAAGTAATCCATTATTGAAAACCTTTGCTCAATATCTACCACTAGATCTTTGGCTTCTTGAATGCTCAGATAAGCCGATCCAAACAAAAGAGCCGTTACCAACATTGTTAAAATTAAAGCCGTTTGCTTAAAAATCCTTGAAGCCTTGCTAGGTTCAAAAATAACTGCGATTATAGACACAATTGATAAGAATACGATGCTGTACTGAACAAATAAATAAAGATAAGAGAGATAATAGCTCAATCTATCAAGCCAGCAACCTAATAGTTTTCGTTTGTCATTTACTGGAATGATTGAGAGAAGAAAGAACGGCGCGGTGAAGAACAGAAGTTCTCCTATCCAGACAAGCAATGCTTGCTTCATGGGGTGCATCAGTTATGATTTTGAAAGAAACCATCTTAATTATGGAAAAATACAAGCTTCTGTCGAAAAAATATTGAATTTCCTATTTTACCCTTTCTGTTTTGAAGCTACTTCTTATGTGAGATAATCTTAAATTGTAAACACCTTAATTTAAGTAATGTCTGGTTTTGACTACGACAAAAATTTTTCTGAGATAAATTTTCGAGAAGAGCCAGAAAAATATCAAGTAGGCAGAGGTGAAGAGGGAGTCTTATTAGTGGAGCCTTATAAATCCGAAATATTACCTCACTGGGAATTTAAAACTCAAGATAAGGCTAAAAAGTCCGCCAAAAAGATATATTCCAAATTTTTGGATTACAAAGAAAATGATGACTTTGTAGGTATGGATATGGCAAGAAAATTTTTGCAGATGGGATACACGAGAGCGAGAAGGTATGCTAATTATAAAGGCGGAAAGAAATACAAAAAGAATCCCCAAAAAGCTGATACTGAAGAAGAGGCAAAAAAGAGAAGAGAGAATAAGCTACCCAAAAGAGAGGATAGGTTTAGCAATGAAAAAGCCAAAGCGGCAGATGAGTTCTATGAATTTTACAAAAAAGCAAAAGAAGACGAATACTATGAAAAATTGAAAAAAGAACACAAAGAGAAATATGAATAAAAATAAAAACCCACAAGAAGTAGCCTTAGTTTTTCCAAACCAACTCTTTAAAAACAACTCTGCAATCGAAAATTCCGAAAAGGTGTTCTTAATTGAAGATCCTTTATTTTTCAAGCAATTTTCTTTTCACAAGAAAAAACTCGTTCTTCATCGTGCTTCAATGAAGTGGTATGAAGATCAAATATCAAAACCTACTGTTTACATAGATTCAAACCAAATAGACTCTACTCAAGAAATATCAGAATTTTTACCGGAATCAATCGAAAAGGCCCACTTATTGAAACCGGTTGATGATTGGCTCCGGAAAGGAATTGAAAAAGCTTTTGAGGATCGGGAAATTAGCATATTTTGGCATGGAAACCCTTCCTTTATATTTTCTCTTGAAAAATCAAAGAGTTTTATAGACAAAGATAATTTTCTATTAGAAAAATTTTATCGAAAAGCAAGAAAAGAAAGAAATATTTTAATTGATTCGGATGGAGAGCCCGCCGGAGGAAAATGGAACTTTGATGAAGAAAACAGAAAATCTTTTCCAAAAAATAAAGAACTACCAAGCCTAAAGGATGTAGGTCTTGAGCAGAATAGTTATGTAGAAGAGGCTATAAAATATGTTGAGGATAATTTTGCTGACAATTACGGCAATATAGAAAATTTTTATTTTCCTATAAACAGAAAGGGTTCCCTAAAGTGGTTTGAAGACTTTTTAAAGGAAAGGTTTTCCGAGTTTGGGTCTTATCAGGATGCTATTTCTTCCTCTAATCATACTGCCTTTCATAGTTTAATCTCTCCTATGTTAAATATAGGGTTAATTACACCTGAAGAAGTAATAAATCGAGCAACTGATTATCTTAATAAAGGTGTGCCCATCAATTCCGTTGAAGGTTTTATAAGACAGATATTGGGCTGGAGAGAGTTTATGCGTTTAACATATCAACTGAAAGGATCAGATATGAGAACAAGTAATCTATTTTCTCACGAAAAAGATATGCCGGATTCTTTTTGGAGAGCTGAAACCGGAATTGAGCCGGTGGATGAAACCATTGATTTTATAATAAATCACGGCTTCACACATCATATAGAAAGATTAATGATCCTCTCGAATTTTATGCTTCTTTGTGAAATTAACCCAAAAGATGTATATAAATGGTTCATGGAGTTATTTATAGACAGTTATGATTGGGTTATGGTTCCCAATGTTTATGAAATGGGACAATTTTCCAGCGGCGGTATTTTTGCTACTAAGCCTTATATCAGTTCTTCAAACTATATTTTAAAGATGAGTGATTATAATGAAGGAAAATGGGCCCGAATTTGGGACGGATTATATTGGAGGTTTTTAAATAAAAATAAAGAAATATTAAAACAAAATTATAGAATGTCTTTAGTCTTACATCATTTAAATAAAATGAATGATAAAGAATTAGAAAAACACGAGAAAGTAGCGGAAAATTATCTTACGGATCTATTTAGCTGAATAAAATCTAATTTTTAAAAAGTAAATCTTAAAATAATTTGATAGATCAAAAAAATAATTAATTATTTTTCCTCTTCTCTTTAGCTTTTTCAAAATAAATTTCTGCCTTTTTGCCCCAACCTAGCTTTTCTAAAGCATGATCAATATCAGTTACTACTCTTTCAACTGCTTTATCGTCGGGATCATTTACTTCCTGGTCAAGCAATTCAACATTTGCCCAAAAGCGGACCTGGTAACCAAATTCTTCTTTCTCATCTTCCGGTATATAAGAGTGAACATAGAGAAGAGGTTCATAATTAATAACTTCAACTGCAGCTTCTTCTTTTAATTCCCTCCTGAGAGTTTGTTCTAGAGATTCTCCTTCTTCAATGCTACCTCCAGGCAGTCCGTAATTATCATTCTTATCTTTGTACAAAACTACTTTGTCTGAACCCCTCAAAAAACATATAGCTTGCACCTGGGTGATAGGGGAGAGACTTGAAAAATCAGTAGAGTCATATAATTCCACTGTATATTTATCCCCCTCCCATTCAACATTTTGAGTATGTATGAGATTTTTGTTCTTCATACTTTAAAATTAAAATAAAATTCTATCCTTGTAATATCTCTCTTGTTTTATTTTTATAAATTTGACTTTATACCCCCCGGGGGTATAATAAGAAGTGTAGTTAAAGAGAAAAAGTAAGATTATTTTTAAATAAACCTTAATTTTTATGAAAAAAGCTTTATCAGCAATTATTTTAGGAATATTTGGAACTTTTTCTTTTGTTAGTATTTCTTTAGCCAACGGAGGGTCTCATACCGAAGAAGTTCATCACAGTCCCATGATGAACTTTGATTCTATATTCAGCCTTGGTCCTATTTTCATGATACTGTGGTGGACTTTAGTTATTGTAGGGTTAATTGTACTTATAAAATGGCTTTTAAGCGAAACTTCAAAAAATGAAGATAGCTCAAGTGAGTCTGCATTGGATATTCTTGAAAAACGTTATGCTAAAGGTGAAATTGATGAAAATGAGTTTAAAAGAAAGAAAAATAATTTGACCTAAATATGAAAGATAATATTAAAGAAGAGGTTAAAAATCGTCTAAAGCGTCTGGAAGGACAAATAAGAGGACTACAGGAGATGGTGGAAAAAGAAAGGTACTGCATTGATATTCTTCAGCAGTCTTCGGCGACCAAGAAGGCTCTTTCGAGTGTTGAAGATTTAATCCTTGAAAATCACCTAAGCACTCACGTGATTGAGCAGATAGAGGAAGATAACGAGTCGAAAGCAATTGAAGAAATCTTAGAAGTCTACAAAACTTCGAAGGAAAAATAATGAAAGGTTAAACTAAAAACTCTTTGCGTTCTAACTTACAAAAGAGTCATGAAAAAGATACACTGGGTAATATTGGGAATAATAATAATTTCCGTTCTGACCGGCGTTTATTTTACTCAAATGCCTGTTTTAGACTTTTTGTCTTCGAAAATTATCGAGTCCATAAATCTCACGCTGGTAATGGCTTGGGAGACTTGGTGGGCTCTCGTGTTGGGTTTTGCTGTCGCAGGAGCCGTAGAGGCATGGATAACAAAAGAAAAAATTATTGAATACTTGAAAGGAGCCGGTCTCAAAGAGTTGGGGTTGGGATCATTTTTCGGGTTCATATCTTCATCATGTTCATATTCGGCTATCGCTACCGCTAAAAATTTGTTCAAGAAAGGGGCTTCCGCCGCTGCTTCTTTAGGTGCATTCATGTTTGCCTCCACTAATCTTGTAATTGAGATAGGAATCGTTATTTGGATTCTTTTGGGTTGGCAGTTTGTGCTCGCAAACTTTATCGGAGGCCTTATTTTAATAGTTCTAATGAGTTTGGGATTTGAGTTGCTTGTGCCCGGGAAGATCATAGAGGAAGCAAGAGATAATGTTATCCAAAACTCGACAACAGAAGACCCTGTTTGTGGTATGAAGGTAGATCCAAAGAAGGCAAAACACAAAAGTGAGTACAACGGTGAAACTTATTATTTTTGCTCCAGCAACTGTAAAAAAAGATTCGAACACCAGGATCAGAAATCGACAGAAAAATCAATTAAAGAGCACATAATGAGCTTAAAGGGTTGGACCTCTTTAGCTAAAAAACAACTCAAAGAATGGAGGATGCTTTACGAGGACATCATCATAGGATTTGTTCTGGCGGGGATAATTGGAGCTTTCATTCCTGATGATATTTGGGTTGCACTGTTCAGTGGCCAAGCTGTATTAGGCTTACCTGTTTATATAATTTGGACTTCAGCAGTCGGAGCTATAATCGGGGTGATTACTTTTGTTTGTTCAGTGGGAAATGTGCCGTTTGCAGCTATTTTATGGAATAGTGGATTACCTTTCGGAAGCGTTTTAAGCTACATATATGCTGACTTAATTGTTCCTCCAATAGTAGACGCTTACCGAAAATACTATGGCAAGAAATTCGCTGCTATTCTTTCGTTTTTAATTTTCATTGCAGCCGTGGTGGCTGGCGTGATTATCCATTTTGGTTTTCTAGGTTTTAATCTCATTCCATCCGGTCAGGTAGCTACAATTGAGAGAAGTATTAAATTTAATTACAAAGCTTGGTTGAATGGTTTATTTACCATTATATTTTTTGGTTTATTTTGGCTTAGCAAAAAAGGCAATTCCTCTTGAGGGTGGTTTTGTAGAGAAGTTTAATTTTAAGTTTTTATAATGATTAAAATTATAAAATGAATATTTATATTACTGGCGGGACAGGTTTTGTGGGTTCACATTTAGTTAGAAGCTTAGATGACTCGCTTAATATCACAATAGGCTCCCTAAATCCAGATAAAACTGCTTTAGAACTGCCTCAATCTGTAAAGTTGGAGAAAATAGATGTTACAAAAAGCGAAACTTTAGATTTTAAAAATCAAGATATAGTAGTTCACCTTGTTGCTTTGTCACCACTTAAGGATCCGGTTAATAAAACTCATAAAGAAGTTCATTTTGAAGGAACCAAGAACGTTTTAAAGACAGCCATTAATGATAAGGTTGATAAAATAGTTCATCTGAGTGCTTTGGGTGCTGACCCGAAAGGAGAAACTAGATATATAAGAGCAAAAGGAAAAGCTGAAGAGTTAGTTAAAAAATCAAGCATGGACCATGTTATTTTCAAACCATCTGTACTCTTTGGCAAAGGAGATGAGTTTATTAATGAAATAGAAGATTTAAGCAAAAAAATTCCAATATTCCCCCTTCCAATGAAAGGAAAAACTGAATTTCAACCTCTTTATATAAAAGACTTAACAAAGGCAATTTCACAATCAATCACCGAAGACAAGTGGAACAATTCCTCTTACGAGGTAGGTGGGCCTGAGAAATTAGACCTTAAAGAAGTCGTAGCAAGAGTTTACGAGTCCCAAAATAGGGTTCCTAGATTCGTCTCTATACCTTCTGCTTTTATTTTTACATTTCTAACACTTGCTAACTTTATTCCTTTTGTTCCATACAGTCAAGAACAATACAAGATGTTACAAATTGACAATGTGGCTAAAAATAATGAAATCTTTAATTTTGATATTGAAGAAGGAAATCTTACTTCTTTAATGAGTTACCTTGTCGAGAAATAAAAACTAAAATCATTCCAGCAAGGATTAAAAATATACCGATATAGATTAAGTAAGTAGTAACATCGTTGAGGGCTAATTTTAGCGGAGCCTCCAATAATTCAATTATTTCTTTTTCATTTGCAGGTATTTTTTGAGAAGCAAAATTACTGATCTTTTTTGAGAGGTAATTTTCCCCAAAAGAAGAAACCCCAATAGATGACAATCCCGATAAAATCCAAAGATAACCAGGAACCTTTAGTTTTTTGTTTTTATTAGGAATAAATAGCGCTATTAATATTGACAAACCTAAAAGGCCTAAGAAGAACAACCAAGGCAATTTCTTTGTAAGTGAGAAAAACCATTGCGCTTTTTCCAATTTTTTAGGTTCAATATTAACGTCCTTCTCAGTTATAATCACCTTTCCTTTTGGTATCAGCCCCTGTTCTAATCTTTGTTTTAAAATCTTTTCCATGATTTTTCTATTCAGGCTTGCTGGTAGACACCCTGATTTTTGCCTAGGACCACATTGAGGAATCGTCTTAATTTTATTGTCTATGAATTTTGTTAATTCTTTTTCAGCCCTCTTATTAATAAGAGATAAGTCTATTTTAAAATTAAGCTTCTCTTTTTTGTTTAAAAAAGCATAAGCAGAATCAATGAGTGGCTCTACTTCCCCTTCTATCCATTCCGGCGTAAAAATTTTATTGCCAACCCTCTTTATCTCTTTTTTTGTTAACAGTTTTTGAAAAGGAGAATTTTCGGCAGATTTTTTTCGGGCTTTTTCTATAGCCTTATCAACGGATACTGATACTACCTTTTCATAAACATCACCCTTTTTAAGCCAACCTTTTGGGTTTTCCGGGTTGGTAATAGTTAAACTGGCTGAAGTAAAGACGCTATTTGCAACAATTAAAAGAAAGGTCAAAATCAAGAGAAGGCTAGCAATAAACCACCTTATGCCGTTGAAGAATTTTCTCATAAGCGTAAATTTTTATAATTCTTTATTTAATGATAACAAATAATCTTTCTTGAGAACCCTTTCATTTGATATACTGAAAACAGCAATCAAAAAGTAAACTATGAAAAACAAGACCCCTCATATTTTGATAATTTTACTTGTAATAGCTTCCGTTATAACCGGATATATTCTATATCCTGTCCTTCCTTCTGAATTAGCTTCAAGCTGGAATGCTCAAGGCCAGGTCAGCGATCACATTTCCAAATTTTGGGGAATATCTTTCTTCCCATTTTTGATGTTAGCTCTGTACTTGACTTATTTAATTATACCTAAAGTTGATCCCTTGTCTGAAAACATTAAAAAATTCAGAAAGTATTATGATTTGTTTTGGGTTTTTATGACAAGCTTCATAGGTTATCTTTTTGCCCTGACCCTTTTTTGGAACTTGGGTTTTAGATTCAATTTTGCCTTTTTTATGGTTCCGGCCGTGGCCGCCTTATGGTTTTCGGTTTCGATTTTACTGAATCACACCAAAAGAAATTGGTTCATCGGCATAAGAACTCCCTGGACCTTATCTAATGATGAGGTTTGGGATAAGACTCACGAATTGGGAAGCAAGCTGTTTAAAATAGCTTCAATTATAGCCTTATCCGGATTTTTGTTTCCGAATTCAGTTTTGGTTGTCAGTGTTATCGCACCCGCTGTAATTATAGCTTTTGTGACTGTAGCCTATTCTTATATTGTCTACCAAAGAGTAAATTAAAATCATTTAATTAAACAATATGAATGATCAACAGAACAAAATAGACGAGTGGTTCGATGAGCAAGGCTGGGATTATTGGGAGCCACTTGTTATATTAGCCAGACTTCAAGAAGAAACTGGAGAATTCGCTCGTCTTGTAAACCATTTATACGGCCAAAAAGAAAAACGCTCTGATGAGAAAAGGCAGAAACTCGAGGACGAGTTGGGAGATATATTATTTACGCTTGCATGTTTTGCGAACTCGCACAATATAGATTTAAATCGAGCACTTCAGAAAAGTATAGATAAAGTGAAAGGAAGGGATAAGGATAGGTATTAATTTTAATCGAAATTATGATCGAAGTTGAGATTAGAGGAAAATTGAATAAAAAATCATTTGAAGAGCTAAAAAATTATTTTCAAAAAGAAGGTGAGCACATTGAATCTCATAACAGAGAAATGATTTTACTGAGGGGGTATCCCGGTTATTCTGAAAATCCCAACGAGCGAGAAGTTGATATAAGATTGAGGAATACGGACGGAGATTGTGAAATAATGGTTAAACGCAGCTCTTCCAATGACAATCAAACCAGAAAAGAGACTTCTTTACCTCTTGAAGGCAATAATCTTGAAAACGCAAAGGAGATTGCGAAAGCGTTCGGAGCTGACAGTGGGTTATGGATGTCCCGAAAGAAAGATATTTTTATGTATGAAGGAATTGAGTTTTCTTTGGTTCAAGCTCCTAAAGATTATTATTTTTATGAAGCCGAGTATGAGGTCGAAAATGAAAGAGAGGCCCGAGAAGCTGAAAAGAAATTAAAGCAAAAAGCAGAAGAACTAGATTTGAAAGTTATGACCCCCGAACAAACGAAAGAATTCTTTTATGAATTGGATGAAGAGGTTAATAAGGATATTAATTTGTGATCACCTCTAAAAACCCCTTAAACATTAAATAAAACATGCGAATGACAAAAAGGAGAATTTGAAAATAAAATTATGAAATCTGATAATCCTCCAAAAATAAAAGACCTTTCTTGGGGTAAAGTTAAAACCCCCGAGGGCAGTTACAAAGATGCAAAATTGTGGCCCGGGGGTTCTAGAGAGTGGGACTGGTCGGAAACCGGAACCCATCATACTCCCGGAATTCAAAAAGAGGATGTAAAAGAGTTGGTTGGGAAAGGCGCTGAAGTCATTGTACTTTCTAAGGGCCAGCAGAACCGTTTAAAAGTAAAAGATGAAACAATCGAGTATCTTAAAAATAATAGCATTGATTTTTGTATTCTTGGAACTGACGAGGCAGTGGACAAGTACAATGAATTAGCTGAAGAAGAAAAACCTGTCGGCGCACTGATCCATTCTACATGTTGATTATTACGAATAAACAGTCAGAAGTTTGTTAAAGTTTTTTGAGTGTTGTTTACTATTTATTAAAAGAATAGTTTCAGTGTGCTGAAAGTTATTGTATAATTTAAGTAGAAAAATGACCAAGACCAAAAAAATATCATTGTTTCTTTTAAGGATTTCCTTCGGGTGGATTTTTCTATACGCTGGTATTTCTAAATTAACAGATCCAAGTTGGAGCGCTGAAGGCTTTTTAAAATCAGCCAAAACACTTTCCGGGTTTTATGAATGGTTAGCAAGCCCTGCCAATATAGGCTGGGTTAATTTTTTGAATGAGTGGGGTCTTACTCTTATAGGAATTTCATTGATTGTTGGACTGCTAGTTCGGGTTTCTTCGACAGCTGGTGGAGTTTTAATGTTATTGTATTATTTTCCTTCTTTGCATTTTCCGTATGTTGGAAAACACAGTCTTTTGGTTGACCAGCATATAGTATATCTCTTGGTTTTTGCTCTGCTTTTTACTTTTCAAGCAGGAAAATTCTGGGGACTGGATAAATATCTAAATTAGAAAAGCCCCCGAGATACTCGGGGGTTTATTTTTAAAATTCAACTTTCAGATAAACAAAAAATTTTTCTGTTATCTTTTTTAACAAATAAATCATAACAAAAGCAGTTACTGCCAATGGAATCCAGCTACTTACATTTTTAATTATTGAAATCGATTCAAGTCCACTGTAGAGTAATTCTACAAAAAATCCTATTCCAAGAAGAGTCCAGATCCACACAACTAAGGTGAGTTCATAATAATATATAAACTTACCGTAGCTTAGCTTTCTAGTCCACCCACTCGAAAAGAAAAATAGAGCCTTTAGAGCTGTGGCATACTGAGCTACAAACATTTTTCTATTAAAATTACGAGTTATCGAGCTTTCCAACTTATACAAACCAAACCTTCTCGATACGTATCGACCAAAACGGTTATTTTTCGAAAGATATCCTATAAAGTAAACGAAACTATTACAGAACGTGCTGCCAAAAAATAAAGAGCTTGGAACTATCCAAAATGGAATATCCCCTCTTATTACAAAAGGCACGCACAAAGGAGTGATTATACCACCAAAGAGGCCCATTATTAGAGAAAAGAGTAAAAAGGTTACAAGCACCTCGCTTGGGGTAGCATTCAGTAGCTCTCCCAAAATCCGAAAAAACTCACTGGGGGTTTCAATGTGTTTAACCAAATCTAGGAATTTCGTCATTACACTTCGATTTTACCGAAAGTAAAAGAGCTGATTTCTATTTTAAACAAACTTTCTTCTTATTTCTAATTATTTGCTTTTGTCAGCTTTTTAATTATTATGCATTTTGCACATTAACATTCTCATATAAACAAGATTGTAATGGAATTAGCAAAGCCACCGCTTCTTGTTGTAGCTGATTACAGTAATTTGGATTCATATTCTGAAAACATTGCCCTGTCAAAAATCTTAGCCAAAGAACTTTCTAATAATTTTATTGATCACAAAGCCTTTGCTGAATACCACCGGTGTATTGGCGTGAAAAATACTCTTGACTTTGAATCTTTTCGCACAAGAGATGTAGAAAAAGTTCAAGATGATTTTTGCTTTATCCTGGGAAGAAAGATTCAATTAAAAGAAAAGAAAAACTTACGAAATTTTTTGGATTCGATTGCAGGAAGAAATAGAATAACGATAGGCATTGAAAGCGAAAGTGAAGAACTTATAAGTAACTTTTCCGATTTTCCTCACAATTTTCGTATTTTTTCTTATTCTGAGAGTCAGGATTTAATAATTCAACAAGCTCTAATGAAGTTTTTGTCGTCAGCACATGAAAGTAAAAAAACAGTAGCTAAAGAAATTATTCTGAATTTAATTGAGTATATAGAATCCGAAAAGCTGTAAAAAAACCCACCCCCCAGATCAAACTGGGGGTTTTATTTTTTAATTATTATTTTGAGAAAGATAAAAGGCGCTATTTATGAGTCCTATATGAGTATACCCTTGAGGAAAATTACCAAGAAAATTTTTATTGTTTGGATCAATTTCTTCAGAGTATAAATTGAGGTGATTGGAGTAATCAATTAATTTTTTAAATATTTTTTCGGCCTCTTTCTTTTTGTCGGCAAAGCAAAGTGCATCAACCAACCAAAAAGAGGCAAGAAAAAAGGCCCCCTCTTTTCCCGGAAGTCCATCCTCATTTTTATATCTATAAATTAAACCATTTCCTGCTCCCAGTTCCTTTCTTATCTTTTTTATTGTGGAAATCATTTTAGGATTTTCTCCATCAATGAAGCCAAGCTCAGGCATTAAAAGAAGCGAAGCATCTAGGTTTTCAGAGTTAAAACTTTGAGTAAAGCTCTCTTTTTTTCGGTTCCACCCTTTCTGAAAAACTGCTTCTTTTATTTTTCTTTTTTCTTTTTTCCATCTTTCTTTTTCACCTTTTTTGTTGTGTTTGTCAGCTAATTTTAGAGCTCTATCCAGAGCAACCCAGCACATTACTTTTGAGTGAGTAAAATGCTTTTTTTGTCCCCTTGTTTCCCATATTCCTTCGTCAGGCTGATTCCATATATTAACAACATTATTTGCTAGGCTGTTTATCAATTTCCAAGTTTTATTTTTCATTTCATAACTATCCTTTGAGTTGCTTAATTTCCATACAGTGTCAATTACTGCTCCGTATATATCCCATTGATCTTGATTATAAGCTTCATTACCAATTCGCACGGGTCGAGAATTTTTATACCCTTCTAGATGGTCGAGTGTTTTTTCTTCTAGATTAGAAGATTCATCGACTCCGTATAATATTTTGAATTCCCCATCTATAGTGCACTCTCTGCATATATCAAGAAGATAATCCATATAGCTCATAACCTCCTTCGTATATCCAAGATTTATCAATGCCTGTAAAGTAAAACTTGAATCTCTAATCCAAGAGAATCTGTAATCCCAATTTCGTTTACCTCCTATTTCTTCCGGAAGCGAGGTAGTGGGAGCCGCTACTATAGCTCCCGAAGGCTCAAAAAAGAGCGACTTAAGCACTAGAGAAGATTTTACTGCCAGTTCATGCCATTGACCTGCCAGAGGACAAATGCTTAGGTCACACTCATGAACCCATTCATTCCAGTATTTTTCTGTCTCTTTTAAAGCCTTAGTACAATCTTCAACTTCGTATTGAACGGAACTAGGCTCTTTTGCTGTAAAGAGAAAGCTCTCTCTTTCACCTTTTTGAATTGTTAAATATTGATCTAGACTTTTATTTTTAATTTCATATTCGTGGCTTGATTGTAGATAGTAAGTATTATTTTCGGAAACAATCTTAAATCCATCCATTCGCTTTTCTACGTTGATGCCCTTTCTACCATAATCAGGCGCGGGGCTGAAGGATATTTTAAATTCGACTTCGCCTTCAATGCCTTTAATTTGCCGGAAGAGTGCTAAATTTCCTTCATCATTTTTATTCGATGTAGGATCTATAGCAAAAAAGTTTATAACTTTGGCCTTTCCCGTCTCTGTTTCAAATTCATTTACGAGTATACGGGTATTCTCAATATATTCTTGAAAACTTCTATGTTCTTTTCGTGGTTCTATTTTCCAGCTTCCACCCTTTTCATCATCGAGAATTGAGGCAAATATACTCGAGGAATCAATTCTGCTGACCGGAAGCCAGTCAAGACTCCCCTCTTTGCTAATAAGAGCAGCAGTTTTTTTGTTGCTTATAATTCCGTAATTTTGGATTGGTTCATACATCAAAGATAATTATAGTATTCAATTATTCTATTTTCTAATGTGATATAATCATACTGTTATGGATCAACCAAACTTAGAAAAATCAAATATTCCAACCGCTTTTATAATTTTTGGAGCTACAGGTGACTTAGCTCAAAAGAAAATTTGGCCCTCCTTATTCGCCCTGTATAGAAGGGGCATGCTTCCGGAAAAGATACGATTTATAGGAAATTCTCGCAGTAAAAAAAGTAATAAAGAGTTTAGAAAGTTCTTAAAAGAGTTACTAGAAGATGAGGACCCTAAAAATAAATATTTAGATAATTTTTTAAAGAATGTGTTCTTTCAGTCGGGAGATTTAAAGGAAAAAGAAGTTTATAAAGAAATTAAAGCTTTTTTGAATAATTTTGAAGAGGAAATTGGAATGTGTTATAACTCATTATTTTATTTATCAATCCCCCCGGTTATATACGAACAAGTTTTTAATAACCTTAAAGAAAGTGGCTTGAGTGAGCCTTGTAGTAAAGAGACGGGCTGGGCTCGGATCTTGGTCGAAAAACCGTTCGGAGAAGATTTGAAAATGGCAGAAAAAATTGATGGTTTACTTAGCAATCTATTTAAAGAGAAACAAGTTTTCAGGATAGATCACTATTTAAGCAAAGAGGTGATGCAGAATATTCTTATGTTCCGCTTTTCTAATGCCTTGTTTAGTCCGGTTTGGAATGGAGAAAATATTGAAAAAATAGAAATAATTATGAAAGAAGATTTCGGAG
This sequence comes from Candidatus Magasanikiibacteriota bacterium, assembly GCA_042218035.1. Classification (GTDB taxonomy): domain Bacteria; phylum Patescibacteriota; class Minisyncoccia; order UBA6257; family GWB1-50-10; genus JBDGRM01. The sequence continues at coordinate 21,336 of JBDGRM010000012.1, forward strand.
TTCGGGGCAGAGGTTCTTTCTATGATAGTACAGGAGCTATAAGAGATGTTGGACAAAATCACATCTTACAGATGCTTGCTGCTGCCACTATGGAATATCCAGGATCCTTAAAGCCGGAAGACCTAAGAGAGGCAAGAGCTCAATTATTTAAGGATATTAATCCGATTCCCGAAAAAGAAATTCAAGAACGAGTAGTGTTAGGTCAATATGAAGGTTATAGTGATTTACCCAATGTAGAAGAGGATTCTAATACCGAAACTTATTTCAATATAAAAGCCTTCATCGATAATTCTCGTTGGAGGAATACCCCCGTTTATTTAAAGAGTGGCAAATCCTTAGATGAGACTTGCTCGGAAATAAATCTTTATTTAAAAGAAACACCGTGCCTATGTCCACCTGAAATGCATGAACCTCACCAGAATGTAATCACATTTCGAATTAAACCTGAAGAGGAGCTAGAAGTTATTTTTTGGGCTAAGAAACCCGGCTTTGAATTAGAACTAGAAAGGACCAGTCTTTCATTTTCTTATCAAGAAAGCAGAGAAGATCATCAACTTATTCCTGCCTATCAAAAAGCGCTCTTCTACGCTACAAAGGGTGATCAAACACTTTTTGTTTCAAGTGAAGAAGTTATTGAAATGTGGAAATTTGTGAATTCAATTTTAAAGAACAAAAAAAAGCTAAAGTTGCAAACCTATGAAAGAGGTTCGAAGGGTCCTAAAAATAATAATTTTTAAAAATGAATTCTTCTGTTGAGCCGTATAATCAAATAAAAGAATTGTTTCACGAAAAAGGAGTTGACTATCAGGAGCTTAATCATGAACCGGTGATTACCAGCCAGGAAGCTGAAAGAGTACGCGGTGAGTCTGTACCCGAAGGCGTAAAGTCCCTATTAATAAAAGTGGGAAATGATTATAAATTGATTGTTATTCCCTCCAGCAAAAAATTTTCTTACCAAAAGTTAAGAAACTTTTTTGAGACGGGTGAGATTAAACTAGCTGATCCCCAAAAGGTTGAAGATATAATGAATTGCTCCATAGGAGGCTGTTATCCTATTGGCCAAATAGTTAATCTAGAAACTTATTTGGAAGAAACTCTTGCTGACAGGGACAAAATATCCTTTAATGCCGGCCGCAAAGATAAAACCATGGTGGTTGATTGGGAAAACTTTAAAAGGGTAGCATCTTTTGAGCTTATAGATATGATTAAATAAAAATTATATCATTAAAATAATTTTTAAAACCCTTACCCACCTAAAAAGGTGGGTTTTATTTTTATCCACAAGGTATAATATCAAATATGATATAATTTTTAATAAGAATGAAGATAGGAGTTTTGAAGTCTCTATTTTTTAAGGAAATTAATTAAAGATTTTGCTAATAGCAAGGTCTTCCATTAAATAAAATGTCAAAAAATAAACAACAAAAGATAGGTTATTTCATAAAAAGATTACGGGAAGAGCGAGGTATGACTCAAAAGGATTTAGCCGAAGCCCTAGAAACATCTCAGAGTGCTGTAGCTCGAATGGAAACCGGTAATCAGAACTTCACTACAAATCAGCTTTCAAAAATATCCGATGTGCTCGGGAGAAAAATTATATCTTTAGATGAGTCAATAGATTTTAAGATAGAGGGGCCTAATGAATTGAGCGGCTCCGTTGAAACAAACACGTCAAAGAACGGGAGCCTTGGTTTGATGTGTGCCGCCTTGCTGAATGAATCTCAAACAGTACTTCACGGAATACCTCAAATTGAAGAGGTTTATAGAATGATTGAGATTTTAGAAAGTTTGGGTGTAGAAGTGAAATGGGAGGGTAAAAAAACTATTTTTATAGACCCTCCACAGAAATTTGATTTTCAAAATATTAATCGGGAAATTGCAAAAGAAATAAGGTCCAGTTTAATGCTCATTGGGGCTCTTATTCATAAAACTTCAGAATTTAGACTTCCTCATTCAGGGGGTTGCAAAATGGGAGAAAGAACAATAGCGGCCCACGAACACGGCCTAAAAAAACTCGGGGTAGATATTGAAGTAACGGAAGAAGAGTATGTGATAAAATCTGAAAACCTAAAACCAAACGATGTGGTTATGTATGAGGCAAGTGATACGGCTACTGAAAATATGCTAATTGCAGCTGCCCTTATTCCCGGCACTACTAAAATTGAATTCGCTCCCCCTAATTATCAGGTAAGAGATGTTTGCTATTTTTTGGAAAAATGTGGGGTAAAGATTGAGGGTGTTGGAACTACTACCTTGAAAGTTCATGGGGTAAATAAAATAAACCAAAAGGTAGAGCATCATAACTCGGAAGACCCTATAGAATCTATGATGTTTATAAGTGCCGCTGCTACTACGAATTCTGAGTTGACAATTAAGAGATGTCCTATTGATTTTCTTAAACTGGAACTACTAAAACTTGAAAAAATGGGTCTTGAATTTGATAAGAGTGAACCATACAAATCAGAAAATGGAAGAACTGACTTGGTTGATTTAAAAATACACCCATCTGAATTAAAAGCACTTGATGACAAAATTCATGCCCTGCCTTATCCGGGAATAAATGCTGATAACTTACCCTTTTTTGTTCCCATCGCTACTCAGGCTGAAGGAGAAACTTTAATTCATGATTGGATGTGGGAAAATAGAGCAATTTATTTTACCGAGCTTAATAGATTAGGAGCAGATATAAAATTAGCTGACCCCCATAGAGTCTTTGTTAATGGTCCCACTGAACTAAAAGGAAATCAGGTTGTATGTCCGCCAGCTTTAAGGCCAGCTATGATAATTTTAATTTCCATGCTTGCAGCTGAAGGAACATCAATATTGCGAAATGTCTATTCAATAAAAAGAGGTTATGAAGGAATTGCAAAAAGGCTTTCAGGCTTAGGGGCGGATATAGAGGTAATGCAAGACATTTAGCCGGCGCTATGAGGGTTAGAAAAAATATTCCCTTATCTAAATATACAACCTTAAAAACAGGAGGAAGAGCCAGGTATATGGCATGGATTGAAGATGAAAAAGAGCTTGAAAAGGTAATCCAAATTGCAAAAAGTAAAGGACTTGATTTTGATGTATTGGGTGGAGGCTCAAATGTTCTTGCTCCTCAAAAGGGGTTTGACGGTTTGATAATAAAAATCAATATTTATGAAAAAAGTTATGATTCTCAAGGAAAAACAACTCTTCTGAAAGTTGGGGCTGGCCAAAACTGGGACAGTCTCGTGAAAGAAACAACCAGTAAAGGGTTGTGGGGAATAGAAAACCTTTCGGGTATTCCCGGCACGGTAGGAGCAGCTCCTATTCAAAATATAGGGGCTTATGGTCAAGAAGTTTCTAAATGTATAGAATACGTAAAAGTTTTCAGTCTTGAAAAAATGAACTACTTTAAATTAAAACCGGAAGCTTGTAAATTTGGTTATAGAGATAGTATTTTCAAAAACACAAACAACTCTTTAATAATTACAGAAGTGGCTTTTCGTCTTCAAGATAATTCAAGTCCTTGTTTGGAGTATAATGATTTAAGGGATTATTTTTCAGATTATGATTACAGCCCAAATGTAAAAGACGTGAGAAAGGCTGTTTTAGATATTAGAAAAAATAAATTTCCCAGCAAAAAAGAATTTGGAACCGCTGGCTCTTTTTTTAAAAACCCTGTAATCTCTCAAAGTAAATATAATGAGCTGAAAGGTTATTACGAGAATTTGCCGGGTCATGAAAAGGACAACGGCCAGATAAAAATTCCTTTGGCGTGGATATTTGATAAGTTGTTTGATTTGAATGGGTATTCTGAAAAAGGGGTTAGGTTTTTTGAAAAGCAACCATTAGTAGTAGTAAATGAAGGAAGAGCTAGCTCAAAAGATATTTTAAAAGTTACTCAAAAGGTTGCTAGAAAGGTAAAAAATGAATTAGGTATTGAACTGCAAAGAGAAGTCAGGGGTTTAGAAGGAATGGGTGCGGGATGATCCAATAATTTTGCCATGATGTTAGGACAGAAATTAAAAAGAATTTTAATAGTAAGAATTTTATGGATAATTTTTTCTACAAAATAAAAAACAATCCGGTTGCTAGTTTTTTGACTTTTTTTACTGCTGTTCTATTGCTCACAAACTTTTTTCTAGTTTACTTCAAAGTAGATAACCTTTCTTATCCTTTAGTGATTAACTTTTTTGGTATACAGAGCAGCGGTTTATTCCAAAACTCTCTTGATTTATGGGGAATTTTAGCAATGGAAGGTATTTTCTTGTTTTTTAATTTCTTACTTGCTTTTTATATTTATTATAGAGAGAGAATACTAACTTACTTGGTTTTATTTTCTAATGTCATTGTTGCTATTATAGGGCTGATTGTCTCAGCTAATATAATTTCATTGAATTAACCAAAGAAATAAAACAAGTTAGAAAAAAGAAAATTATAACCCTACAATAAATATATGGAAATAATTACAATAGCAATATTAGTAGTAGGTTTTGGGTTGGTCATATGGTATCTGAAAAATAGGCAACCTGAAGGAAAGGAATCATTTTTAATGCTTCAAGAACAACTCGAGAAGACAAGAGAAACTTTGGATGATAAGTTAGGTGAACACAGAGAAACACTCCAAGATGTAGACAAAAAGCTGGTTAAAATAGACAAAACCGCTGACAATGTAGTGGATTTAGCAGGGGAAGTAAAAAGCTTGCAGGATATTTTGAAAAACCCCCAACAAAGGGGTGCTCTAGGTGAATATTATCTTGAAACCGCCCTTCAGAATGTTCTTCCTCCTGATTCGTATGAAATGCAATATACATTCGAAGACGGTCTTAGGGCTGATGCGGTAATATTTGCCCGTAATAAAATTATTCCCATTGACTCGAAGTTCAGTTTAGACAACTACAATAAACTTCAAGAAGAGCAAGATGAAGAAAAGAGAAAAAAATTAGAAAAAAAGCTGAGGTCCGACTTAAAAGAGAGAATTAAGGAAACTTCTAAATATATAAAACCCCAAAAGAACACAACTGACTTTGCTTTTATGTTTATTCCTTCTGAAGCCCTTTATTATGATCTTTTAGTGAATGAAGTTGGAACTGTAGAAACAAGAAATTTAATTGAATACGCAACGGGTGAAAAAAATGTTGTTGTAGTATCCCCCACTAGCTTTTATGCCTATCTCCAAACAGTCTTGCAAGGGTTAAAAGGGCTCAAAATTGAGGAGTCTGCAAAAGAAATACGAAAGAAGGTAAGAGACTTGTCACGGCACCTCGAAAGTTACGAGCAAAATTTAGAGAAAATGGGTAAACACTTATCTACTGTTATTAGAAGTTATAACCAGGCTTATAAGGAATTTTCTAAAATTGACAAAGACGTATATAAAATCAGTGAAGAGAGTATGGATATAAACCCTTCTGAACTAGATTTACCGGCCAATGAAGAAGAATAAGAAAAATATAAAAAAAGAGGTCAAAAATATTTTAAATTTCTATAAAACACTCGGTATACAGATCTCCTTAGATAGATTTATACGTTCGTTGCCAAAAGATGTGAAGAAGAAAGAAGCGGTTAAAGTAGCAGAGTCACTTGGTTATGAATTCCGATCAAACGAAACAGAGAGGGTAAAAACACTTAATAAGAAATGGTCTGTTCTTACCGATTATATCTATCTATTCGACTTCATCCCGTTTGTTGAATTTGTAATAGTGTCTGGTTCGCTTGCC
>JBDGRM010000012.1:27146-27650 GCA_042218035.1 Candidatus Magasanikiibacteriota bacterium
GGATTAAGAAAACAAAAAGAGGAAAAGGGGACTCAAAAAAATAATAAATTTTGTTTTAATCACTTTGTAACACCCTCCTCTTATGAATTAGACCCACCTCATAATATCTATTGGACCCAGCTTTACAGAAACTTGATTCCTGTTTATGGAAACAAAGAAGAGATTAGAAACTTCTTTTCAAAAAACCAATGGGCCGAGCCTAGAAAAAGATCATATTCGCAATTAAAAGAAAGAGAGGAAGGGCTTATAATGCGCTCTTTAGAGTTTAGTTGGCAATCAAAACTTGGAAATTGGCTAGAAGAAGCTCTGAGAAGATATCAGATATATAGAATTAAAAAATCTCTTAAAAAGGGCTTTGTGGGTTATAATCCGCAGCTGAATTATTCGGGAAGGGAGCTTAGGTTTCATATGGACACTCGAAGGATCGAGAATATTTTAGAGAAATTCAATGAACAAGTTAATGAATGAGCCAATTAAGAAAATTGTCGGGACGGCCGGATTTGA
>JBDGRM010000012.1:27660-30849 GCA_042218035.1 Candidatus Magasanikiibacteriota bacterium
ACGAGTAAATTAATGAGCAGGCTACTAAAAAAGTTATGTCGGGACGGCCGGATTTGAACCGGCGTTCTCACGCACCCCATGCGCGCGCCCTAGACCACTAGGCCACGTCCCGCTTCATGCTCATTCTATAGTAGATAAGAAATGACTTCAATATGAATAAAAAAATTATAGAAAAAAACTTTTTTCGTAAACCTGCTCTTGAAGTTGCTGAAAAGTTAGTAGGTAATTTGTTAGTTAGAAAATTTCAAAACGGAAACAAAAAATATTTTAAAATTATAGAAACGGAAGCCTATACTGGCCCTGAAGATAAAGCATGCCATGCCTCAAAAAAGCCAACTGACCGAACAGAAGTCATGTTCGGCCCGCCCGGATTTTGGTATGTATATCTTGTGTATGGAATTCATTTGATGCTGAATGTAATAACCAATCCAAAGGGGCACCCGGCCGGTGTTCTAATCAGAGCCCTCAAACCAATTGATCAAACCAATCACTTCAGCTTTTCTGATTTGAACGGTCCCGGCAAACTCACAAGAGAGCTTGATATAGACAAATCCTTGGATGGTAAGAAAGTCTCAACTGAAAATGGAGTTTGGTTCCAAAAGTCAGCAAAAGAATTTACCGACAATCAAATTAAAAAGACTCCTAGAATCGGCGTTGAATATGCCGATCAGTGGGCTAACAAGCCGTACCGATTCGTTCTCGATGAAATTAATTCTTAAGTTTTCTTATCAGAAGTTATATAATAAAAACAGTAATAAATGAATAAAAGAAATATGAATCTAAGTAAGAAAAAATGTAAACCTTGTGAGGGTGGAACCGAGCCTTTAAAAAGTTCGAAAGCTAAAGAATATCTTGAAAACGTCTCAAGTGACTGGAAACTTACGGACAGCGAAGACTCAATAAAAAGAAGATTTAATTTCGACAACTTCAAAGAATCAGTCGATTTTGCCAATAAAGTAGCTAAAGTTGCTGAAGAACAAAATCACCATCCCGATATTCACATCTTTTACGATGAAGTAGTTTTAGAATTGACCACCCATGCTATTTCGGGACTCTCCGAAAACGATTTTATTGTTGCTTCAAAAGTGGATAAGTTGGTTGAGTGACAAAGAAAAAAGCCGGACCTGTTCTCAGGCCGGCTTTTTAAACCTGTCTTTGGCGATCCCCTCAACCCTTCTTTTAATTTCCGCTTTCAGATCACCTGGAATTTGATGGAATCGAATGTTTACTGCTTTAATGGCCCGCAGCTCACCCGCTATTTTTTGAAACGTTATCGGAGAGCCACTTACTTTTATTTTTATCGTTTCCTCCTTCGGATTAACGGATGTTACTTCAATCTCACTCATATCGGAAGGTGATTTTTGAAAAAGGTAACTATTTTAATTATACAAACTAATTGACAAAAACGCAAACTATGGAATTTTACTTATTTGATCACAATTTCAAAGTTGCGGCCTTTAATAACAAAGAAGTTGACTCTCTTTATCTCACCTCAACTCTTTTAAAATTCACCAAGGGACTTATCTCGGTTTTTGTTCCGATTTATTTGTATGAACTGGGCTTTCCGATATGGCAGATATTAGGCTTTTATGCCTTAAGGTCTATGTATTATTTGTTTTTTGTTCACCTGTCTTTAGGTTTTTTGAAAAAACTCTCCGATAAAATGATGATGTCTTTGGGTTTGCCTTTCCTGATCGTATACTTTCTCGGTCTCAACTCTTTGGAGGGATTGTCGGTGCTGTTTTTTATTCTTCCTGCCGCTGAAGCACTGCATATGCTTCTTTTCTGGCTCGGTTATCACACCGATTTCACCGCTGCCAGCGACACCGATCATCTCGGAGAAGAGGTGGGAACCAGAATTATGATAACTAACTTTACGAAATTCGTGACTCCCTTTCTCGGTGGTTTACTGATAGCGTATTTAAACTTCCATTATTTGTTTTTGATCGCCAGTGCTATTTTAATTATCTCAATGATTCCTTTGTTTTTCTTTCCCAACAGAGGCATGTTGACCGACTTGAACCTCTCAAAACTGTGGAGTTATGTTACAGATAAACGAATTTTACCATTTAACTTTTCAGCTTTGAGTTATGGATCGGAGAAGATGACAAAGATTATCATATGGCCTCTGTTTCTTTTTACGGTTTTAGGCGGCACTGAACAGCTGGGAGGAGTAATTTCTGCGGGACTGTTAGCGGGGGGAGTCATGACCTACCTGATTGGCAAAACAGCCGATCATCGGGAAGATATCTCCAAAAAGTTCGTAACCGGGTTTACATCCGGTGTGTCTTTAACCTGGATCGGAAAAGCTTTATTGGTCGGAGCAGCTAAAGCTATTCCCGCATCCGTTACTCATGTAGTTGATAACTTATTCAGACGTGCCTTGATAGTAAATTGGAGAAGGAAGTTTTATATTCTATCCGGAAGATTCAAGCATCCCAGCGCTTTCGTTTTGTCTCAAGAGATGCTCTATCATATCTCCAGAGTTATCATCCTGCCCGTGTTTATGCTTTTAGCTTTTTCCATTTCCACATCCAGCTTCTTTCTGATAAGCTTCCTTATAGCATCCCTGCTTTCGGTCGGATTCCTGGGGGCTAATCAAAAATAATATGAGCAGATATTCTAATATAATTTTATATTTATCAGCCGGAATCATACTGGCTTTTTTAATAAGCTTTCTTTGGAATCAAACCAGCAATACACAAGAATTTTCTCCAGCCTTGAAAACAGTGACCGGCACAAAGAACGCTAGCACCTCGAGCAAAGTAAACACTTCAGCTCAGATGAGCACTTCCACTGATAAAACTGAAAAAAGAGTAAGCGAAGATATACAGATAACAGACGGTAAAAAACACACCGTACCTTTGGATGAAATCCAAACCCAGCTTAGCAGAGACTCCATCCCTTCAATTGATAATCCGAAATTTGTCTCGACTGAAAGAGCGGATGAGTGGCTTGATGAGGAAGAACCCGGAATCGCTTTATCCTTCAAGGGTTCGGACAGATTTTATCCCTACAAAATTTTGGTTTGGCATGAAATAGTCAACGATACGATCGAAGGACAAAGAGTGTTGGTGACCTATTGCCCTCTTTGCATGACCGGATTTGTGTTTGATCCCTTGGTAAAAGGACAGAGGGTAGAGTTTGGAACCTCCGGCAAATTATGGAAAGCAAATTTGGTTATGTACG
>JBDGRM010000012.1:30859-35536 GCA_042218035.1 Candidatus Magasanikiibacteriota bacterium
TGTGGTCTCAGGTTTTAGGAGAATCAATTGTAGGTGAAATGGCCGGAACCGAACTTGAAAAAATTCCTTCTGATCAGGTTCGATACGGAGATTGGAAAAAACAGAATCCTCAAGGAAAGGTTTTGTCTCGAGATACCGGAGCATCGAGAAGATACGGCTCCAATCCGTATGGTGGATATTTCTCAGCCTCGAGCTTTGCAACCGGATTAGCTAATTTTGAAGATGATAGGCTGGACAAGGACGAATTTGTTTATGGTTTAACCGTTGGTGATCGAGCCATCGCTTATCCCGTAGATCTTCTCAAGAAAAATGATAAGATAGTAGATGAATTTAAGGGTCAGACATTCGTCTTCAGACACAATGAGAAACTCGATACCGTCAGAGTGTTTAAGAAAGAAAACGGGGAACTGACTCGGATAAGCCCCGTGTCGGGCTTCTGGTTCAGCTGGGTTACCGCTCACCCTGACACTAAACTTAATTCTCCCGATGAGTGAAACAAATAAAAAAATTATATATTTCTTGGTTGCTGTGGTTGTGATAGTAGCCGTTGGCTTTGTTTTTGTTCCTCAGAAAGAAGTTAACAAGGAAAGTGTAGACAGAAGAATGAAAGAGTCTGAGATGATCTCCGGTTTGAAATCCGTGAGTGTAACCGATATGCAGGGCAACAGTTTCAAGTTAAATAAAGCAATAGAAGATGATAAATTGGTTTTAATCAATTCCTGGGCTACGTGGTGCCCATTCTGTGTTGAAGAGCTGAAAGATTTTGCCAAAGCTAAAAATAAATTCGGAGAAGATATAAAGATTTTGGCTGTCAATAGAGCCGAATCAAACAAAAAAGTAAGCAATTTTGTATCAGAACTGGACACGGAAGATGAGATTACATTTTTAATGGATCCCAACGATGGTTTCTACAAACAAATAGGCGGCTTTTCAATGCCTGAAACGGTTTTTGTGAAAAATAATGAAATCCTTCTTCACAAAAGAGGTCCCATGGATTTTCTCGAAATAAAACAAAAAGTTAATTCTTTCCTTAAGTAACGATGATAGGCGAGATTCCATTGGTTATAGCAGCTTTCATAGCCGGCCTTCTTACCTTTTTAGCTCCCTGCACACTACCACTAATTCCCGGTTATTTAGCATTCATCAGTGGCACCTCTCTTGAGAAGTTATCTTCACAGCCGGAAAAAGCTCGCAGCAAGATTTTAATGAATGGCTTTTCTTATGTCTTAGGGTTTAGCATTGTTTTTACTTTACTTGGTGTATTAGCGGGTTTTATAGGTTCAACTTTAAGTATATACAGAGGGATACTTACTAAAGTAGCCGGAATTTTTGTAATCCTTTTCGGGCTTTTTATGATGAAAATTTTAAAAATCCCTTTTCTTAGACACAAAGTTAAGTTTAGCCCCCCTGATTTTTTCAAAAAGGGTAACCCAAAAAATTCTTTTTTGTTGGGTGTATCTTTTGCTATAGGTTGGACTCCTTGTATAGGGCCGATTTTAGGTTCAATTTTCACTCTTGCCTCAACTTCTTCGACAATTGTTCAAGGCACTCTTCTTTTGATGGTTTTTTCTGCTGGTTTGGCAGTGCCTTTTATGTTGGTAGCCTATTTTTTAGCGCGAGCAAATGAATTTATAAAAGATGTTTCAAAATATCTAAATATAGTTTCCATAATAGGAGGAGCTTTCTTGGTATTTTTAGGTATATTATTAGTCACCAATAATATGGTTTTACTTATAAATTATGGTTTTGAGCTGTTGGAGTTTCTCAATTATGATGAGTTATTAAGACTCCTCTAATCAAAGTTTTTAATGAATAATAAAAATTACAAAGACTCAGCAGTAATTTTGGATAAAGGTGGCAGGGACTACATGGAAGATACTTATTCACTTGAATTTGGGGGAGATAATCTTGTATATGGAGGAGTTTATGATGGTCACGGAGGGGCTAAAACTGCTGAATTTTTATCTAACCATCTTCTCAGTTTTTTTATAGAGTCACTTTCTGAGGGAAATTCTCCGCAAAAGTCATTCGAAAAAGCTTATCGAAAATCAGATAAAAAACTAAAAGGAGAGGATTCCGGGGCATGCGCTGCAAATTTCTTTTTTGAGGAAGGTAATTTATTTTGGGCGAACGTCGGGGATTCGAAGATTATTATCGCCAAAGAAGGGGGTCACAAAGAACTAACCGTCGAACACAGACTCGACAACCCTTCAGAACAAGAAAGAATAAAAGAAGCAGGAGGTGAAATTAGATATCCTTATATGATTAAGGGAGGAAGAGGAATGATGCCGACCAGAGCAATAGGCGATGAATATTTTAAATCAATAGGACTTACAGCAAAACCTTCTGTTGGAAAATATAAAATAAAACAAGAAGATCTATTTTTGGTAGCGGCAACGGATGGACTTTTTGATGTAGTTGAAAATGAAGAAATTCAAGATTTAGCGAATAAAACTGATTCTTCGGATGAACTTGCTGAATCCCTCAGGGAACTAGCGTTAGATGAAAGAAACGGGGATGACAACATTGCTATAATAGTGATAAGCTTACAGTAAGATGAACAAGAAAATTCAACTACAATCAGGAATTGAGGTGCCTGCCATTGGTTTAGGAACATGGCAACTTACAGGATCTTTGTGTAGAGAAATAGTCGAAAAAGCTTTAAAGATTGGTTATCGACATATAGACACAGCTGAGATGTACAAAAACCACAAAGAGATAGGCAGAGAATTAGAAAACTCTCCTCTTGATAGAAGTGAGCTGTTCATAACAACAAAGGTTTGGTATACCCACCTCAGTGGCCAATCTATTATTGATTCTGCCTATAAGTTCCAAAGAGAATTAAGGACTGATTATCTTGATTCGCTTTTAATACATTGGCCGAATTCAGAAATTCCTGTTAGGGAAACATTACAAGCTATGAAAAAGTTGAAAAAGGAAGGGACTATTAAAACTTTTGGGGTTTCGAATTTTACACGTGATTTATTGAAAGAAGCAATAGAAACAGGACTTAATATTGATTTAAATCAAGTAGAATACCACCTCTCTCTTAACCAAAACGGATTAAAAAATTTTTGTGACAAAAATAACATCGCTGTTACAGCTTACTCTCCTTTAGGAAGAGGGGGTGACTTAGGGAACACAAAAGTAAAAGAGCTGTCTGAAAAATACAATAAAACACCTGCCCAAATCATTCTTAATTGGCTTTTGTCGAAAGGACTGATAGTTATTCCTAAAGCATCTCAAGAAAAGCACCTTAGAGAGAATATCAAATCATTTGATTTTGAAATGGACAAGAAAGATATAAAACAACTCGAAAATACCTCAAGCAAAGATAATCGAATAATTAATCCGGGATTTTCGGAATTTTAATGAAAAGATTATGTAGTGACTAGATTTTTTAACGTAAAATTATTAGTTTTGTTGATTGTGATTACCTCCCTATTTTTTGGGTTTACTTCTTTAATAAATGACTCTAAGAAGTACAAATTTAAAACTAACAGACCAAAAGAATATAAAAAAAAATACAACAACTCTCCAAAAGATAGCTTTAAGTACACCAAAAGGAAACAAACAGAAAATCAAAAAGCGCCTGATGAGAAAAGGAGGCAAAATATTTTTGCAACTAAATTAAGTTCTACAAAAGTATATCAAGGAAACACACTTTCCGTTGTAGTAAACACTCAAACCAAAAAAGGGTTTAACCCGAGAGTTCAAATTTTTAATACTTCTTCAACTCTTATAAGGGTTGGATCTAAAAAATGGGCTGGATTTTTCGGTATAGATGCCCAAAAAAGGGCCGGAAATTATTCTTTGCATGTTCATTTGTCAGACAAGGAGAAAGTTAAAACGTTTGAAGTTTTACAAAAAGATTTTTCTATTGAAGAACTTGCAGTAACTAGAGAATTACAAAAGAAAGGTTATAGCGAAGAATCTCTCACTAAACATATTATCCAAAAAGAAAACAAGATAATGGATAAAGTTTTAAGCACTTACACTCCCCATTACTATTTTGAAGAATCTTTTGTAAGGCCGTTAAATAAAATGAAGGTAGTGAGTAAATTTGGCACCGTAAGAAAAAGCAAAAACTCGGCTCTACAACATCTTGGTGTGGACTTAAGAGCAAAAAAAGGGACACCCGTAAGATCTATAAATGGAGGAGTCGTTAGATTCGCCAAAAAGCTTAATTTATATGGAAAAACAATAATGATTGATCATGGCTATGGACTTTTTTCTTTATACCTTCATCTCCAATCCATTGATGTTTCTAAAGGACAGAAAGTAGAGAAAGGGGAATTAATAGGAAAAACAGGCGGAAGTGGCTATTCTTTTGGCCCTCATCTTCATTTCTCTATAAAACAAAACAAAAGAGATATAGACCCTCTTCAATTTATTGAAAAAGCAAATAAACTATTGAAATCTTAGAATGCTGCCGGGCCAGGACTCGAACCTGGACTTGAGGTCCCAAAAACCCCTGTCCTACCAGTTAGACGACCCGGCAAACTCCTTTTATTCTAAATGTTTACTAAATTTATTCAAACTAATTGTGTTTAACCTTACTGCGATAGCTCAATAATGTATAATGTTAAGAGAGAATTAAAGCCACTAGGTAAAGTAAAAAAATAAAACATAACCCAACCCAATTATAGGTTGGGTTGTATTCATTATACTGATGCT
>JBDGRM010000012.1:35546-42199 GCA_042218035.1 Candidatus Magasanikiibacteriota bacterium
GAAAAATTTCTTGCTTGGTCTCCTGAACTTTTTTTTCCGGGCTTTCTTGTTTTTGCGACTATCTTTATTTTAAAAAAAGATTACTTTAATACTCCTACTACCTCTTTTTATTGGAACTTAGCATTGGGAGTTTTTACTTTTCGTGTATTTTACGCCTTCACTGCTACTGTAACTCAATACTATGTATGGTCCAATCATAGGATTTCTTCTTACCTTTTACCCCCCTTTCAGGATGTTTCTTATTTTATAAACTACACATGGCTGAGAATGTGGCTTGAAATTTGCTTACTGGCTTTATTGGCTTTTCTTTTTTTTAGTTTCTTAAAATTACTCAAAAATTATAAAGAAAGGTTTTTCACAGCCGGAGAAGAAGAGCTGGGCCTCCTTCTTGGTTTAATCGTCGGTTGGCCGGATTTCTTGGTGTTTATAGGTTTAGGCCTTCTTTTAGTAGTTTTGGTCTCTCTTTTGAGAAAAGTTTTTTTCGAGAAAAAATACACAAAATTAACTCCGCCCTTGTTGGTCTCTGCTTGGATTGTTCTTATAACCGGTTCTTGGTGGGTGAAGGCTCTCCATTTGTCAGTTTTGCAACTTTAGAATTAAAGTAATTAATTTTAAACTTGTCAGAACTATTTAAGAGTTTCTCTTTAAGTTTTCTATAATAGCAACTTCTAAAGGTATAATAGGAAATTGACTATATCTCATCTGAGAATATGCCTCTATTAGGTCCTTAAGAAGGTCAAGGTGCTTTCTTTGAAACTTATTTGAGTGTTCAAAAATGCTTTCTACTTGATGATCGGTTAACTCCTCTTGGAATACCTCTTTCATGTTTTCGTTCGATTTCATTACAGCTACTTTTCTTAAATATTTTATAAGGTCCTTTGCTAATTTGGAAAGGTCCTGCCCTTCTTTTTTTATTTCATTTAACAATCGCAAAGCATCTTTAAGGTTATTTTCTAGAATTTTGTCTACTAATTCTGACAATTTATTAAAGTTTACTCTTCCTATTAAGTTTTCTACTGAGGAGGCGATTATTTTCCCCTCTTCCATTGAATTTAGCTGATCTAACAAACTTTCTGCGTCTCGAAAACTTCCATCTGCAGAAGAGGCAATTAATTCGAGGGCTGATTGAGTTATTTCTATATTTTCTGCCTCTGATATTTCTTTCAGTTTACTTTTTATTTCCCTTACAGGAACTTTTTTAAAGTTGAATTTTTGCGTTCTAGAGCTAATAGTAGAAGGTATTTTTTCAGGCTCTGTCGTGGCAAGTATTAAAATTACATAACCTGGTGGTTCTTCCAGAGTTTTTAGCAGTGCGTTAAAAGCAGACTTTGTTAGCATGTGAGCCTCATCAATAATAAAAACCTTAAAGTCAGAAGTGGAAGGAGGTGTTTTGATATCCTCTTTAAGGTTTCTAATTTCATCAATACCTCTGTTCGAAGCAGCGTCAATTTCTATTATATCCATACTTTTACCTTTTTCGATTTTTTGACAGGCTTTGCAATCTCGGCAAGGTTCTCCTTTCTGTCGAAATTCTTTATCTTGCTTTCTCTTTTTGCAATTTACGGTTTTTGCTATAAGACGCGCTGTGGTAGTTTTGCCAGTTCCTCGAGGTCCAGAAAAAAGATAGGCATGGTTAAAATCGTTTCTACGAGCTGATTCTTTTAGGACTTTTTTTATTACTTCCTGACCTAATAATTCCTCAAATTTATTAGGCCTATATTTTCTGTAGAAATTTAAATCACTCATTTTAATATACAAACACTTATCTAAAGGGTAACTAATAGAGGGAAGGCTAGCAACTTTTTAATCTTTCAGTAGTTATTATAATGATTGTAGTGACACTAAGGTCGTTCTTTAGTTTTAATAATTAATTTAATTTCATTATGCAAATTTCAAGCCCCGCTTTTAATTCTGGAGGAAAAATTCCATCAAAATACACATGCGATGGACAAAATATTAACCCCCCTATTGAATTTTCCGATATTTCTCCCGAGGCCGAAACTCTTGCCCTTATAGTAGATGACCCCGATGCAGTAAAACCTACCGGACAAGTGTGGGATCATTGGATTGTTTTTAATATTCCACCATCTGTTAAAAAAATTCCTGAAGATGAAGAACCTGAAGGGTTGCAAGGCGAAGGAACCGATGAAAAAAGGGGTTATCAAGGACCGTGTCCTCCCGATGGGGAACACACTTATTACTTTAAGGCTTATTGTCTCGACACAAAGTTGAATTTACCTGCCGGAGTTTCAAAAGAAAAGGTGGAGGAAGCAATGGAAGGACATATATTGGCAAAAGCCGTTTTGAGGGGTCGATATGATAGAGAGAAGTAACTTTTGAAATGTCAGCCCTTTCAAATTCTGGCTTCAAACCCCCCGAAGATGACAGCAAATATTCTTGGACTTGGCATGCTTCTGATAAGATGAGGTATTATCGAATATACCCGGGTAGAGTCAAGAGAATAATCCGATCCCCGGAAAGAGTAGAGGAGGGCATAGCACCCAATACGGTGGCTGCTATGCAAACTGCAGGGAATAAAAATAGAGAAGAAATTTGGGTTATGTACCAACCGACAACCAAAACACCCAGCCCTTACAAACCGTCCGGAGATAGTGAAAAAATTAGAATAATAACTGCATGGCGTTATCCCGGCGAAAGCTCTAAAGGAAACCCAGTTCCTAAAAACATTATGAAAGAGGTAGAAAGTCTGCTGTAAGGTTTTTGTAGGGATAACGCCATCAAAAAGGGGTCGGGAAAAAGATATTTTTCCCGTGTTGGAAAGCAGGGAGCTTGCGACCGCCGAATGCCGTGGGCATTCGGAAAACGAGCTCTTCGAGTGAATGGCGTTATCCCGGCGAAAGCTCTAAAGGAAATCCAGTTCCTGACAACATTATGGAGGAGGTAGAAAGTCTGCTGTAATTTTGCTTTTTATCTGTCTAGACGTTACTGTATGAATAGTTCTTATTCTCCAAACAGAAATTTCTGATATGGCTAATAATCGCCGAAGTAAAGAGCAGAAAGATTGGCTCAAAAAACTGTCTGATCAAAAGATTAAACTCATACTGAAAAGACTTAAACAAGGAAGGAATCTTCCTTCAATGTTCGCCTCCGCCCTTCTAGAACTTTCAAAATACACTAAAAAGACCCAATACAACATAATCAAAGAAGAGGCTAAACGTAGAAACCTTGATCTCGAAGGCAAAACATAAGACCGCCAGCTTGCTGTAGGCAAGTTGGCGGTTTTTTATTTGTTAGTCTCTTCTTCTTCATATAAAATTAAACGTGTTATGAAGCTATCAATAGGAATAATAGGATTGCCGAATGTTGGAAAATCTACTTTGTTCAATATTCTTACAAAACAAGAGGTTGAATCTGCTAATTATCCTTTTGCCACTGTAGATCCAAACGTTGGAGTTGTTCCAGTGCCTGATGAGAGATTAAATAAAATACATGATCTTTACACTGAAAAAGAAAAGAAGAATACTACTGTAGAATTTGTTGATATAGCTGGTTTAGTAAAAAACGCTTCGGAAGGGGAGGGTTTGGGTAATCAATTTTTGTCTCACATTAGAGAGGTCGATATGGTAATTCATCTTATAAGAACATTTAAAGGAGATGAGGTGGCTCATGTAGAAGGCGAGACTCATCCTCTTAGAGATTTTAAAGTAATAGAAGAAGAGTTAAGAAAAAAAGATTTGGAAACTGTTAAAAAAAGGCTGGATAAAACCTCTAAACCTGAAGATAAAAAAAGATTAAAAGAAATAAAGAAAAGACTTCAAAAAGAAAAGTTAATTCAAGAAAGAGACGATCTGGTCAGAGAACTTAATTTGTTGAGCTCTAAACCTCAACTTGTGTTTCTTAATGGAAAAAGTAAAAACATTAGCAAAGAATTGAAAGATAAATTGAATAAAATGAACCTGGATTACCTTGTAGAAAACTTAAGTACTATGGAGGACCCTTCATCCATTATAAAAGGAGCTTATGATTTGCTTGATATTATTACCTTTTTCACTATAGGGAAAGAGCAGGTAGAGGCCTGGAAAACAAAAAAGGGCTCTACTGCTCCTGAAGCAGCTGGGGAGGTTCACTCTGATTTTGAAGATCAATTTATAAAAGCTGAGGTGATAAATTGGAAAAATTTGATAAAAGCGGATTCCTGGAAAGAAGCAAAAAACAGAGGGGAAGTCCGCACAAAAGGCAAAGATTACGTAGTTCAAGATGGGGATGTAATCTATTTTAAAATATAACTTATTGACCAATTTAAAAATAACCTATATACTTTCTTTAGTTTTTAAAAACCTACCCCCCCTGCTTTTTTATGAAATTAATTTTGCGAAGTTTGTTAAGGGGAGCTTACCAAATAGACAATTCTAGAAAGTTAAAATTAGAAAAAAGCTTCAAAGAATTTTGGAAAGAGCCGGGCTGAACGTCAAAAATCTAGAGTTAAATAAGCAAACAGGAGATGTTTCTTTCAGATCTCCAAATTATACTAAATACGCCAAAGAAGTAAAATATTCTCTTAAGGTGGTGACAACTAATCTTTCAAGAGAAATAGGGAAGTCTATATGTTTAAGAGTGGCAATACCAGATCAAGAATCTTATTTTGAAATAAAATCAAAAAAAATAAATTAAAGCTTACGGGCACCGTTTGGTGCCTTTTTTATTAGCCATAATCATTTCTAATTGTTATAATCAGACTTAAGAATTATGACTACTTCAACAGTAATAATTATAGTTATCGCTCTTGTAGCGTTATGGTTGATTTATGCCTACAACTCATTAGTACGACTTGAAAACAGAGTAGAAGAGGCATGGGCTGACATTGATATTCAACTAAAAAGAAGATATGATCTCATACCTAATCTTATTGAAACAGTAAAGGGATATGCTGAACATGAAAAAGAAGTGTTTAATCAAGTAACAGAAGCTCGATCTAAAGCTTTAAGTGCTGAAGAGAGAGGTAACCCTCAAGAAGTAAAAAAAGCGGAAAACCAACTGGAGGGCGCCTTAAAATCTCTTTTTGCAGTAGCTGAGGATTATCCTGATTTAAAATCTTCAGACAACTTCTTAGAGCTTCAACAAGAATTAACGGATACTGAAAATAAAATACAAGCTGCTCGAAGGTTTTATAATACTAATGTGAGAGATTTCAATACAAAAATTGAATCTTTTCCATACAACCTTATAGCAGATAATTTTGGATTCAAGAAAAAAGAACTTTTTGATCTAGAAGACAAAGAACAAAGACAAGTTCCTAATGTAAACTTTTAAATTATGATTTCGTTTTCAGGCTTTAAAAAATTAGATTTAAAGGTGGGTAAAATAGAAAAAGCAGAACATGTCAAAGAAGCGGATAAGCTTTTAAAGTTACAAGTTGATATTGGCTCTGAAAAAAGACAAATTGTTGCTGGTTTGGCTCAAACCCATCAACCTGAAGATTTGGAGGGTGTTAAGACTATTTTTCTCACCAACTTGGAGCCGAAAGAAATTATGAACACTCAAAGTGAAGGCATGCTTTTAGCTGGAACAAAAGAAAACGGAAGCCCGGTTTTATTTAAACCGGAAGAAGATCTATCTGCAGGAGCAAGAGTAAAATAATTTTTCTTTAACAAGTTAATTTTTCACTCCTTTTTATGGCTAATTTATATAACCAAATAGGAAAAAACAAAAGAAAAACTTTTTTTCTTTTTACAATTTTTCTTGCTTTTGCAATAGGGTTGGGCTGGTTTATATCTCAAGTTTATAATTCCCCTATAATACTTTATTTGGCAGTTTTTATTGCCATAGTAATGAACATAATAGCTTACTGGTATTCTGACAAGATTGTTCTAAAAATGTCCAATGCAAAGCCAGCAGATAAAGAAAAGTATGAAGGTCTCCACAATAAAGTAGAAAACCTAGCAATAACTGCCGGCTTACCGAAACCTGAGGTGTACATAATAGAAAAGCAACAACCTAATGCCTTTGCAACTGGCCGAAACCCAGAAAATTCAGTAGTGGCCGTAACGGAAGGGCTGCTAAAAAAACTCAATGATTCTGAGTTAGAAGGAGTACTAGCTCATGAATTGTCTCATATAGGTAATAGGGATATGCTTATTTCAACTGCCGCAGTAGTTTTAGTTGGCTTTATATCTATTTTAGCCGATATGTTTATGAGGTCTGTATTTTTCCAGGCCTTATTTGGTGATGAAGAAGGAGGTGGCGGAGGACTTATGATGATAGTTGCAATTGTAATCTCTATTTTGGCCCCTCTGGGAGCTTCTTTAATTCAACTTGCTATTTCAAGAAAAAGAGAATTTCTTGCAGATGCAAGCGGTGCTATGCTAACCAGATATCCTGAAGGGCTGGCTTCTGCACTGAAAAAGATCTCAAAAGACTCGACTCCAATGAAAGAAGAGGCTCGAACAACTACTGCCCATCTTTGGATTGAATCTCCTTTTAAAGGGAGGCAGGCCAAAAATTGGTTTACAAAGCTTTTTCAAACTCACCCTCCAGTTGAAGAAAGAATTTCAAAGTTAAAAAATATAGATGTTCAGGAGGCAAATTAAAAACCGGCCTGGCTTTTATAATTGACTTCTATTATAGTATGAATATAAAATAAATATGGTAATTTGGTAGGGTGGCTGAGCCTGGTCGAAGGCGGCTGCTTGGAG
>JBDGRM010000012.1:42231-45888 GCA_042218035.1 Candidatus Magasanikiibacteriota bacterium
CTTTTGTCGCACCGAGGGTTCGAATCCCTCCCCTACCGCCACAATTATCCAGTAGCCATTCTAAGATTAATTAAAAGAGAAAGATTTTTTATAACAAGGGCTAACGCAAGGGAAAGACAAATAATAAACCAATCTCAGCGTCACTCGTCGTCACGGTATTTCTATTTCCCACACCCCTCCTCCTCACTCCTTGACCTTGGTTTATTATTTGCTTTCTGGATTAGTTGTGGTGAGGAAAACAGGGGACTTGCGAGCATTTAAAACTGTCGGTGTAAAAGAATGAACTTTATTAGTAAACGCATCCCCCCTACCGCCACAATTATTTATCCGACTCGGTAAGATAAAACAAAAAAATAAAAAACCTCATAGCAATCACTATGAGGTTTTAATTTTTGAATGACATCTTCCAAGAAACTATTTTTACTAAGAGTTTTGCTTTTTTAAAGTTGAAATCTGAAATTTTTTCTAATTCTTTAATAGCAGATCGATAATTTTTACAAGTTAAAAGCTTTTCCTTTGTCGCTCTTATCTCGGCCATTATTTTTGAAAACACCCGCCGTGCCTTTATTGGATTAACATCCCTTTTACTCAGCTCATGAATAATCTCATCTGGCTTTCTGAAAGGGTTTAGAAGTAAAACAGCGTATATTGCTTTCCTGATCCTTCCTCTTTTTATTTCTGTCTTTTGATTATTTTTCTTTAATATTTCTTTGAGATGACTTGAGGGGTTTTCGGAATCAGGGCTTAGCAAATCGGACAATCCTAAATTCGAGTTCATAAGGATAGTTTTATTTTTATGAAAATAACTGCTTTAATAATATAACTAATCTATTTTTTGTCAAAATAAGATGGACCAAAAGAAACCTTGTATAATAATTCATTATGATGAAATAGGACTAAAAGGCAGAAATAGAAGTTTTTTTGAAAGTAAGTTGATAGAAAATCTAAGAAAATCTCTTAATCGCTATGGCGTTTTATTTCAGTCAATAGAAAAAGTTCCCGGCAGGATAGTAATTAATATAAAACCAAAAACTAAAAAGAACTTAGCTCGAAAAGCAGTTAAAAACGTTTTTGGGGTAGCTAATTTCTCCTTTGCTTATAAATTAGATAGAGATATAAAAAAATTAAAAAAATATGCAGTTGATTTGTTGAGAAAACAAAGGTTTAATTCTTTTGCAATTGAAACTCAGCGTTCTGACAAAGATTTTCGGCTCAATTCACAAGAAATAAATGAAAAAATAGGAGCCTCGGTTCAAAAGGAACTAAATAAAGAAGTAGATTTAGAAACCCCCGATAAAAAAGTTTTTTGTGAAATAACTCATAATCATGCTTATTTATATAACCAAAAAATTGAATCTCGAGGAGGTTTACCAGTATCAACAGCTGGAAAGGGTTTCGTAATGCTTTCGGGGGGCATTGATTCACCTGTAGCAGCTTATATGGCTTCTAAAAGGGGTATAAAACCAATTTATATCCATTTTCATTCATACCCCTACACAAGTAAGAAAGCTATAGAAAAGAACCGTAAAATAGTAAAAAAACTTACTGATTATACGTTTAATACAAAATTGATACTGGTCCCGTTTGCTGACATTCAAGAATCCATAGTCAAAGCGACTAAACCTAAATACAGAATTATATTTTATAGAAAATTAATGTTTAAAATTGCAGAAAGAATTGCGCCAAGGTTTGATTCAAAGGCTTTAATTACGGGGGAATCAATAGGGCAAGTTTCTTCTCAGACAATAGAGAACATAAATGCTATTAGCAACAATATTGATTTGGCTGTTTTAAGACCGCTTATTGGAATGGATAAATTAGAAATAACGGAAAAAGCTAAAGAGATAGGAACTTATAAAATATCAACTCAGAAAGCTGATGATACATGCACCCGATTTATGCCAGATCAACCAGCTACAAAGCCAAGCATGAAAGAAATTGAGGACGAGGCACAAAAAATAGAAATTGAGAACTTAATAGAGATGGGCCTTAGTAATATTGAAGAAGAGTCAATTGGTGGTTAGGAGTTTCTACTATTTTTATTTTTGAGTATTTTTTTCCGAATTTTAAAGCTCTCTTGGTAGTTTTCATCCATATATCTACGGTGTTATCTTTTCGGGGGTGCATTCTATCTTTTACTACGAATACCTTATCTCCAAACAAGCGAGGAATTTTTATTTTTGTTCCAAAAGGAAGAAGATTAGTAGCTACTATACCCTTTCGAACCCTCTCCCCAGAGGCGGTAATAAAAGGAGTGCTATCAGTTTGATTATAAGTGCTAGAGTATGCAGTAATCCATGATTTAAAACTCACAGGCTTTACTTTTGAAAGATTCCTCACTTCTGTTTTTTTCGAAGGTGTAGATTCTTTTGAAATGGACACTGTTTCTTGTGGGGTCTGAAAGAGAGTAAAAACTAGAGTCAGCACTAAAATTGTGAAAAACTTAAATATTTTCATATTCTAAGACTTTTGATTTTTTAGACAACACAATGATAATTTTAGCATATAACAACCTTGAAACACTGAACATTTGCCAAAAATATAGTCTAAATTAATTTATGTCAAACAAGAAAAAAGGTATAAATATCTTGTATGAAAATAAAAACTTTGCCGCTGTGGATAAACCTTCTGGTCTTTTAGTGCACCCCCAAAACGAAAATGAGGCCCAAAAAACCCCTAAAGATAGAGAATACACTCTTACTGATTACTTAGTTGAAAAATACCCAAAAATGAAAAAAGTAGGAGACAAACCTTCTGTAAGACCCGGGATTGTGCATAGACTTGATAGGCCAACCTCTGGAGTTTTAATAACTGCTAAAACCCAAAAGTTTTTTAATTATTTTAAAAAACTTCTCAAGCATAGAAAGATAGAAAAAAAGTACCTAGCCTTAGTTTGGGATGAGATAAAAAACAAAGGTAAGGTGGAAAAAGCTTTGGGCCGCAAAAAGAATACTACTCGTTGGACTACATGGGGCTCTGACAGAAAAACGGTAAAGGAGGCTCTTACAAAGCATAAACCTCTTGAAATATTAAAAAGTAAAAAAGGAACCTTTACTTTTGTTGAATTAAAACCGGTAACAGGAAGAACACACCAATTAAGGTCCCACATGCTGTCAATACATCATCCGGTAGTGGGCGACAGCAAGTACGGAAAAGATGAAACTTTATTTAATCTGAAAAGGCCTTTTTTGCATTCTTATTCAATAAAATTCAAGAACATCAAAAACAAAAAGATAAAAATAGGTTCAAATTTACCTTTTGAACGAAAAAAAGTCTTACAAAAAATTAACTCAAAAGAATTTAAAAACTTTTGTTAGCTTGATAGTTTTTTCTAGTTAATTTAGAATAACTGAAGATAACCACAAAGAAATTATGGATAAAGAAAAAATGTCACAAATCAAACCTGGAGCACGAGTTAAGGTTTGGCAAAAAATAAAAGAAGGTGGAGAGAAGCGAGAAACGCCATTTGAAGGCATAGTAATTGCTCGTAAGCACGGTTCCGAACAAGGGGCTACATTTACTGTAAGGAATACTATTCAAAATGTTGGTGTAGAAAAGATTTTTCCAATTCATGCACCAACAATAAGAGTCGAGATACTCAAGTCTCCAGACGAGGTAAAGCGTTCGAAAATGTATTTTTTGAGAGACATGAACCCA
>JBDGRM010000012.1:45922-76533 GCA_042218035.1 Candidatus Magasanikiibacteriota bacterium
GGGCACGCGCCGGGCCCAGGTGCTGGAATTGGCAGACAGGCTAGCTTGAGGGGCTAGTGACCTTTTCATGGTCGTGTGGGTTCGAATCCCACCCTGGGCACAGAGAGTATAACGAGCGAGCACAGATGGGATTTCAAAAGGGGTCGGGAAAAAGATATTTTTCCCGTGTTAGAAAGCAGGGAGCGCCAGCGACCGCCGAATGCCGTGGGCATTCGGAGAGCGAATTCAATGAGCGAATCCCAACCTGGGCACAAATCCTCTCTGGCCACCCTAGCTCAACGGCAGAGCACTCCCCTTGTAAGGGAAAGGTTACCGGTTCGAATCCGGTGGGTGGCTCCACCATTATCCAAAAGAAAAGACACTCTAAATAAATAAACCCCGCCTCTTGGCGGGGTCTTTCAGCCCAAGTTATGGCTTTATACTGCCTTTTTTTGGCAAAATTTTTTCAGTTTATTCCACGTTTCTTCCCACGGATCAGCTCCCCACACCCGGGAGACAAGTGCCTGACGAGATAAATGCTTTACACTTCCTTTCACGTCTCCCGGAACAGGAACTCCATTTCTTTTTCTGCATGAGCCAACCACTATAATTTTTCGCTTTCCTTTGATTTGGCTTGCATAAGAAGAAAGTTTCTGGGCCAGACAAAGCTTTTCCCAGTTATCGGACTTGCTGAATATACTAATTGCAAACCCCCAGTAAATATTGATTGCCTCTTTAGGGTTTAAAACCAAATCACTTACGGGCTGAATATGATTTCTACCTAATATGTCGTTTCCTACTTCCAGAGCCTTTCCTCTTTCAGATTCGCTTTCCTCTACTAAAAGAATCCGCCCCATCTGTCCCAGTTCTGAAGCCATGGTAGTGTTGGTAATTTGTGATTGAAAAAAGTGCCAACTTAATTCTATTTACTTTTTTACCTTTTGTCAAAAGGAAAAACCCCCTCATTTCGAGGGGGTAATAAACTTAAACGTATTGATGACGCCCATTAGCAAAATCTTTCACTCTTTTTTTCCACTGTTGCTCTTCCCGGACTACGAGGTAAAAGCCTGACCTTCCTCGCATTTGATTCAGGATAGCCTCAATTTTACATGTTCCTTTGTGGGTAAGTCCTCCATTTTGACAGAGAGGAGGCAATACCACTAGGATATCCACTCCCTTTTTTAGGGCTTTTTTCATGAACTTGATACGCTCACGAAAAATTTTAATACACCACTCGCTGTTCAAAACGAGTACAAATTTATTAAAATTTTCGATATCCTCCAGCTCTACATCTTTTGAGGGTTTGCTAAGCTTTTGATTCTCAAAAGACTCAAACTGGTGACGTTCTTGTTCCGGCAAAGCCAAAAAACAGCACATATCCAGGGCTCCAGGGCTTGATGAATATAATAGAGAAAGATTGAAAAGTGCCAACTCTATTATATATAACCCTCTAATATATAGTCAAACCCCTCCTTTTCCGGGGGGGTTTTATTTTTTTTAAAGATTGCAAACTTAGAGAGCTAAAAAGATATCATCCTTCTAAAGGCCAAACTCCACGGTTCTTTATTTTTTCTTCCATCTACCAATTTGAATTTCTGATTTTTGTAGCAGTTTATTTTTTCCTTTATTTTTTGCACATCTCTATAAGTCACTTTTCCATTTCCTCGATTTCGAGAAAAATTTTTTTTATTGGGAAAGATGATTACAGCTCTATCAACTTTTTTGTTTCTAGTTTTCTTTTTAAGGTTACTTAGAAGGGAGAGATTGAAATCCCCACCTCTTTTTTTGTTGAGGTAAAAGATCACGTTCTCCACTTCTATAGAAGTAGGTGACTTTGAAAGAGTCACCGAACCAAAATTCTTAAAGAATAAATTCAACACTTTGTCTCTTGGCAGTTTTGGTGTTACTACCAAAATATCTCTTCTGGATAATTCGGGTGATGATCTTTCCATATCTCCAGGGCTATTTTTTTAAAGAAGGGTGCTGAAAAAAGAATAACATAAAATATTTATTAGGCAAACTTTTTGATATTGCTCTAACTTGTGTTACTATAATCTTTGGTTTTAAGCAAAAGTTTAGTTTAATTACTTCAAGCTTAATTCGCTTCTAAAAGAAGGGTATCCAACCATACTGAATTATAATTTATTTTTATAGCTACAGGACAAGATTAACAGGCTTCAAGTGCGCCAGCGTAGTTCAGTGGCTAGAACGCCGCCATGGTAAGGCGGAGGTCGCGGGTTCGATTCCCGCCGCTGGCTCCACCGCGTAAAAATGAATTCTGATAATTAAATAAATTAATTTATTTTTTATTATGGCAGAAACAAAATTTACAAAACATTTAGTATGGCTACAATGCGAAGAATGCAATAGCCAAAACTACCATAAAAGAAAGAACAAAAAGTCCGTTAAGAGAAAACTCAAGTTAAAAAAATATTGCCCGAACTGTAAAAAGCACACTGTTCACGAAGAATCCTGAAGTAGTTTGATAATTGATATTTATACTCTACACTTCTAACAGAAGTATTCGGGGGCGTAGCTCAATTGGCTAGAGCATCGGACTCCAAACCCGAGTGTTGTAGGTTCAAGTCCTACCGCCCCCGCAATTTAAAATAAGCACCTTCCTGGGTGCTTATTTTTAATTATGGTTGGCTGGAGGTAGGACTTGAACGTGAAAAAGGGTCGGAAAAACGCCTTTGGAGTTTTTCCGTGTTGGAAGTCAGGGAGGAGCCTGCGACGACCGCCAGAAACCGCGGGTTTCTGGGAACGAACAGAGTGAGTGGGTTCTAACTTCCTACCGCCCCCGCAATTCATTCAAGCCCTTCACCAAGGGCTTTTTTGTTTTGGTATAATTAAAATCAAGCAATAAAATTTAAAAACTTATGATCTTTTTTAACTTCTTACTTTTAATAGTTGTAATGGCTTTATTTGCAGGGGGTATTGCTTATATAAAGAAAAAGTTTTTTGAATATCCCCCAACAGAAGATCTACCTTATAGACTAAAAGATGATTTCTTCTATCAGACTGAATATAAGTTTTTCAAAATTCTAAAAAGAGAAATTAATGATGAAGGATTTATAATCTTCCCGAAAGTAAGACTTGCTGATTTTATTGAAGTAGAGAACAGAGAAGGGTATAAATGGTGGAATAAAATAAAATCAAAACATGTTGATTTTCTTATATGGGACTCAAACAGAGACAAAATAGCTTTAGCAATTGAATTAGATGGAAGTTCTCACGAAAATAAAAATAGAGAAGAGCGAGGTGATTTTGTAGATAATTTATATGATGAAATAGAATTAGATTTGCAAAGAATTAAAGTAGGTAGTGATTTTAAAAAGAAAATTGAAGAAATTAAAAAATATTTATAGAAAAGAAAAAAGTAATAATTGATAAAAATTTTTCATGTCTAACTACAAGGAACAATGGAAAAGAGTGAAGAGATCGTATAAAAAATTTGAAGATATCAACTTAAAAAAACCAGACAACAAATCTTCTAAACACCGAAAAGACGAGGTATATGCTTTCTTTCAAAATTATTTTCACATGAAAGATTGGATTGACAATTACTCTAAAGTGTCAGAAAGTAAGATTAATAAATTTATTAGTTCACATTTTTGAATTACAAATTTGTCAAGATATTTGTCACGGGTCTAAACACGTAAAATTAAACAAAACAGCTACAGGAGACAAAAACACTGATATTAAAAGAGTAGATATAGAGATAGAATTAGGTAGAAAAGGTGCTCCCCCTACAAAAAATACTTATTGGATTGAATCTAATGGTAAAGAATATAATGCTTTTAATTTAGCTACTAAATGTAAAAATCTTTGGGAGAAGTTTTTAAAATCAGAAAATCTTTTGTAGAAATATTATTATTTAATTTCACAAAATTTATTTTTATTTAAGTCTTTCATCAAGGCTTTTTGTTTTTAATATTCAAACTAACTCCTTTCCAATGTCGTCCCACAGCGCCTATAAAAAATAATTGACGAAAAGTTTTAAATACTTTACTTTATATCTAGAACTTAAAAATCAAAAACCCTGAAGTAGCAATGAGTAGTTTAGTCAAATGTTCCGGTTGTAGAGAAAAAGTAAGTATCAATGCTGAATCTTGTCCAAATTGTGGACAACCTAATCCAGGTCACAGAGCAAAGGTAAAAAGAAGACGAAAAAGACAGAAATCATCGAATTCAAAGAGTTGGTCAGAAGAGCCCTTAATTGTACGTATTCCAGTATCAATTGTAATGGGTTTTTTGTTTGCAATACCAATTTTTCCTTTGTTGTTAGCTTTGTCATCGAATGGAATTATTGATTTACCTTTTAATCCTAACGATTGGGGAGGTTGGAAATTATTTTTAATGTGCGTTTTAGTATTTTTATTTATTGATTTTATATTTAATCCGGGCAGAGATTGATTATCGATTGAAAATCAAGAATTTTTATAACTTAAATTTTAAACCCTCGTTAGATAAAAATTATCTGATGAGGGTTTCTTTGTTATAGAGTTATTTCCGTTCCAACGTCACTTCAGAGCGTCTATAATTATTTTTGCTAATTATAGAGCAGAGAAGTGTTCTAAAACTTTTATGATACCCCATAATATTTGACATAATAAAGATAATATTATACAAATTCGGAGACCTGAAGGCCGATTATGGAAAAATTGAAATTTATTCGGATATGGGCTTTATGGCCAAGGACGGTCACATCTGACTCACCGATATCTGGCTTCGTTATGAACCTTTCGGTGAAAACTTTAGGGTGGCCGTAGACTGGTCAACTTTTGGCCAGGATTACAATGCCTTTAATGGGAACGATGTTCGAGAGTCAACACGTTATTTGGCTTTCGAAGTATGGGGGCGCAAACAGCTCGGACCAGTAACTCTTACTGGAAAAGCTTGGTATTCGCACGGAATGGGGGAGAGAACACTCCAAGGGGTGTTTGTTATGCCAAAAGCTTCCATACCTGTTGAGCTTGGATCATTTACATTCACAAGCTCTATCAGTCCTTTCGGGATTAAATTCTCGGATGATAATGAAGGCTTATTCTTTTACGGAAGTGTGGCAGTATCCAAAGAAAACGTGCCCATCGCATTAAGTGCAACTTGGGTTGAGCCAGTGCAGACGAAAATTCCCTTTCTGAGTCAGTTTGCCTTTGGAACGACCTACACTTTTTAGCTGAGAGGAGATTACCACTAACTCCTCTCTCAGTCATTAGCCCCGATTTGGGTAACCGAATCGGGGCTTTTTCTTTTTAAGCACTTACAAACCCCGAAATAACACCCAAATCTTTAATATTTTTTGCCATTTCAACCACCTCAACTGTTCTGAAATCGTCCAACAGCCCCCGCCACAATTATCCAGTAGCCCATTTTAGAGTTAATTAAAAAGGAAAGTTTTTATAATTAAGGGCTACCGCAAGGGAAAGACAAATAATGAATTAATCTCTGTGTCGCTCGTCATCACGGTATTTTTATTTTATACCGCTCCTCCTCGCTCCTTGACCTTAACTCATTATTTGCTTTCTGGATGAATTGTGGTGCTGGTTTTTAAAGTCTTATAAAAACCAAAAGGTAGGACTTGAACGTGAAAAAGGATCGGGAAAACGCCTGAGTTTTCCCGTGTTGGAAGTCAGGGAGGAGCTTAGCGACGACCGCCAGAAACCGTGGGTTTCTGGGAGCGAACAGAGTGAGTGGGTTCTAATGTCCTACCGTCCCTGCAACCAACTCAAAAGCCGTCCATAGAGTAGAGAAGAGGTGTTCTGAAATCATTCTGTTGTCCTGGTGTTTGACAAATTTATATAAATTTTCTATAAGCTAAATAGCACACTAAAAATTTTAAGCAAAGAGGTAATCCTGCTTTGCTTAAAAATCTTTGCACTCTTTAGAATAAAAACACTCTCCGATATGGAAAACGTTTCTGAAAGAATCAATGAAAAGCTCGAACGCACAGACAAGTCAATTAAAGTGCGGTTTGAACATCTAGGTTCAGATAAAATTAAAAAGATTAATAACTCCTTCCAATCTTGTGACCCAAGAGAAAAAAAGGAGTTGTTTGTAGATCTTATAAATCTTTGGCTCAATGCAAGCTCCAGAGACAGTGATGAAGAACTTTTTGAGGAGGCAGTCTCCGTTTTTGGGAAAACCTTCAAAGATTTCGGTCAAGACTGCTTCCGTATTATGTACAGCTTAAATGGAAAAGGTGATCAGTTGAGAGTTTGGTATGGTCCACCTGCCTCATTCGGATTCAAGCATGTGGATAGTTGCGGAAGAAATCTTCTGGCGGGAGTTTACGAACACCCAGACACCGTAATTGAGTTCCTTAAAGCCCTCAAGGAGGAGGTCCGTGATTTGACTGAAGCTGAATTTCCAAATGGCGCGAAGGTGTTTATGAGCGCTAATAACCAATTCTAATATCAATCCCGAAAGTATTTAGGAACTTGCCTCAGTTCGACTTATATCGGACTGAGGCTTTTCTTTTTTGCTCAGCTAATTCTATTCCAACGTCGTCCCACAGCCCTTACCACTAAAGATGTTTTTGAATTTGCCTTAATTAAGGTGTGTTTTATAATAAAAACACTAAAAACATGACCAAAGAAACTGTGCAAAAGAAAATAATGGATCTAGAAAACGATTTGAACGCTATCAAAAAGGCTGTTCAAGACAAGCCGGACTTTAGTATTGACGAAAAAAACTGGAAAAAAGTAGAGAAGAAGACTAAGGAAATAAGAAGCAGGCTTTATAGTGAGCGATACGGAAAATAAGAAGGTATTTATAGATACAAGCGTAATTATAGCCGCTATACTTTCTGAAAGTGGCGGCTCTTTTTATATTTTGACCCAGTTTCACAAAGACTATAAGTTTCTTATAAACAAATTCGTTCTTGATGAAGTAGAAGAGGTAGTAGACAAAAAATTCGATGGGAGCAGCGAAATGTATGAGAATTTATTCCTATTGATGAGTATTGCCTCCATCAAAGTTTTACCCAATCCCCCAAAGAAAAAATTAGACGAACTTAATAATGTAATAAGTAAAAAAGATAGACCAATCCTCTCATCTGCTATAAACAACGCCAACTACCTTATAACTCTAGACAAAGAATTTCTAAACGAAAAAGTTTCTAAATTCGTTGAAGATAAAAATCTAAAGATAACTAGACCAAAGGAGTTCATAGAAAATCATTCTTAATTTCTAATTAACTCCCTTCCAACGTCGTCCCACAACGCCCGCAATTACTTTAAAAGCCATTTAAAAAGCAGAGAAGAGGTGCTCTGAAAATTTTTTAAAATTTGACAATTTAAAATATACAGTTAACTTGAATATGTAATCTTTAAAGGTTGTTTAAAAATTAAAAATATTCAAACCGAAGCTAGAAAAGTTCCAGGGCCTTTTCTAGCTAGGTTTGCGTGACCTTTGGGGGCAAGTCACGCAAATAAAAGGCCTCCTTTTTTGTTTTTAAAAACAAAAAGCCCAGCTATGGTAAGCTGGGCTTAACTCTCCATTTGCTTTATACTCAAAAAAAGCAAAAGGGGGAGAGCAGTGGTAACAAAAATACGAAGCTGTCTTCTACAGCTTCGTACTTTGGTTTATATGAAGAATTTTTTGAGTGTCAAATAAGCTTCTACATTATTTTGCTTTCTGTTTTTCCTAAAAATTAGGAATAATAAGCTATTTACTTTAAAAAAAATTAATGTTTAGTTTTTTATTTTAAATCGGAATCTTAATTTCTAAGAGATTTTTAAAAATTTAAAAAAATTATTACAGCTTCTAAAAAATTTTAAAAAAATTTTTATATTTATAAAATTTAAATAGGTAAAAATTCAATTTATTACATCGCCGAAAAAAGAAAATTTTTAAAAACTTATTAAATTAAAAATGACAAAAGTAGCCTTTTTTGAAACAAAACCAATAGAGAAAAAAATAATTAAATCATTAACAGAAAATATAGAAGACTTTGAGCCTGTTATATATGAAGAACCTTTAACCGAAAGTAGCATCCCTGAAGAGAATTTCTCAATAATTTCCGTTTTTGCGGTAGGGTGTAATGTTAACAAAAAAGTAATCAAAGAAATGCCCAACCTCGAATTTATAGCCACCCGATCTACTGGCTTTGACCATATAGATTTAGAAGCTTGCCGAGAAAACGGCATTAAGGTTTCTAACGTTCCCAGTTATGGCTCTAACACAGTAGCAGAATATACTTTCGCCTTAATATTAGAATTGTCTCGTAAAGTCTCTAAAGCCTATGACTCTCTAAAAGAACCCGGAGAAATTAAAATGAAAGAATTAAGAGGGTTTGACCTTAAAGATAAAACACTAGGAGTTATAGGCACGGGGGATATAGGTTGTAGAGTCGTGAAAATTGCAGATGGCTTCGGAATGGATGTTTTAGCATATGATATTGAACGCAAAGAAGAGCTCGCACAGAAATGTGCAATGAAGTACACTTCTTTGGAAGAACTTTTGCAAAAAAGCGATATAGTAACTTTACACGTTCCTTATATGGAAAGCACCCACCATTTGATTAACAAAGATAATATTCAAAAAATGAAGGAGGAAGCGTATCTAATTAATACTTCGCGGGGTGCAGTTGTTGAAACTGAAGCGCTTACCGAAGCTTTACAAGAAAACCATCTCGCTGGAGCAGGCTTAGACGTTTTAGAGCAAGAACAAGCTATAAAAGAAAAAGAAAACTATAACCCTGATGATTCCGAAGATCTTGAAACAATTTTAGAGGACTACGCCTTAATTGATATGCCCTCAGTTATTGTCACTCCTCATAACGCTTATAACACAAGAGAAGCCATAGAAAGGATAGTTGAAACCACTGTTGAAAATATTAAAAGTTTCTTAAATAAAGAATCCCAAAACCTTGTTAAGTAAACCATTTTTTAGTTGCTTCTAAGAGAAATAAGACCGAAAAGTATTACCAGAACAAACACTACCATAGCCATCATTGGTATTGTGATATAGCCAAAATACATAAAGAAATTTTGAGAGCAAGAAACTGAAAATCCAACCGTTGAACAAGGTGGTTGTGGCAGGAGACCGATTTGTAAAAGATAATGATAACCGGAAATCAGCAACCCTAGACCAGAAAAAGGAATTAAGTAGTTAAAGATATTTTTTTCTCTCCGCCAAAGAGCTATAGCCAAAAGAAAAACTTGGGGGTAAATAAAAATTCTTTGCACCCAGCACAACTTACATGGTTCATACCCAATTACTTCCGAATAGAAAAGGCTACCCAGCATAGCTATTAAAACTACTAACAAAGAGTAAAAGATAGAATTTTTCTTGAGATTATTCCATAAGTAAAAAAGCTTTGTTCGAATTTTTTTACTTGCGAGAAAAGCAAATAGGCCAAGAGAAATTAGTTGGCCTGCAATTGTAAAAAGAGGTAATGATTTTTTAATTAGTGAAGTGTAATCCAATGTTACTGAGAATTTATTTGAGATTCCACCGAAGAACGAAGACTTTTATAGCTTCTGGGTCTTATCTCGGTTCCATTCAAAAAGAGAGTGGGAGTAGAATTTATATTGTATTTCCTGGCGGAACTAAGATCTTTTTTAACTTTGTTTTTTACTTTTTGGCTTGTTAGGTCTGACTCAAATTTTTTTTGATTAAGTCCAATTTTTTTAGCGTATTCTACAAATTTACTCTTCGGATTTTTCATCTTTGACCATGATCTCTGGTTTTCAAATAACTTATCTTGCATTTCAAAAAATTTACCTTGAAGTCCTGCGGCCTCAAGTGCTTGAGCCGCTATCATAGCGTTTTGATGAATTTGAGATAAGGGAAAATGACGAAATACGATTCGTAATTTCTCCGGAAATTCTTGATGTAATTTTTTCATAGCAGGGTGAAATGATTTACAAGCGGGACACTGCATATCAAAGTATTCTACTATTGTTGTAGAGGCATTCTTAGGCCCCAAAATCCATTCATCTTTTTTTATTTCAAAATCAACTGATTTTTTAGAAGCAGTAGAGGCAGAATTTCCGGAAGAAAGCTGACCCAAACCAATGACTGCTAATATAACTATTAAAATCCCCACCCCCCAATATATAACTCTTTTTTGTTCATCTTTCATACACCTTCAATATTATTTTAAATGGTGGGTTAGGTCAACATTTTGACTTGTCAAGATTCATATAATAAAATTTTCAAAAAGTTAGACTTTCTAAATTTTTATTAATGATATATGAATGATATAGATATAGACAAATTAACATCACTCTTTTTCGAGACTGGTCAAATGATTAGAGAAAAAGTTTTTTTGAGAGGGGATATGGACCCATTCTCAATGGCTAAAATAGAAGCCATGAAATTCATTCGAAGAAAAGAAAAACCTACTATGAAAAAAATAGCTAATTATTTTCACATTAAACCTCCTTCTGCCACCTCATTAGTGAATGACTTGAAGTCAGCAGGATATATAAAAAAAATGGAAGACTCTAAAGATAGAAGAAAAACGAGAATCCAAATCACCTCAAAGGGGTTGGATGAACTAAATAAAAGGATGAAAACAATAAAAAGTAAGATGAAAAAAATATTAAGTAAATTAAATGAAGAAGAAAAAAATAACTTTGCTAAAGCATTAAAGAAAATTTTACAAAAAACAAAAAATGATTAATTTTGCAAAGACAAAAAAAGGATTAATATCGATTTTGCTTGTAATAATTTTAATTTTTTTATCTTTCGTAATTTTTAGAAGCAATGGAAATGATAGAGAAGTATTAAAAGTTCAAAAAAAAGACCTAAAGAAAGAAGTTTCAATTATTGGAGAAGTAGCCCCAATTCAAAAAGTTAATTTAAGCTTTGAAAGAGCAGGGACTATTTCTTCTATTAATTTTAAATCCGGCGACAAAATAGAGAGGGGTAACTTAATAGCCACTTTAGAAAATAATAGTCTAAAAGCTGATTTGCAGAAAGCAAAGGCAAATTTAGATTCAGCCCAAGCTAAACTAAAAAAACTTAAATCAGGAACCAGAAAAAAGAAAATCAAACTCCAAAAAATAAAAGTTGCAAACCATCGCAAAAGTGTTAAAGATGCCAAACAAAAACTAGTAAATACTTTGAGTGAAGCTTATACAGATGCTGATGATGTTCTTCGAAATACAATCGATCAGTTTTTTGAAAACCCTCGCAGCGGATCACCTTCTTTTGCTCTAAGAAGTTTATATCCTCAACTCGAAAACCAGCTTGAATTTAAAAGAAGAAAGCTAAGAATGACTATAAAAAATTGGAAGCAAAATATTAATAAAATTTCCACCGAAAGTAATTTGGACGCTTATGTTCAACGCGCCCAAAACAAATTGAAAAAAATTAAATTATTTTTGAATGACTTGAGTTTTATAGTTAACAACTTAAAACCTTATTCTCAATTAAGCCAAAGTCAGATAAACACTTATAAATCTGACGTTAAATCCGCAAGAACCAGCATTAATAAGTCAATTTCTGACATTTCAAATGATGAAGCAAACCTTAATGATTCCTTATCAAAACTCCGTTCAGCTAAAAAGAATTTAAAGCTAAAGTTGGCTGGTACAAGACAAGAAAAAATAAAAATTCAAGAAGCAAAAGTTGAGCAAGCAAAAGCTAAAGTTTCTGCTATTAAATCCAAAATAAGTGAAACTTATTTATATGCTCCAATAAGCGGAGTTATCTCTAAAAAGAGAATTAATTTAGGAGAAACCGTTTCCGCTTCCGAAAACGTTCTATCTATCATTTCCAAAAATGAACTTGAAATTGAAGCTAATATTCCAGAATTTGATATTTCAGAAATTAATAAAGGAGATGAGGCAATAGTAAAATTAGATGCATTTCCAAATAAAAACTTTAAAGCGAAAGTAAAATCCTTAAAACCAGGTAAGAAAGTTGTGGATGGAGTAGTAGCTTATGAAACTATCTTAAAATTCAAAAAGGACTACGAAAAAATTCGACCGGGCATGACAGCTGATATAAAAATTATTGCTGATCAAAAAAGAAATGTTCTATCAATTCCAAAATCAGCCATCAAAGAGAAAAATAATAAAAAAATTATTTCTTTAGTCTTAAAACGAAAGAAAAACCCAAAAACAAAAGAAGTAAAAGTAAAAACCGGCTTTGAGTCAAGTAGCGGTTGGATTGAAATAAAGAAAGGACTTAAGAAAGGAAACTTGATACTTGCTAATTATAAATGAACATTTCTGAGCCGAACAAATTTAAAAAATTATGGAGAACTGTAAAAGTAGGCTACTTTTTAGCTGTCAGACAAGTTAAAAGAGGTGCCTTATGGATTAATATCTTGATAATTAGTGTAATGGTATTTACATTCTTAAATCTTGTTGTAGTTAGCGGGATACTGGTTGGGTTAATTGAAGGGTCAGTAAAAGGATTAGAACAACATTACACTGGTGATATTATAATCTCTAACTTAGATAATAAATCTTACATTCAAAAAACTGACTTTGTTACAAACGTCGTTAGCTCTACTCCTGAAGTTAAAGATTTTACAAAAAGATACCTTAGGTCCGGCTCTATACATAAAGAAAGAAAGAAAATAATTGAACCCTCAGAAAAAAGAGAAACCGTTAATACAATAATGGCCGGAATTGATCCCTCCCAAGAAAATAGAGTGACTGATTTGAAATCTCTTTTGATAAAAGGGGAATATTTAGAAGAAGATGATTCGAATGAAATTTTAATAGGCGCCCTTCTTTTAAAACAATATTCTGGATTTGAATCTGAAGCCTTTCCTGTCCTAGAGGGCGTTGGAGTTGGTTCTGAAATTAAAGTTGAAGTAGACGGACACCAAAAAGAGGTAGAAATAAAAGGAATCCTTAGAAGTAAGGTTGATGAGGTTGATAGAAGAGTTTTCTTCAATAATGACTATTTTAGAAAACTTATAGGTAGATTTGACAAAAATGTTGATGAAATAGCAGTACAATTAAAAAAATCAGCAAAACCATCCTTAGTAAAAAGCAATTTACTTAATTCCGGAATAGGCTCTATTAGTAAGGTGCAAACAAGAAAAGAGGCTGAACCCAAATTTCTTAAAGATTTGAAAACTACTTTTTCAATTTTAGGCACTATAGTAAGTTCGATAGGTCTAATAGTAGCTATCATAACCGTATTCATCGTTATCTTTATAAATGCAATTACTAGAAGGAAGTACATAGGAATATTAAAAGGGGTAGGCATAAGGAATTTAGCAATAGAAATGGCATACGTGTTTCAAGCACTATTCTATGCTTTGGTAGGCACTGTTTTAGGTTTAGGGTTAGTATTCCTTATAATAAAGCCTTATATATCAGTTAACCCTATAGACTTTCCGTTTTCCGACGGAATCTTAGTAGCAACATTTTGGGGGACCTTCTGGAGGGCTCTAACTTTAATTTCAGCCACTTTTGTAGCCGGTTACTTACCAGCTAGATTAATAGTGAACCAGAATACTCTCGATGCTATTTTAGAAAGATGAAAATAATCAAAGCAAAAAATTTAAGAAGAACATATCATTCTGGAGGTAATCCAATACACGCTGTTGATAAAGTTGATTTAGAAGTTGAGCCAGAAGAGTTTATAGCAATTATGGGCGTTTCTGGGGCGGGGAAAAGCACTCTTTTATATCAGTTGGGTTTGCTAGACAGACCCACGGAAGGAGAAATTTATATAGAAAACCAAAAGACTAAAAATTTAACCGACAAACAAAGAACATACTTCCGCCTTAAAAACCTGGGCTTCGTTTTTCAAGATTATGCTTTGGTGCCGGAACTTACGGCAATTGAAAATGTATTAATCACCGGACTTATGGAGGGAAAATCCAAAGAGAATATAAAGAAAAAGTCTGCCGATATTTTAGAATCGGTAGGTTTGGGTGACAGATTGAATAATCTACCGGCCGAGCTTTCCGGAGGAGAGCAGCAACGAGTGTCCTTAAGCAGGGCCATAGTCAACGATCCTAAAATTTTATTCGCTGATGAACCCACTGCTAGTTTGGACACTCAAAGATCTTTAGAGATCTTATCCCTGTTCCGAAAATTAAACGACGAAGGTCAGACGATTGTAATGGTTACCCATGAAGAAGAATACGCAAAATTCGCCGAAAGAATAGTTACATTGCGAGACGGAAAAATAATTTCTGATCAACAAAACAAAGAACAGAGAACAGAGAATGATATTTGATATAATTTAATTAATATTTCAAAAAATGAGCAAGCTACCTATAAAAAATAAAGTGGAAGATCTTTTGAACCTTGATTCACTTTCTGAAAAACGTCGAAAACAGGTATTAACCACGGCAGTAAAATTAATTGATCTTCGCTCTCTTAATCGGATATTGAAAGACTTAACACAAGATCAGAGAGATCAGTTGTCTAATCTGATAAACAACAAAAGCCCCGAAAGGGTTCGCAATTTCATCAAACAGAAAGGCTTCAACTTGGAACAAATTGTAGAAGAAGAGACTAAAAAAGCTGAAAAGAAGTTTGAACAAAACCTTGAATATTACAACAAGAAGCAGTAAACTTTTTAAAAAGAAGAACAAAAATTAATATTTAATCTCAAAATGCTTACTTACATAGCACAAAAATATAAAACAAAGTTCTACTTTATTTTTAGAGTTCTAATTGGCTTGATGTTCCTCCAACATGGCCTTCAAAAAGTGTTTGGTCTTCTGGGAGGAAATCAAGTTAATTTATTTTCCTTTATAGGTTTAGCAGGAATTATTGAACTAGTAGTGGGAACTGCGATAACTTTAGGAGTTTTAGTAAGAGTCTCGGCTCTATTGGGCGCTTTTGAAATGATAGTCGCATGGTTTACTGCACACTTTACTTTAACTAGTTTTAGCGGATGGATCCCAATAATGAATGGTGGTGAAAAGGCAATTCTATTCCTTGCTTCCTTCTTAGTTCTTTTTGTCTACGGCTCAATGAAGAAAGGATCTGAATAGTCTTTCTATAAAAATGCTAGACTTTAAAAAAGAGATAGGAATGTTTAGGGGTGTGTTTATTCCTACATTCCTGAGTATAATAGGGGTTATACTCTATTTGCGATTAGGTAAAGTAGTAGGAGAATTAGGAGTATTAGGGAGTATATTTGTTATTCTTCTTGCAGTTTCCGTAACCTTTTCTACAGCCCTTTCCCTAAGTTCGATAACCTCAAACATCAGAATAGGTTCCGGTGGGGCATACTCAATAATATCTAAAACACTCGGGTTGGAAGTAGGGGGGAGCATAGGAATTCCTTTGTTCTTAGCGCAAGCTTTTTCAATTCTTTTATATATATTTGGTTTTTCGGAAACTTGGCTTAGTATATTTCCAGGCCATCCCAGACTTGCAGTTTTGGGTATACTGCTAGCAACCTTGTTCTTGCTCACTTATATAAATATAAAATATGCAATTAGGGTGCAGGTTATAGTTTTCTTTTTGGTGTGTCTCTCTTTAATTACTATTTTTGCTGGAGGGTTCTGGTGGAAGGCAGGGGGCATTTCACTTGATATAAACCTTAATTTTAACAACTTTTGGAATATTTTTGCTTTGTTCTTTCCCGCAGTTACAGGCTTGATGGCAGGGATTGGAATGAGCGGGGGGTTCTGTGGGGTTTGGGAGTTAGTACATCGATTTATTTAATTATGGTTTTTTGGCTTGAGTTTTCCGCAAGTAATTATCAACTTTTGGAAAACAGCATGATTATGGCTGACCTTAGTATTTTCCGCCCCATTGTAATATTAGGAATTTTAGCAGCAACTTTCTCGAGTGCACTAACTACCCTTACAGCAGCCCCCAGAGTCTTGCAGGCAATGGGCAATAATTCAATTTTACCCTTTAGTGATTTTTTTGCTCAAACCTCAAAAAGAGGAGAGCCCAAAAATGCAACCTTCTTCACTACTGCAATACTTGCAATAGCTTTGCCATTCAGCAGCTTGAACTCAATAGCCCCCCTACTAACTATGTTTTTTCTTTTAACGTATTCAATGATCAATATAACAGTTTTTCTTGAAC
The DNA here is from genome assembly GCA_042218035.1 of Candidatus Magasanikiibacteriota bacterium. Classification (GTDB taxonomy): domain Bacteria; phylum Patescibacteriota; class Minisyncoccia; order UBA6257; family GWB1-50-10; genus JBDGRM01. Next base: position 61,882 of record JBDGRM010000012.1, read on the forward strand.
AAACTCTTGGCTTTGTAAGTTTTCGCCCAAAATTTAGAGTACCGAAATTTGTAGCTTTTTATGGGGCTCTCGGTTCATTAATATTCATGTTTTATGTTGATGTTTTGGCAGGACTCGTAGCTTTAGGATTTCTTCTTGCAATATACACTTTTCTCGTAAGAAAAAAACTACCTGAACAACCAGGATTTGTGCGATCCGGGTTATTAAGGGCGGTGTCAGAATGGGCAATTCAAAAAGTTATTTCTCTAGACGAATCTCAAAAACATATCTGGCGACCCCACCTTCTATTTCCCATTAAACATGACGAACAAAAATTAGAACAGAATTTCCCTATTGTGAAATCAATAACATATCCGCAAGGCTCGCTTACTGCTTTGGGAGTTCATTTAAATGATGAAGAAAAACCGAACAGAGAGGAGGTTCAACTTGAAACCACAAAATCACTAGTTAGCCAACTGAAAAAAGACGGTATTTTTACTTCTTATACTGAAATACATGCGGAAAATTATATAAATGGAATAGGAATTGCTTTAGAGGCAATGAAAGGACAATTTTTACATCCGAATATTCTATTTTTTCCTGAAATTCCAAACGAACAAAAAAAGTTAGAGAAAATTATAAAGTTTACTCAAGAGGGCGAGTCAGGTTTAGTATTTTTTGATAAAGACGAAAATGTTGGATTTGGCTCAAGGCAAAATTTAAATGTGTGGATGCCAGAAGAAATTCCTGAAGATATATACGCAGAAAGAGGTTATAATTTAAGCTTATTAGTAGCCTATAGACTACAAAGGAACTGGTCTGGCAAAATAACTTTATGGACTCATAAAGCAAAGCACAAGCAAACATTAGAAAGCTTAATCTATCAGGCTCGTCTTCCGGAGTCAACTGATATTAAAATTATAGAACAGAACACAAAAAGTTCTTATATTAAAACTTCTCAAGAAGACATAAATATATTCCCATTCCGGTCAAAAAAAGAAGTAGAAAAAATGATAAAAATAACCAAAAAAGAAAACAAGACCAACTTCTTTATCAAAGATTCTGGAGAAGAAGATATACTAGCTTAAAATTTAAATATTTTTGTCTTTATTTGTAGGCGAAAGATATTCACCAACCAAACGCCGTTTCCATATATTTCCAGTTTTTTCATATTCGTCAGTGTCAGTAAATTCATATATGTATAAATCTGCCTTTATGTAACTAGGACCTTCTTCTTTGAAAGGATTATGGTCAATCAACGAAAGCATTTTTTTGTTGTTTTCTAAAAGTTTTTCAGCAAATCGGCGAAACCACAACGGAGTTCTAAATCCTGACAAGGCCGCAAACCACATTTGCCAATCTAACCTTAAATGATAAGGGGCAAATTGAGGAGGACGTTTTGAAGGATCCGTAGGCTTACCTTTAAACGTATATTCTTTCCATTCAGTAAGGGACCCCAGATTTTTTTCTTTAGTCCCTTTCACAACAATTTCCATTCTCTTCTTTGTAACAGAACCAAAAGCACCGTATGTATTTACAAGGTGAAAAGGGTTAAAGCTAAAATTCATCAATTGTCCTCTGGAGAAAATATTTTTAACCGGCTTTATGCTGAGCCAAGCCACAAGGATAGCTAAAATTATTAAAGTGACCTCAAACCCTGAAGGTATCGCACTGGATGCTACCAGGTTAAAAGAAAAAAGTGACTCGAAAACACCATCGCTAATACCACTAAAGGCTAATATTATTGTAATAAAGTTCAACCATGCATAATTGCCGGAAAGCATAAGCCACCCTTGGGAACAAATTATTAAAAGAGCCGAAATAGCAGCAACTGGTTGGGGAAAGAAGAGCCCAAAAGGAACAATTAACTGCACGAAATGGTTGAACAAGGTCTCCAGTTTGTGAAAACGCTCATCAAGATTGTGAAAAAATCTACTAAGAGGGTTTGGCATAGGCTGAGTTTTATGATGATAATTCAGGCAAGTTAAATCTCTCCAGCACTTATCTCCTCTTATTTTTATTAACCCTGCCCCAAATTCAACTCTAAAAAGCACCCATCGAAATATGTAAATAGTTACCACCGGCACCGCCATGCTAGCGGGCCCTATAAATATGGCGAAAAATCCAGCCTCCAGTAAAAGTGATTCCCAACCGAAGCTATAAAAAACCTGACCAACATTAACTATTGAAAGATACAGCACCCAAAGAGAAAACCATACAAACATCGAAAACCATAAAGAGCCAAGCTCTGAAAAGCCAAGAAAAGCAAGTGCGGAAAGAAAAATTCCTATCCAAGAAATTATACCGAAAAAAGTGTCCGAATAATAAAAATGAAATATACTAGGAGAGCCCCTAAACCTAGAAGTCTTTAAAAAGTTCCTAATAGGCAATAAGCCATTTTCGCCTACCAATGGTCTAAATTGATTCAAAGCCACTGCAAATGCAATTAAATATACCAGTCCTAAACTCCTTTGTATCATAAGGCCAGCTATCCAATATGTTTCTGAAAAAATTGACTCCATCCTTATTTATAAATTAATAATTTAAATTTTTTTGTCTATAATTAAATCAGCTTAAATAGTGAATCAAATAAATACCAAAAAATGAAACCTAAAAAATATGCAAGCTTTTTAGATAGATTAGCAGCCTTTGGGTTGGATTGGTTTATTTTGGCTATAATAACAGCAGCTGCAACCTCTCTTGTAGGCTTTGAATATACAAACCCCGATAACTTTCAACAATTTAAACTTACTCAAATGTTACCTCAAGTAGCAGGGATTATAGTGGGGTGGATATATTATGCTGGAATGGAAAGCTCAGAGCTGCAGGCAACCATAGGAAAGCAGGTTATGAATTTAAAGGTAACTGACTTAGATGAAAAAAGAGTTTCATTCTTAAAAGCTACTGCCCGTCACTTTTCAAAAATTTTATCCGTATTGAGTTTAGGTGTTGGATTTTTAATGATAATTTTTACTGAGAAAAAGCAAGCGCTCCATGACATGGTGGCTAATTGCGTAATTTTAAATGAATAGAAATTTCAAAATTTTTACAGAGCATTGAAATCCAAAAGTAAAACTTTTATCTTAACTAAACAATATGAAAAATATCAGAAAGAAAATTACAAAATACCTTAATGATCTTTTCGATTTCTCATTTAAAGAGTTTATTACAGTAAGCGTCCTCAAAGTAGTCTATTGGCTGGAAGTGGTGTTAGGAGCATTGCTAGCAACCTTAACAATTGTTGAGGGGTTTGAAGAGTCCATGCTTTTGGGAGTCTTAGCATTAATAGTTTCTCCTGTTCTGTTCTTTATTTACCTTATTGTTTGGAGGGTTATATTAGAAACCATAGCGGTAGTGTTTAGAATAGCAGAGGGGGTAAAGGAAATCTCCAAAATCTTTGAAGAAACCAAAAAAGAAACAGGAAGCAAAATAAAGATAGAAAAGTATGAAGTGGAGGAAACCGAGAAAGATAAAAAAAATTAAGGGCTTCGTGTTAGTTTAAAATTTGACCCCTTCCTTTACCCTCATTTTTATCTTTTATTTTTTCTATTTTGTCTTCTATAAGGCTTTTTACTTTTTCAGGGTCCTGCACTGCCTTTGAGATATGAGTTTCATTGATATCTCCCTTAGCATCTTTCCATTCAAAAAATAAACTCTTGTTATCTTCCTTTACCTCAAACTCAAATTCCTCCCTCACTAATGTTATATCCTCCTCATCTAAATTGTTCATACTCTCTTTTTTAAAGGAATTTTCTAAATTTTTAGGCATAATAAATTTATTTATCAGTTTGATTTATTATACCACTTTTAGGATAATTAAGAAAAATGCCCGGGTGGCGCCCCGTAAAGTTCACTGCGCTCACCACGGGACATAAGTAAGTGGTAATTTAACCTATAATTTATTATATTAAGCTTTGTGTGGGTGAAAAGAGTACTTACGTAGGCCCGGGTGGCGGAATTGGCAGACGCGCGTGACTCAAAATCACGTGGGGCGACCCGTGTGGGTTCAAATCCCACCCCGGGCACCACAATCCATTCAATAGCCCATACTACAAGAAAGTAGTAATGAATGGATTTAAATTGAGGGGTATTCAAACCTTTTTTCATGTTGAAAGTCAGGGAGCGCAAGCAACTGCTAGAAACCGTGGGGTATGAGAGGAACGAACGAAGTCCCGAACCGCTCTGGTTCAGGGCGAAGCGAATAGGTTCTAACGCCCCACTCCGGGCACAACTGAAAACTAAATTTTAAACATGGCCAGAAAAATAGCAATATTTAATCAAAAAGGAGGCGTGGGTAAAACTACCTCAGCTAGAGAGTTGGGAGCTTACCTTTCATTTTTTGGGCACAAAACACTATTAGTGGATTTCGACCCCCAAGCAAATGCAACTATGGGTCTCGGAATTGAAAATGAAAAAGAAGGAAATGTTTATCACGCTCTTTTTGAGGAGAAAAATATTCTAGAGGTTACCAAGCCAACTGTCCTCCACAACTTTAAAGTAACCCCCTCCTCAAATGACTTAGCAGGAGCTCTTGTAGAGCTTTCCAGTGAAGAGGAAAGAGAAAGATTTTTAGAAAAAACTTTAACACAAGCAGAAGATGAGTTTGATTTTATTTTAATAGACATGTCTCCAAGCCTGTCTTTGCTAACAATAAACGCATTAGTCGCTGCAGATGAAGTCATTATTCCAATGCAATGTGACCACTATAGCGTAGAAGGGCTTAATCAACTTCTAGAAACCGTTGATTTAATTAAAGAAAATATAGGCTCAAATCTTTCGGTAACCGGCGCCCTTATAACTATGTATGAAAATGATAATGAACTATCTAAAAAAATGGCTTCAAAAATAAGAGAAAAGTTTCCCCATTACGTATTCAAAAATGTAATTCCTCATTCTTATAGTTTAGCGGAAGCACCGGGTTACAAACGTCCTATTTTGTTGTACGACCCCCAATCAAAAGGAGCTTTAGCATACGAAAATCTAGCGAAAGAAATTATTTCTCAAAAAGGTTCTAATGATATTTAATTTTTACCTACTTCAACCTTCTCGAAAGTCGGAGCTTGACTCTTTTAAAATGAACTCTTGACTGGCTCATAGAATTAGGTAAACTATAAGTGGTCGGTCCTGGTTGAGTTACTCAACCAGGAAGCATGGATCCACTTTATGAGTTGATACTCAGCCAGGTTCCGTCCCATTCTCTTGAGAATGTAAAAATAAACACGCTAGCATTTATTTTTACGCTAAAACAGGGAGCCGGTTGTGACTCAACCTAGTAGGCATATTCTGCTGTCCGGGTTCCTGTAACCCGAATGGCGGATGAGTCTACTATGCAAGAGAGTCACTAGTAGGCATCCCTGTTTTAGTTTTAAAAACCCCACGTGAGTGGGGGTTTTTAATTTGAGAAACTTTCTTAGAGAAAGTAGAAATTGTATAATATATTTATAAATCACAATACGTAATTTGAATAAATAAATTTAAAATGCCAAAACGAAAAGGTATAAACTCTTTAATACCTTCTAAAGATAAAGAAGGGGAGGAGGAGGAAGAAAGTAAAGAAAGAGAAGCAGGCCAAGAAGAGTTGGGAAATAGAAGCCAAACATCAAAACAAAACATAGAAAATACTGAAAAAGAAAAAAATATAGATACAGATTCTCAAATTAATCTAAAAGAGGGCACATCCCAAGATTTTGATTCCCATACCTCTCAATCCAAAAAAGAGGGGGAGGACCAATCAGTTTTTCAAATAGAAATAGACAAAATTAAACCAAATCCCTATCAACCTAGAAAAGAATACGATGAGGACAGCTTAAAAGAGCTTGCCGATTCCATAAGAGAGGTAGGTATTATCCAACCATTAGTAGTTTCCAAAAAAGAAATCGAAAGCGATCAAGGCAGGGAGGTGGAATATCAACTAATTTCCGGAGAAAGAAGGTGGCGGGCCTCTAAAAAAATAGGCCTCAAAACATTACCAGCTATTATAAAAGATATCAATATAAACACTGATAAACTTTCTGTAGCATTAATTGAAAACGTCCAAAGATCCGATTTAAGCCCTATAGAAGAAGCAAGAGCCTATTCTCAATTGCAGGATGAATTCAATTTAACTCAAAGAGAAATTGCTACAAAAGTTGGTAAATCTCGTTCTTCTATAGCAAATTCTCTCCGGCTCTTAAATTTACCCTCTAAAATGCAAAGAGCCCTTAATGAAGGAGAAATTAATGAGTCTCAAGCAAGGCTACTTCTTTCAATGGAAAACCCCTCCCAACAAGAAGAAATATTTAAAGGCTTAGTAGAAGGAAGGCTGGATACTCGCCAAGCCAAAAAAAGAAAGAAAGAGACAAAAAATACCCAAAACAAAAAGAAGGTCCATGAAAAAAAATTCCAAAAAGGTAAAAATACCAACAAAAAGAGCAAAAGAAGGAGGTTTTGGGAGAATAAATTAGAAGCAAAACTTTCTGCCCCTGTCCAAATAAAGAAAAAAGATAAAGGAGGTAAATTAATCATAAAATTTTTCTCCCAAGAAGAGTGGAAAGGCCTTTTGAATAGAATTTTAGAAGAGGATGTATAAATTATAACTAAAGAACTAACTATACTTGTCTTTTTTGCCTAAGAGCTTCTTTTATATGGCTTTTGGCAGTTGAAGTCTTAACAAAATCCAGCCAATCTTCGGAGGGTAATTTGGAAGGTTGAGTCATAATTTTAACTAAATCTCCGGATTCTAATTCATAATCAAGAGAGACCATTTTTCCGTTGACCTTGGCCCCACTACATTGATTTCCTATTTCTGAATGTATTCTGTATGCAAAATCAACCGGGGTAGAACCAGACGGTAGATCAATAACATCATTGTCAGGTGTTAAGACGAAAATTTTATCCTTAAAAAATTCTCCCTTTACAGAGTCTATAAATTCTTCAGATTCTCGAGAATCATCTTTCCAGTTTCTTAATTGTCTTACCCACCGCATATTTTCTTTTTCAGATTTTTGTTGGTTATTTGAAGAAGAATTAGAATCTTTTGATTGCTGGTAAGCCCAGTGTGCAGCAGCTCCTAACTCAGCTTCTTCATGCATTTTTTTAGTCCTTATTTGAATTTCAGTAATTTCATTGTTTACACAAAACACTGTCGTATGAAGACTTTGATAACCATTGGGTTTAGGGCGAGCAATATAGTCTTTAATGCGGCCCGGCAAGGGAGACCACTGCTCATGAATAATACCCAAAGCCTTATAACATTGTTCTACATTCTCAACAATTACTCTTAAAGCTACTAAATCATAAATTTCTTCTATTGCTCTATCCTTTCGTAAAAGCTTTTTATATAAACTTGAATAGCGCTTTGCACGGGCCGTTATTTCCACTGGCTCCAAATCCTCTTTTTTTAACTTTTCCTTTAGTATGGGCTTTACTTTTTCTATGTACTTTTCTCTTTCTTTATATTCTTGTTCTACATTATTTAGAAGCCATTCATATTCCTCAGGATTAATATACGGAAAAGTAATATCCTTGAGCTCGCCAGCAAGTTTTTGCATTCCAAGTCTGTAAGCAAGAGGAGCATATATATCATAAGTTTCTTGAGCCTTTTCCTTTTGGCGAGCCTCATCAAGATAATCCAGAGTTTTCATGTTATGAAGTCGATCAGACAGCTTAATAAAAATAACCCTAAGGTCATTACTTATAGCAATCATTAATTTACGGATGTTTTCCATCTGTTGATCTTTTGAATTGAAATCACCTCTGTAATTTAAATCTCCAATCTTAGTAACCCCTTCTACTAAAGAAGCAATATCTTGCCCAAATTTTTTCTTTATATCTTTAATAGAGCAACTATCTCTTTTAAGAGAATCATGAATAAATCCTGCTGCCACAGTATTTTTATCCAAACCCCACTCATCTAAAGTTTTAGCAACCTCCGTACAATGATGAACGTAAGGTTTCCCAGAGGCTCTATTAAAACCATCATGCACTTTTTTGGCAAACTCATAGGCTTTAATTACAGAATCACCATTAGAATATTTATTTAACCAAATTGGATTGGACATAATATTTTCAGCAATCAATAACTAGTAACTATAAATTGGGAATTAAATTATCTAAATTTACAGAAAGAATGTCAATTATATATAAAATTGATGCAAGGGGTTCTATTCTATAAAAAAACTTTCTTATTACTCTTAAAATAGAACACTAAATGGACTTTGGGTTGACAGTTTTTTAACCATCTTTATACTTAAAATTAGCAAATAAAGGTCGAGTTTGATAATTTTGGATTTACCTATAATTAATTCGCATGAATGTAAAACCACTTTCTAATAACGTAGTAATTAAACCTATTGAGGAAGAGGATGAAGGAGAAAACAAAACGGAAGCGGGAATTTTAATTCCCGATACGGCCGAAGATGAAGATCGGCCTTCTGAAGGAGAAGTCCAGGCAGTAGGGCCTGGCAAACTCGACGACTCTGGCGAAAGAATTTCCCCGGACGTAAAGGTCGGAGACAAAGTTCTCTTCAACGAAGGTTATTCTCCCACTAAATTCAAATCCGAAAGGGGAGAAGAGTTTGTTATTGTTGAAGAGGGTAAAATAATAGGAATAATAGAAGAATAAAATTATGGCTAAAGATATAATTTTTTCCGAAGAGGCAAGATCGCAACTTAAAAGTGGAGTCGACAAACTAGCTGATACTACCAAAGTAACTCTCGGACCGAAAGGTAGAGCAGTAGTTTTGGAAAAAGGTTTTGGCTCTCCAACTATTACTCTTGATGGTGTAACCATAGCAGATGAAATAGAATTAAAAGACAAAGTAGAAAACATGGGAGCTGAGTTAGTCAAAGAGGTTGCCTCTAATACAAATGAAAGCGCTGGAGACGGAACTACTACTGCTACGTTACTTGCACAAGTATTTATTAAAGAGGGCATTAAAAACGTTTCTACGGGTCTTGATGCAGTAGGACTTAAGAGAGGAATGACAAAAGCCGCAGAAACAGTGGTAAGCTCCCTAAAGGAGCTCTCTCAAGAGGTTGATGCAAACAACAAAGAGGAGGTTGCTCAAGTTGGAACCATTTCATCAAGAGATGAAGAGGTCGGTGAGTTAATAGCAGAAGTCATTGATGAGGTTGGTCAAGATGGTGTAGTTACAGTGGAAGAATCTCGAACTCTTGGTCTTGAAAAGGAAGTTGTAGAAGGGCTTCAATTTGATAACGGGTATATTTCCCCTCACATGGTTACGGATGAAGAAAGAAGAGAGGCTTCTCTTGAGGATCCTTACATCTTAGTTACCGACAAAAAGATTTCCTCTATGAATGACTTCTTGCCTTTGCTTGAAGATGTAGCTCAATCCGGCAAAAAAGAGTTTGTGATTATTGCTGATGACATTGAGGGTGAAGCCCTTGCAACACTTGTTCTAAACAAATTGCGAGGAACTCTCAATGTATTAGCAGTAAAAGCTCCTGGATTTGGGGACAGAAAGCAAGAAATGCTACAAGATATAGCCATGGTTACAGGAGCTGAGTTTATTTCCGAAGATCTTGGAAAAAGCTTGGACAACGTAGAGTTGAATTCGCTTGGAGAGGCACATAGAGTAGTTGCCACGGAAGACTCAACAACTATTGTAGGTGGAGAGGGTAGTACACAGGATATTGAAGACAGAATCTCTCAACTTAAGTCTCAACTTGAAAGGACAGATTCTGAATTTGAAAAAGAAAAACTTGAGGAAAGAATAGGTAAACTTTCTGGAGGAGTAGCAGTTATAAAAGTAGGAGCAGCTACTGAAGTTGAGCAAAAAGAAATGCAACACCGAATTGAAGACGCCGTAGAGGCAACTAAAGCGGCTATTGAGGAAGGTATAGTTCCTGGAGGAGGAATAGCCTTGGTAAGGGCAGCAAAGGAGGTAAAAAAAGAGGTTGATGACATGACTAAAGAAAATATGGCTGAAATGGTAGGTGCTCAAATAGTACTCCAAGGCCTTTACGAACCTGTAAAACAAATTGCGGAAAACTCTGGAGCTGACGGAGCCGTAGTCCTTGATAAAGTAAAAAACCAGAAAGATGACTTTGGATACAATGCTGCCAAAGGTAAATACCAAAACTTGGTTGAGGAAGGTATAGTTGATCCTACAAAAGTTACCAGATCCGCCCTTCAAAACGCCGTCTCTATAGCATCAATGTTCCTTATAACTGAAGCTGTAGTTTCTGATTTGCCGGAAGAGGATGATGATGACGGCGGATCTGCCCCAGGCGGCGCCCCTGCCGGTGGTGGAATGCCCGGCGGCATGGGTGGTATGGGCGGTATGCCTGGAATGTAAAACATCAATAAAATTCTCATCATCGCAAAACGGCCCGTCTCAAACGGGCCGTTTTGATTTGATTTGCTGAAAAGCTCTGATACACTCGAAAGTAGTTCATTCAAAAGCTCAAAACTCCAATCTGCTTGCAATGATTCAGTATTTGCAATTGCTTAAGAAGATTAAAGAAAGTGGTATTGACAAACAAAATAGAACCGGCGTTGATACTCGGTTCCTACCGGGCCAATCTCTTAAATTTAATTTAAAGAAAAATTTTCCACTAATAACCACTAAAAAGGTTTCCTTTTATTCGGTAGTTTCAGAACTTTTTTGGTTCTGGACAGCTAGTAGAAATGAAAAATATTTAAGAAAAAAGCTTGGAACTAGTATTTGGAAAGGAGATGCATACTCAAAAAGATGGTTACTCCAAGCTGATTTTCCTGGAGATGTAGGCAGAATTTATGGAGTTCAATGGAGAAAATTTTTAAGTAGCGAGGGTGAATCAATAGATCAAGTAGCGAGGGTATTAAATGGCTTGGAATATGCTCCGTTGAGTAGAAGGCACATAATAGAAGGGTGGAATCCTGGAGAGCTTCACAAAATGGCCCTCCCTCCTTGCCATAATACATATCAGTATATTAGAGACGGAAAAGGAGGTCTTCATTTAGTAATGGGACAAAGGAGTGCCGATATGTTTTTAGGCGTTCCCTTTAATATAGCTTCCGCGAGCTTGCAACTTGCAATATTTGCGCAAATCCATAACCTGGAAGCAAAAACTCTAACGATTGACTTGGGTGACGCACACATTTATCACAATCATTTTAAAGCAGTCGAAAAACAGCTGTCTCGACAACCTCGTGATAAACCAAAGCTCAAATTAAGTCCGGAAATAACTAAAGAATTCCTTATCAACCTCAAAGACAATCAATCTTTAACTGAAGACAAGCTTAAAGAATTAGTCACACTTAAGGATTACAACCCTCATCCCCCAATTCGAGCACCCTTAAACACCGGAGAAGAGCCAACGGTGGAAATGATAGTAGCCAAAGATCAGAATGGCCTGATTGGATTTAATGGATCACGACCCTGGCCTTATATCAGAAAAGACATGAAAAGATTCGTTCAAATAACAAAAGGGAAGCCGATAATAGTAGGGCGAAAAACATTTGAAAACGACATTCCAGAGCCCTTGAAAGACAGGAAAAATATAATTCTAACCAACCAAGAGGATTATAAACCCGCTAACCCGAACGGAGAAAAGGTTGTAGTAGTTAATTCTCCATTGGAAGCTTTTGATGAGGCAGTGAAAAACAGCGAAACCTTTACAGTAATAGGTGGGGCTCAAATTTATAGAGAATTTCTCAAAATAACTGATGTAATTTATGAAACTATAATCGAAGATAGATTTAAAGAGCAAAAAGACTCTAGAAGAAAAGTCCATTTTCCTGATATAAATAAAGGAAAATGGATGAAAAACGTCAATTGGACAGAAATGGAAAGCAAAACCCACGACAAAACCGAGGAAGGTTTTGATTTAACCTTCCGAACTTTAAAAAGTGAAAGACATCCCTAAATTTAAATAAGGCCCGAACTTCGGGCCTTTTCTTTTTGGCTTTATTTTTAATCTTCGGATTTTGAGGGTTTTTCTGATTGAGCGAATTCACAATCGGGGTAATTTGAACAACCATAAAAAACTTGCCCTTGTGATCTCCTTTCTACTACTTCACCATTTTCACATTCAGGGCAACCCCCTAGATCTTCTTGATCCTCAGGTAATTTTTGAGTGTTTTTGCACTCTGGGAAATTAGAACACCCTAAAAACTTTCCATAGCGGGAAGTCTTTACTTCCATTTTAGATCCACATTCTTCGCATTCAATGTCCCTTTGCTTATTTTTGCCTACTATATCTTCTTTTTTTACTTCATCATATTTTTTATCCAAATTCTCTTGAAATGGGTCGTAAAACTCCCTCACAACCTCTTGCCATTTAATTTCGCCCTTTGCAATTCTATCTAAGTCTTCTTCCATTTCGGCTGTAAAGTCCATGTCAACTATGCGAGGGAAATGATTAACCAAAACCTGATTAACCGTTTCTCCAATATCCGTGGGCTCAAAACTTCTACCATTCTTTTGAACATAATTCCTTTCTTGAATAACTGAAATTATAGAAGCGTAAGTACTGGGTCGCCCTACTCCATTTTTTTCTAACGTTTTTACCAATGAAGCCTCAGTATACCGAGAAGGTGGTTGAGTCTCATGATCTTCTACTTTCAGAGAGTCCAAATTAATTTTCTGACCCTCTTTTAATTTAGGTAATTTTTCCTGCTTAAAGTCCTTAGGCCAAACCCTCGAAAAACCATCAAAAACCATAACTTGGCCAGATTTCCGCAAAACATATTGGCTTTTATTATCATTTTCAGAGGCCTCGACCTCTATCGTAGTTCTTCTGAATTTAGCATGGGGCAACTGGGACCCAATAAATCTTTTCCATATCAGCTCATATAAATCTTTTTGTTGTTTGTTTTCAACTTCAACTTTTTCAGGGTGCTTGAAAGGATTAGTAGGCCTTATAGCTTCATGAGCTTCTTGAGCGGTATCTGAATCAGTTTTAAATACACGCGGTTTATCTAAAAGATAATTTTCATCCATATTTTCTTTAATCCAACCTCTAGCTTTTCCTAAAGCCTCCTGTGAAAGGTTAAGGGAATCTGTCCTCATATAAGTTATAAGGCCGTTCTCATATAAATTCTGAGCAAACATCATAGTTTGCTTTGCAGAAAAACCTAATCGACCGCTAGCCGCTCTTTGAAGAGTGCTAGTAATAAAGGGAGTAGGAGCTTTTTTTCTTGTTGGTTTTGAGTTATATCTACTTACTTCCAGGTTAGAAGAATTTAAATCATTTTTTATTCTTTCTACTTTTTCCTTATCTTTGATGCCTGGTTTGGGTAATTTTTCACCATTTATTCTAAATAGCTTTGACTCAAAATCTTTTGAGTCTTTTTCTAAAATTGCGGAAATAGTGTAATATATTTCTGGCTCAAAATCTCTAATTTCCTGCTCTCTTTCGGCTATAATTCTCAAAGCTACGGATTGGACTCTACCCGCAGATAACTTGTTAGCCACTTTTTCCCAAAGAAAGGGAGACAATTTATAACCTACAATTCTATCCAAAATCCTTCTTGCTTGTTGAGCATTTACTAAATTCATATCTATATCTCTAGGGTTTTCTAGAGCTTTCTCAATAGCAGGTTCAGTAATTTCATGAAAAACTATCCTTTCATAATCATTTACATCTATAGCTTTCGATAGGTGCCAGGCAATCGCTTCACCCTCTCTGTCCTCATCGGTAGCGAATATCACATTATCTGCTTCTTTCGATTTTTTCTTTAATTTATCAACTATTTCCTTTTTTTCTTTGGGTATTCTATACCTAGGCTCGAAATCATCTTCAATATCTATACCCAAGGTCGTCTTAGGCAAATCTCTTATGTGTCCATAACAGGATTCCAGGGTGTAATTTTTGCCAACAAAATTATTAATAGTATTAGCTTTTTTAGGACTCTCTACTATAACAAGATTCATAGTTCAATAAATTTATTACCATTTATTTTAGGCTTATTTCTAAATTTTTAAAAGTTTGAATCCAGTAGTCAAATTAATTCGGTATTCTCAAATCCTCTATAATATCTTCAGCCCCTCTTACAAGTCGAGCACCAGAACGAATTAATCGATGGGACCCAACATAGTTTTCATTATTTATTCTACCCGGAACTACAAAAACCTCTCTATTTTGCTCTAAGGCATGTCTTGCTGAATTAAGAGAGCCTGAACGAGATGGAGCTTCTATTACTATTAAAGCCTTACATAAACCGCTCACAATTCTGTTTCTTTCTAAAAAATTTTCAGGGTAAGGAGGGGTTCCTTTGCTATACTCAGAAAGCAATCCGCCTCCGTCCGCTATAATATCTTTTGCAAGGGGTCGATGAGAGTTAGGGTATATTCTATCCAAACCATTAGCCAAAACACCAAAGGTTCTGGCCTTCCCGCTTAGAGCACCTCTGTGAGCCGAACCATCAATTCCTAAAGCTAAACCACTTACAACAGTTATACCTTTCTCAGAAAGTTTTTTAGCTATCCTTTTTGCTTGTGCAACTCCGTAACTACCTGCTTCCCGAGTTCCTACTATTGCCACCATAAATTCTCCGGGCTCAGGTACATTTCCAACGAAATAGAGATGGCCAGGAGGGTTTTTTATTTCTTTTAATAATTTCGGATAATCATCAGATTTAAGTTGAAGCCTTCTAATCTTTTTCATATCTGCCTTAACTTACAAAAAAATTTATCTACCTCTATAATATAATGTAGAAGCAATGAAAGGCAAAGAACAATTTAAGAA
>JBDGRM010000013.1:0-207 GCA_042218035.1 Candidatus Magasanikiibacteriota bacterium
CGTATTTAGAATATTCTTCTTCTAATATATTTTTTCTGTAAACAGGATGTGCGCTGCCATGTTCTGAGATTATAACAGCGCCTTTTTCTCTTGCTTTTCTTAAAGTATGAAGTGATTTACTGGACCATCCTACAAAAAGATCTGTCGCTTCAATTTTTCGAGATGCCAAACGATCAAAAATTTCACTTATCAAATAGTTTGGGTTGT
>JBDGRM010000013.1:217-3395 GCA_042218035.1 Candidatus Magasanikiibacteriota bacterium
CCTCTTTCAAGGATTTCTTTAATCAGGATGGAGTCTATTTTAGACTTTGGTACTCCATATTTAACTGTTTCAAATTTAGGGTAGGAGGTGATTAAATTTTGTAGATGACCTCTTTTTGTTAGTTGATGAGCAAGGTTAAAAGCATGAAACCTTCCTCCAACGGAGATAGTAACTTTAAATTTATCTTGCATTAATTTATGTCTTTATAAACAGTTAAGATTTTTTTGGCTCTGTCTTTATAAGAATGATTATTATTCAATACTTTTTTTCTTCCATTTTTAGAAATATTTTTTCTTTCTTGAGAGTTTTCTAAATAATACTTGATTTTGTTTCTCAACTCACCTTTTGTGCTAAAATAATCTGCTTCTACTTCCTCTTCAAAAAACCCTTTAGATTCTTTTGTTCTCTCACTTAATAGAAATCCAGAACATGCAGGTACTTCAAAAGTTCTCATGTTATGGGCTGGTCTATTTTGTTTCCTTATAAAATTCAAATTAATCTTGGAAGCGTTGCAAACTTTAGAAAATTCTTCTCCATAAACTGGTTCACCTTGCCATTTTTCTTGTAATTCACTTGGAGCTTTTTCCCAATGGTTGCCCCATATTTTTAAGTCGTAATCAATCAAAGAAGAAAGCCACTCTTCCCGCTCTTCATCCCAACTTCCTACAAAAGCTATATCAGAACCATAATACTCTTTTTCTTTATTTGAAATTTTTGCTGGATAATGCAAATCAGGATCATAACCAAAGGGAAGATAGTCGACCCTTTTAGCCCTTTTGGATTTTAATTTTTCAATTAAAAACTTGCCCCAGAAAAAATGGGAATCATAAATAGGGATTGAACTTCGAATCCATGAGTTTGAGTTACCATGATGCCAAGTATTAAAAGGATTGTCAGGGTTCAGATGAAACAAGGCTATATTGGGATGCTGTTTTTTTATTTCTTTAAGGGTGTCAGGTCTAATTATCCATCCCTTGATAATTAAAATAATATCGGGGTTAATTTTATCAACTTTCTTAATAAGTTTATCTTGAACAAAGCTTCCTAAAATCCTCCAGAAAAAACGGTGTGTAAATGTATTAACTAAAGGATGGTTTTCATATTTTTCTCTAATATCTAATACAGAAACGTTGTAATTCAAAGACTCAAAAGCTCTTTTGTAACTAGAAGTTAATGAATATTTATTTTCCTGTCCAACCAATAAAGTTTTCATGATTTAGTAATAAATTCTAAAGCTTTTGATATACCCTCAATGTCCTTCTCATAATTGTAACCCTTTATTATTTTGAGAGATTCTTTTCCAAATTTTTTTTCTTTTTTTATCGTCTTTAATTAAAATTTCCAAATTTTCTTTCAATTTATTTATGTCCTCTACTGGAAATGTGAAACCATTTTTACCTTCCTGAACTAAATCATAACCTGAACCTACCATATCTGAGACTATAACTGGAAGTTTAAAGTTCATAGCTTCATTTACAACTAGCCCCCAGGTTTCGCCCATACCAGAGGGAAGTACAAATATATCCGAGATTGCATAATATTTTGGTAATTCAGTTTGGTTTTTAAATCCTACAAAATGTACATTTTTAAGGTTGTTCTCGCTAGCATATTCTTCTAAATCAGATCTTAAATTACCATCTCCGACAAACAACAAGTGGGCCTCGCCTTCCTGAGGAGAGTTTTTCTGAACTATTTTCTGATAAGCTTTTAGCAAATCAAATGGTCGCTTTTTGTGAATTAATTTACCCACAAACAATACCACAACATCTTCTGAGGCAATATCCAATTCATTTCTAAATTTAGAAATTTTATCTGATAAATCTTTTCGTGATTGCTGAAATCTTTCGTTGTTAACTGCATAGGGGGTAAAAAATAACCTTTCTTCGGGAACTCCATAAAACTTATAAAATTTCTTGTTCTGTTCCCCAATACAAAGAAAAGCTGAGGCGTATTTAAATAGAAATTTTTCAAAAATCAATTTTTTAATTTTCTGTTTCCATCCTTCTTTTTTAACCTCTTGGTGTAGAGGGCTTTCGCTTCTGATAAGTAGAGGGGTGTTGGTTATAAAACAAGCTATAGCTGCAAGCCAGTTAGTTATTGAATTCCATCCAAAGATAATTACAGCTTCATAATTGTTTTGAATTATCTCCTTAACTATGCCTGGGTTTATCTGGCCAGAAAATTTACTAGAAGGTTTAGGAGAGAGATTAAATAAATGTTTATATGTATACCCTTCATAGACAGGAACATCCCATTTGTACTCTAAACCAAATTGCTCGTCATAAAATTTTTCTTTTTCCTGGTTCCAGCAAAAGTAAACCGTAAGGTCTATCTGGTCAGTGTTTTCCAATTTACGGAATAAGGGAGCTTGTACGTGTATAGGGTGTGATGTAAGTATGGCTAATTTATTTTTCATGGTGAATAAACAAAAAGTTATCAAAATCATTCCTAACAAGCTCTTTCCACTTGTCAGGATTCTTTCTTTTAGCCTGGCCGTTTTTATTTATAGTACACAAAGTATAATTAAGGTTAAGTAGAAGGTTGATAGCGTTTTCATAAAGATTAGTTTCGTCATTGTCCTCGCGAACTTCCATTGAAATTACCGGTTTATTTTCTTTTATGGTTTTTTGGCCACCTTTTATGACTTTTGGCTCTGCACCTTCCACATCAATCTTAATAAAGCTTGGTGGTGTATGACCTGAAGATGTATATTCATCTAGAGTAGTAGATTCTATTTGTTTCCTTTGTAAAGTTCTTCCTTGTAATTTTTGCATCTCTGCTGTTTGTTCAACAGTAGTGCTAAATTCAGTATCTCCAAACTTAGAACCATCGAAAAAATTGATTTTGCCAGTAGTATCAGAAACAGCAGACTTGTTTAAAGTAACATTACTACTCTCTTCAAATTGACTACCTAAAATATTAAACATTCTGTCAGAGGGCTCGAAAGCATGGATTTTTCCTTCAGTTATAATTTCAGCGGCAAGTACAGAATAGAATCCATAACTGGCACCTATATCATAAAAAACATCATCTTCTTGTAGGTTCTTGATTAGAAATTTAATTAAGTTACTCTCTTGCCATTTCAAAATTCCAAAGTAATACATAGGAGCTGAAATAGAATCTTCCAGATCTACTGTTACCGGTTTACCCCAGAAAGTTTCGGTAGAAATAACGGAGT
>JBDGRM010000013.1:3405-12953 GCA_042218035.1 Candidatus Magasanikiibacteriota bacterium
CCTTAATGTATTTACCGTCATATTTCATAACTCTTCTGATTTTCTGCAACAAACTACTACCAGAGTAGTTTTTGTGAAAGTCTTCAATCTTATTTTCAGCCCTTTGCATCTTTGCAAGTAGGTTTTCTTTTTTGTCAGATAAATTATTCATTAAGAACTTTGTGCCAGTCTTTGATTACACTCTCAATGGAAAAATCTTTCGCCCTTCTTTGAGCTAATTTAGAGTATTTTTCTCTTAGCTGATCTTTTTGTAAGATTTTGTTCAAAACCCTATGCCACATTTTTTCTCTTTCTGTAAGAGGAACATCTGCATTGTAATGCTTGCCATCACCTACAGGAATAATAATTCCGTATTCTGCAAATTCAACTTCTTCAGTTTTGTAATCTATGTCTGTTTCGGGCGCAAGAAGCTCCCGGGGGCCAGAATTGCAATCTGCAGCTATTATAGGAAGCTTACACGCAGCAGCTTCGATAGCTACTAAACTAAATCCTTCCCACAAAGAAGGGAACGCAAAAATATCAGAATTGGCTAAATATTTAAAAGGGTTGTCTACAAATCCAAGAAAGAATACATCCTGGCTTTCAGGCTTTAAGCTATTTTGACCTCCTTTGCAGTAAACTTGTAAATCTAAGTTTTTTGCCAAATCTACAAGGTAATTTTGAAGCCCCCCTTTTCCTAGGAAAACTAACTTTGCATCAGGGTTTTGGTCTTTTACTTTCTTAAAAGCTCTAATAAGATGCCATTGACCTTTCTGTTGGGTAAATCGACCCACATTTATGATTGTTGAATTATCAAATATCTCTTGTTTTTCTTCTGATAAGGGTTGTTGAGATTTGTCTTGGATTAACTCTAGGTCTACAGAATTGTAAATGACTTCAGTTTTATCTTTGGGGACATTAAAGTTTTCAGCCAAATCTTTAACTACACCTTTTGCAACTCCAGTAATTACATCTGCTTTTTTGTAAAGCTTTTTATAAAGGAAATGATAAATTTTTCGAGCGAAAGGATCTTCGTCCTGAATCTGTGATTTAGTATTTTGAATTGAGATAATTACCTTATCATCTCTTTTGGACAAGATATTTACTAAACTGGGTCCATCTGCAAAGCTGATGGTATAATCTGGTTTTTCTCTTTTTTTAATTTTTCTCAATCTCCAGACTCTTTTTGCAAACTTCCATAATTTATCAAAGTAATTCGAACCTGCTGGACTGTTAAGAATTATTTTTTCTTTGTCACATTCATATTCAATTTTGTTTTCATACAAAACAAGTTTAACCTCATCTACATCCAGATGATTTGCAACGTTAGTAGCAGACCTTTCTGCTCCTCCACTAGCTAAAGTCTGTACCATTACTAGTGCTTTGGTTTTGTCTTGCTTTGAGTTCACTGAAAATTATTTGAAATATTTAAGAGTCTTAATGAGGCCGTTTTCTAAAGAGTGTTGAGGAGACCATTTTAAAATTTTGTCAGCTTTAGATATGTCTGGTTTTCTTTGAGAAGGATCGTCTTCAGGTAAATCTTGGTAAGTTATGTCACTGTTTGAGCCAGTAACCTCTATAACTTTTTCAGCTAATTCTAAAATTGAACATTCTTTTGGGTTGCCTAAATTGAAGGGCCCTGGCTCAGGTTGGTTAATTGTTTTTAAAAGGCCGGCAATCATATCATCAATATAGCAGAAGCTGCGGGTCTGCGTTCCATCTCCATAAACTGTTAAATCTTTTCCTTTTAAGGCTTGGTTAATAAAATTAGGAATAACTCTGCCGTCATCCTTGTTCATTTTAGGGCCGTAAGTGTTAAAAATCCTTATAACTTTAATGTTTAAATCTTTTTCGCGTTCGTAATCAAAACAAAGAGACTCAGCGGCTCTTTTGCCTTCATCATAACAAGCTCTCGGGCCCGTGCAATTAACAGATCCATTATAGTCTTCTGTTTGAGGATGAGTTGTCGGATCACCGTAAACTTCAGAAGTTGAAGCTTGGAGGAGTTTAGCATCGTTTTCTGCAGCTAAATCTAATATATTCTTAGTACCTTTAACTGAGGTCATCATCGTAAAAATAGGGCTGTCTTGGTAGTGTTTCGGAGAAGCAGGACAGGCAAGATTGTAAATTTCATCAAGGTTTTGTTCTACTTCTAGAGGTTGTCTGATGTCATGATTAATGAATTCAAAATTAGGTTCTTTTTCAAATAATTCATCAATTTTTTCTATTTTGCCAGTATACAAATTGTCAACACATATTACTCTTTCACCTTTCTTTACAAGCTTTTCACACAGATGGGAGCCTATGAAACCAGCCCCTCCCGTTACTAGAACTGTTTTGTTTGAAGGCATTTTAGTTTTTCTTTTTAGAAGAAGTGGTAATGGTAGTGGAAGTGCCTATCTTTGCCTTAATTTCTTTCTTGCTCATGCCCATTTTTAGAAGGGCCGACTTAGCTTTTTTGGAATTGGGCCATCTTTTTAATATTTTTAGGGCTATTTCTTTTGCTTTTTGTTTTTTGTTGGTATCCAAATACAATCCGAGTAAGCCGTACAGAGGGTGAGGAAGGTCGGGACCAATTTCTCTCATTTTTTTGAAGTAATGCTCAGCCTTTTTGAAGTATTCTTTTTTATCAAAATTTTTATACATGGTGGCATACACGTAGGCCATGTTCAGCTGGTGGATGGGATAATCCTTAAAGATTTTTGATTCTCCAAATTTTGCAAGTGCTTCAGCTCCTCGAGCTGTTTGATTCTTGTTTGCAACTGCAGATTGTAAGCTGCTGGTAAAGAATTTCCCCAGCTCTCTTTGGCCTACCGGGGAAGGATAATTGAATGCCTTATTATAGATCGATTTGAATTCAGCAAAGCTTCTAGCTTTAAAAGCCTTTCTTTTGGCA
Organism: Candidatus Magasanikiibacteriota bacterium; assembly: GCA_042218035.1. GTDB lineage: Bacteria > Patescibacteriota > Minisyncoccia > UBA6257 > GWB1-50-10 > JBDGRM01. The sequence continues at coordinate 6,281 of JBDGRM010000013.1, forward strand.
TCAATGTAGGCATAAGATTTTTGCAAAGGGAGGTAGGCACCCATATAAATTGCCCACGCTGTGGTTATGATGAGAAAAATTATAGATACTTTTTTTAGGGCTTTTTTAAGCATAGTTTGTAGTTAGTGGTTTTTAGTGGGTGGTTTGTGGTTGTTAGTTTTTGTCTTGTGGTTTGGAATTTGTAGCTTGTAATTTATTCAAGTCATCCTGCCAAAAAAGATACCCGCCAAAAGCAAGGAACACAAACAAGCTGATGTAGATAGGCAAGACTTCGAACAGAATCATAGCTTGGGTAAGGTAGCCCACTATGAGGGCCAGCATCAAACTCATTGCAATTTTTGACACCTTCGTGTGAAGTTTCTTTTTAAAGAATTGCCAGAAGAAAACAACGTACAAACTGGCATAGCTTAGAAATCCGATTATTCCGGCTTGGGTAAGATAATCCAGAAATACGTTATGAGCTCGATCAAACCAGGCCCCAAAATTACCGTTGCCGTCATACATGTCTACATCATAGTGCTTGTAAAAAATCCAGTTGAAGTTTTCGGGGCCCCAGCCGGTGATGGGGCGCTGTTTAAAGCCATCCCAGGCAATTCCCCATATTTTAAACCTGTCCTGGAGAGATTCTTCCTGAAGAGAAATATCAAAAACTCTAGAGCCGGGAATATTTTTAATCACTTTCGTGTCTTGAAAAGAAACCCCTATGCCAAAAATTATCAAGCCGGTTAATATTAAGGCTATCAAAGGCTTTCTCCATGATTTTTTTGTAACAGCAAGATATATCATTCCAACACCGATTCCGGCTATAAGGCCGAGAAAAGCTCCTCTGGTGCCGGTCATAAAAAGGAAAAACAAGAATACGACCATAGCTGCTGAAAGCACCCAGGTGTGCCAATTCTTTAACTTTTTCTTAAATCCGGTAATAAGATAACTGGAGAAAAACAAGCTAAAGAGAAGATAAGTTCCTACATAAGCGGGGTTTCCTATAGAGCCCTTGAAGCGGAGGTTTTCTTGGCTAAAGGCAGGGCCTATGAAGCGGCCAAAAATCTTTTTGAGTTCGGGTCCCATGTGTTTAAGGCCTGCCCCGATGCCATAAAGAATCATAAGGACTGAGGCCCCAACCATTGTCCAAAAAAGTTTTCGCCAGTCCTCAAAATTTTCAAAAAGCACAAAGAGCAAAAATACAAAGGCATATAAAAACAAAATTTGAAGACCGCCTTCACCTCTTTCAAAGTTAGACCAAAATGAAAAATGAGGACGATAAGAAAATATGCTTACAATCTGCATCGAGGCCGTAAAAGCAGTGAAGGCCTGGAAAAGTGGTCTTTTAAAAACTTCTTTTATTTTCTTGTAATATTTTTCAGACTCAGAGCCGAAAAGAAGGCCGAGCAAAAATAAAATAAGTGAAATGCCGGTGATCGAGCGGAATGCTACGTATTTGCCTACTATAAAAGGAAAAAGCGTACCTACTGTTACGATAACTACAGTTAGTGGAACAAGATATAAAAGAAATTTAGATGTCTTGAAAAAATTTAGATACATAAACTTTAGGAGCCAGGAATTAGTAATTGGTAATCAGGAATACAGGAATGTTAAGTTAATTATAGTCAACTAAAGAGTTTACAGTCAACAAATATGCTATTAAACATCTATAAAAATTCAGGAATGAGCTCGCATGACGTGGTTGATGAAATAAGAAATATAATGAACGAAGACAAGGTTGGTCATGGTGGAACCTTGGACCCTTTTGCCGAAGGTGTACTGATCGTAGGGGTGGGAAGAGAATCAACAAAAAAGCTCGGGAACTTTCAAAATGAGACTGAAAAAGAGTATATAGCAAAGCTGGAACTGGGAAAGGTCAGCGAAACTCTGGATCCGGAAGGAGAGCTCAAGCAAACTCCAAGCACCAAATCCCAAAAAGCAGAAAAAAATGACCAAAAGAAAACAAGAAAAGTTTCCGATATTGAAATTAGCGAAATCTTGTCCACGCTAAAAGAATTTGAAGGTGAAATTGAACAGGTTCCGCCAAAGTATTCAGCCGTTAAGCTGGATGGAACACCCGCTTACAAACTGGCTCGGCAAGGAAAAGACTTCGAGCTACCTCCCCGGATAGTAACCATAGATGATATAGAGTTTTTAGAATGGGACCCTCCTGAGCTTGCCATAAGAGTCAGGTGTGGTTCCGGAACTTATATAAGGGCTTTGGCGAGAGACATTGGAAAAAGATTGAGGGTTGGTGCTTACCTGAAAAGACTGGTGAGAACAAGAGTTGGGAATTATACAATAGAAAAGTCAAAAACTTTAAAAGAGATAAAAGAAAATTACAGTAATCAGTAATTAGTAACCAGTAACCAGCGGTGATTAAAACCTAATTAGAGTTTGAAGTTTGCTTATCACTTGCTCCATTTTTTCTTCGGGAAATCTCTCGATAAATTCTACATTTCTAGCTTTCCAATCTAAATTTTTTATTTGATCAACTAAAACTACTCCTTCTATCTGGAAATCATTCGTAATACTCACCTCAAATGGGTATCCTTTTTCTTTTGAAGTTATCGGACAGAAAAGGGCTAGATTTGTCTTTTTGTTGTAACTACTTGGAGAAACAACCAAAGCTGGTCTTTTTCCTGATTGCTCGTGGCCTTTTTGAGGACTGAAGTCGAGCCACACCAAATCACCTCTGTTGGGTGCATTTTCTACCATACTTCTTTGCCGACGGTCTTAGTTGTATCGATAGAATCATGGAGGTTGTTTTCATCTATTTCGTTGACTAATTCTTCCAAGGTATAATTTCTAGATTCTCTCGGTTTAATTTTTAGTTCCCCATCTCTCATTTCTAAGTGAACAGGTGAATTCTCTCTAAGATTAAGACGATCAACTATTTTTTTAGGGACCCGCACGGCCAAACTGTTGCCCCATTTTTTAATTTTGGTTGAGTGGGTTTCAATTTTTTTAATTTCGCTGTCCTTCATTGTATCAACAATTGTATCATAATGTAGATACTTTTTGAATTGGTGGAGTCAACTTTTTAGGTCTTCTTTAATTTGTTCTTTGTATAGTCGGTAATCTTTTCCGAGAAATTCCGTTATCTTTTGGGCATTCCTTTCAGCGTTCTTCAAAGATACGGAAGCTCCCGGTGAAGGTGTTACGTCAAAGATTATATCGTCTTTTACTATCTTCGCCTCTCCGAGGACGGGTCTTTTTTCTTTTACGTCAACTATCTGGGGTCTGATCCCTCCAAGAGTCTTGTCTACTTTAAGATCGGAGTATTCAATAGAGGGGGTTATTTTTCTGGCCTCTTTCAGATAGAGATATTTTCCAAGAAGCGGAATATCATAAAGGATCTGCATTAAAACATAGCGGAGATATGTGGGGTCAGAAAGAATATTCAAAATCGCAAGAATTGCATCAAGGCGAAATTCGAAGAGCCGAAAAAAGTCAGCAAAAGACTCCCAGGAATAGTCTTTTTCGATCATAGGCAAAAATCTTGATACGGGGCCGAATCTGGTTTCTTCAGGCTTGTCCACCGCCGGGTCGGCATGAATAGCGGCAAAAGGAAGTTTGGGGTTTTGCATCATATAGACTTTGCCGTTGACCATGTTTTCAGCGCAAAAATAACTTCCCTCTGCCGGAAGTATTATCCAGTCTTTCGCGTAGCCCATGTCTTTGGCAAAATACAGGGAGTAACCTCCGGCTGAGACCAGGACGGTTTTTGCATTTATTTTTCTGTTTTTTGTTTTGATTGAAAACTGCTTTCCTTCTTCAATATTCTGAACTTTTGTATTTAGTTCAATGTCTATGTTTTTGTCGGTCTCTTTTGCTTCCTCAACGAAAGAGTGGGCAATTTTACCGTAATTCATTATATAGCCGTTTGAGTTCTTTAGGGCAATCATTTCCGTGTTAGGGTTTCTGCCTTTCACCAATTTGGGTTCGAGCTCGGCTATTTCTTCTCGTCCTATTTTTTCTAAATTCGGAAATAATTCTTTGAATTCTTCAAACCTTTCTTCAAGCCTTTGAACCTCCTCTTTGCCTATACCTAAAACCATTTTATGGGGCTTGCGGAAGAGGTTTTTTTCTTTTCGATCCTCTACATAATTGGCCAGCATTTCTGCCGCACTTTTTACCTTTTTTGCCTTTTCGAGAGAATAATTAGTTTCAATGTCGCCAAAATGAAGAGTTTGAGAGTTACCCATCTTGTGGCTTGCAACCTGAGCTATATCATCTTTCTTTTCTATAAGAACAGCGGAATCTATATTAGTGTATTTCGAAAGCATAAAAAGAGTTGAACTTCCTACAATTCCTCCGCCTACTATGGCTACATCATATGTTTTTGAATTTGTCTCAGTCATAATTATTTAAACAAAGAAACCCGCCCAAGGAGGGCGGGTTTTAAATTTGGTTAGTGTGAAATGTCTTTTTGTTTTGCCTGAATCGGCTCAATAGAGCCACCGCTGAAAGCAAGATAAAGAGCTGCTCCCAGAAGGCCAAAATCTTTCCAAATAGCAGGGCCAACGGAAAACGGAGCCTTGCCGGCAAAAATTCCCGCTAGAAGGCTAACCACGAAAAAGACTGAAAGAAAAACACCCATGGCTCTAGGTTGCCAATTCAGAATAAGAGCTACTGAAACCAAAGCTAGAACCACCCCGAGCACTTGAATGATGGTCGGGTTGGCAAGAAAGTTGAGCCCCAGCTTTTTCATCATTCCTACGACTTTGTCTGTCATCATAAATTTTGTTCTCACTGAAGCCAGCAAGGTAAGTGCCAAACCCCATCTCAAGAACACAGGACCTAAACCAGCGTTATTTTTAAGAAAATCCATGTTTATTGTTTAATTTATTTGGTCGACCTTTACTTTTTATTTTTTTCTGAATTTATCTTTTTTCTGGCTATGTCTATCATCGGATTTTCTTTATTGAGTCGATAACAAACCAGCTTTCCATCTTTTGACCTTTTCAGGAGGCCGGCTTCTTCCAGTTTGGAAAGTTGGTGAGAAGCACCTGATTCGGAAATATCCAAAATTTCGGCAATATCCTGAACACATAAGTGCTTGCTGCCACGACGCAAAAAAACAGCCAGTGCTTTGAGCCGGCTCTGGCTTGCAAGTACCGAGAAGTTCTTTTTCATCTCACGGAAGTCTATAGAATTCAGATCTTTTTGTATATTTTCAAAAAATTCTTCAGAAGGCATAAAACAATGAAACGTTTGAACACTTGTTTAAATATTAAATAAAAAAATGGGGAAGGTCAATTTTTTAGGTATTAGTAATCAGGTGCCAGTGATCAGGAATTCATTTGATTTTCAATCGAGGGATCAACATTTAAGATTCAAGAATTATCCCTGTAAAAACTTGATCAAAGACCCCCCTGTTATAGTCGGGGCAAATCCAGGAGGCAGGGATTCAACTAGCGTTTCAGTTCTGTTAATTACCTTCACATGGAGCATAAAGACTGCAAACTGCTTGGGGGAAGTAATTCTCTTTTAGTTGGCCGAGAGTGGAATCATGAGTGTAATGAGTGGCAACCATCGTCTCTAGGTCATAAATAGTGTATGCAAGGGTCTCAGGGCACTTTGAAAACGGTGTGCCTTTTTCACATTCCCGCATATCTTCTTGAATCGAACCGGTTACGAATTTTTTGTTCGAAATCCAGTCTGCAAAGTGGTATTTGCAATAGTTATTACAGAAAGCTACACGATAAAGCCTATTTTGACCTTCGGGGTTATGAAGAACTACACCCGAAAAGGCCGGCCTTTTGTAGTGAAAAAGGGTGTTGAGATACATTTCACCGTTGGGTGAATAGACCCGGGCTTCTTTTAGGTTCGGTATGCTCTCATGCTTTTTAAGATACTTTACCTCATTGAAAGGAAAGGCAAATTCAGTTTGGCGCTGAAATTGAAAGTTACCTAAGGACAAACTCGGGAATTCCTGTTGCCAGCTTTGAACCCATGGGCGCAGGGTTTTAGCTAGTTGGGCCGGCTTTTCAATGTTGGTTTTTACCCGCCCCTTTTAAATAATTCTATAAGATTTGCTTTATTTTTGGCCTTTGGTTGTTTTTTGTTTTTCTTTGCGGTTGAGGTAGAAACTTGTTTTTTGGTTTTGGTTGCTTTTTTTGTGCTGGTAGCCTTTTTCTTTTTACTTTTGCGGGTAGGTGTTTTTTCAGACTCCTGCACTGCATAATAGCCGCCTAAAAGCAAAAAGGCTGTTGCAAAGATTATGAAAATAGTAATTAGTGTATTCTTCATGTCTAAAAAAATATTAGAGGCCAACATTTTTCAAGTCAACCAAAAGAAAAAGCCCGGGGGTTCCCCCGAGCTTTTTTTCGGGTGTGCTCCCAGCTATAGCTTCTAAAGTCTAGTTCTTAGTGTGGGTTATGTCAGAGAGAGTGCTTTCAGGTTGGTTCACGCGGTAACCGTTGAACCAGTCAGATGTGTTTGTGTCATGGCTTGACGCAGAGTCATCTGACCAGATGAAGTTGATGTTACCGTCGCTACTTGCACTGTCAGAGAATCCACCATAGACCATGGTGTCAGCGGCTACTGAGCTTCCGCTGTTACCGGCCTCGATGTCAGTAGAGTCAAACTCAGCGGTTTCAGTGGTAGAGCTTGCGTCACCACTTGAAGTACCGAGTTCGTAGTAGATGGAAATGTTGTCTCCATCTGCTACCCTATCGAGGTCAGC
>JBDGRM010000014.1:0-40559 GCA_042218035.1 Candidatus Magasanikiibacteriota bacterium
AAGGAAAAAGACAGTTTTGAGGGGAATTCGAATATCAACAAAGAATTGGTAGAATCAGTTGAAAAAAAGAAATCAAAACCCCTTTTTGAGGTTAATGTCAGAATTGTGGCCTCAGCAAAAGATAACAAAAGAGCACAATCTATATTTGAAGGCATTTCTTCCGGTTTTTCACAATTCAGCTCTCCTCAATTGAATGGCTTAGAGGCAAAAAATATTAGTAGTTCTGGTGAGTTGATTCATAAGTTTTCTTTTCGAGAATTTAGTTCTTCTAACGCCATGGTCCTTAATTCTGAAGAGGTAGCTAGCTTTTTTCATTTCCCCACTCCATTTATGGATATTCCTCAAATAAAGTCCTTGAAGGCGCGTCAACTGTCTCCACCTCCCGAGCTTCCTGAGAAGGGATTACTTTTGGGGGAAAATATTTATAAAGGCGAAAGGGAAGAAGTGAGGATAAAAGAAAAAGACAGAAGGAGGCATATTTATATGATAGGTCAGACGGGAACAGGTAAATCGAATCTGATGACTGATATGTTGCACCAAGACATAAAAAACGGGAAAGGAGTTGGAGTAATTGATCCGCATGGTGATTTAGTGGAAGATGTTTTGGGACTGATACCCGAGGATAGATTTGATGATGTTATATTGTTTGATCCTTCGGATATTAATAATCCCCTTGGTCTTAATATGCTTGAGTTTGATCAGTCCAGACCGGAGCAAAAGACTTTTATAGTAAATGAAATGGTAGAAATTTTTGATAAATTGTATGATTTGCAAAAAACGGGAGGTCCTATGTTTGAACAATATATGCGCAACGCTCTTTTGCTTTTAATGGAGGACTTTAAAAATGAGCCTGCTACTCTCATGGAGGTTCCTAGGGTATTTACAGATAAAGAGTTTCGGCAGAGGAAGTTAAAAAGAATCTCTAACCCCACTGTTGTGAACTTTTGGAAGAAGCAGGCGGAAGAAGCAGGGGGTGAAGCCTCATTGGAAAATGTTACTCCTTACATAACCTCTAAATTTAATAACTTTACTGCAAATGAATACATGAGAGTAATAGTGGGACAAGAAGAGTCTTCATTTGACTTTAGAGATGTTATGGATAAGGGCAAGATTTTTTTGGTTAATCTCTCCAAAGGAAAAATTGGAGACTTGAACGCAAACCTATTGGGGATGATAGTAGTGGGCAAGATCCTTCTAGCTGCTTTGAGTAGAGTGGATATGCCCCAATCTAAAAGACGGGATTTTAATCTTTTCATAGACGAATTTCAGAATTTTACTACTGAATCTATTTCTACGATACTTTCGGAGGCTAGGAAATACAGATTGAGTCTTGTGATGGCTCATCAATTCGTGGATCAGTTGGAAGATGATATTGAATCAGCTGTTTTTGGGAATGTGGGGTCGACTATCTCATTCAGGGTTGGAGCGCCGAGCGCTGAAAAAATAATTAATCAATTTGAACCTGACCTGGATGAGAATGACTTGGTTAACATTGATAATTACCATGCTTATGTGAAATTGTTGGTAAATGGAGAAACAGTAGACCCGTTTAATATGAAGACTTTTGAGGCAGAGACCCCGGATTATAGTAGAGCTGAAAAACTTAAGGATTATGTTCGTGATAAGAAAGGCATGGCTAGAGAAGAGGTAGAAAAAGAAATCCAACGCAGAATGAATAACTAACCCCTTTAAACTGTTTTCATCTCTTTTGTTCTTGAAAGTTTTTATTGCTCTTTGGGAGTCATCGCCTTCTAATGAGAGTTATAATGGAATATGCAATTAGGATATTTCAACAATATTTAAAGTTCCACCTTATCATTTCTTTTTTTATTTACCACCCTTTTTGATTAATGACATTATAGTGCTTTTCTATTACCATTATTATTGGAAGTTATGTCTAAAACTCTCAGTTTATCTATAATAATTCCGGACCATGATTCAATTCCGGTAACTATTTCTAAGATAGATTACTTCTTGTCAAAGCGACACTACCGTTCTTTTGAGTTTATTTTGCTGGAAAAGGATAGTAATAGAAAAGATGATTTGGCGGTTTTGGCCGAAGGTTTTGGGGAGATATTGCCAAATATTTTGGTGTCTCGACCTGAGGAATTGAAAAAAAATATTCACGGGGAAACTGTTATTTTCATAGAGCCTCAGTTTGACTTGAGCTTTGATAACTTTGAGGAGTTGGTGGATTTATCCAAAAAGAATGATTTGGTAGTTTACCTCTATGAACTTAATCACTGGATATATCGATTTCTGGATTATGTTTTTTATTTTTGCATGGATATCTTGAATTTGGATTTTAAAATTTCTGGGGGTCCAAAAGCTTTTTTTATAAATCAAGAAAAATTTAGAACCGGTGTTAATCCGGATGATATTTTTAGAGTTAATAAGTCCGATATAAGTTTCATGATTAAGACTAAAAGAGTTTCAAATATTTATTTTCAGGGCTTTTTAAACTATGGGAATATATTCGTTAGCTTAGTTAGAATTTTTTATGAGCGCTTAAAGATAAAAATTATTAAGGGTTTTAAGTTTATTCGCGATTATTTAAAATCTTTGTTTAATAAGTTTTATAAGCAAAAACGATAGTTATGTTCAGAAGAAGTAAAAAATTGATAGCTAATTGGAAAATGAACCCTGAAAGTAAAGAGGAGGCAGTTTCTCTCGCTCGTGATATAGAAAAAGAAACAGAAAGTATGTTGGGGGTTAGTTTGGGGATTGCCCCTCCGTTTCCTTTTTTGGCTCCTGTAGGGAATGTTTTGCGTAAGGTCAGGCTTGGAGCCCAAGACACTTTTTGGAAGCACGCAGGATCATATACAGGTGAGGTTTCGCCTGACCAGATTGAGAGTCTCGGAGCCTCTTTTGTAATAGAAGGGCATTCAGAGAGGAGAGATGTTTTAGGTGAAGATGAGGAATTTATCAACAAAGAAGTCAGAACTTCTTTGGAAACCGGATTAGATGTGATTCTTTGCGTTGGAGAGCCTAAAAGGGTAAGAAAAGAGGGTTTTGAAGCAGTTAAAAATTTTGTGGGAAGACAACTTTCGGAGGATTTAAATAATGTTGGTGACAAAGATTTAAAAGAATCAAGATTGTATATTGCTTACGAGCCTATTTGGGCTATAAGCTCTTCGGAAAATAGTAGGGCAGCCAGGGTAGAAGAGGTGGTGGAAGTTGTAGAATTTATACAAAATTACTTGTTCAATGAAATTGGGATTCCTTTGAGCGGAGTGTTTTATGGAGGTTCTACTGATTCGGATAACATAGAAAAATTTCTTTCGTGCAACTCTATAGACGGAGCCTTAGTTGGTAGTTCTAGTTTGGACTCTGAAGAATTTTTAGAAATGGCTCGAAAGGTGAATGAACTTGAATAAAAAATTATTTTTCTATAAGCCAATGAAAAGAGCTTTAAAACAATTTTTATATGGATCTTTTTATCTTCTCTTATTTTCTTTTTTGGTTTGGGGTTTTTATTCAATCTTTTTGAAACCTTCACCAAGTTGTTCTGATGGCTTGAAAAACCAAGGGGAGAAAAGAGTTGACTGTGGAGGGCCTTGTGTTGAGTGTAGCAGATTGAATGTGAAGCCAGTCTTTAAAAAGGGTGATGCTGATCTGTTTAAGATAAATACCAGCACCTATTCTTTTATATCTGTAATTAAGAATCCGAATGAAAATTATGCAGGGGTTGTAGATTATTCTTTAGAGGTAATATCTAAGTTTGGGAAGTTATTGAGAAAAGTAAATGGATCTCTTTATGTTTTACCTTCCAGCAATTATCACCTTCATAGAGTTTTTACTGGTCTTGAAGAGGGGCTGGGTAAAGTGAAGGTTTCGCTTGGTGATACAAAATGGTTTGAAAATTCAGATTATAAAAGGCCTAAAATTACCACCTCTTCTACTTCTTTTTCTTCTAAGTCAGCTTTATTGAAGGGTAAGATTAAAAACTCCACTTCACGGTCTTGGAACAAAATTGAGTTAATTGCTATTTTCAGAAATAAGTATGGGCAAGGTGTTGGTTCATCCCAGACGGTTGTCAATAATTTGAAAGCTTTTGAGAAAGTCGATTTTAAAATAAGCATGCCTGTTGATAAAGAGTTACGGAAAACTATTGATTTAGATAATACTAAAGTTTTAACAAATCCTATTAATTGAATGCTTTCGAATGTGCTTAAAAAACTTGATTGGGGGTTGATAGGACTTATTTCTATTCTCGGATGTATTAGTTTAATTTCACTTTACAGTATTGATAAGACATTTTTTTACCGTCAGATCATATGGTATTTGCTTGGAATGGGGGTTATTTTTTTAGGGCCTTTAATAAATTGGCAATGGCTTTTGGCACAAAAGTGGTTTAGACAGGGATTTTATTGGTTTTCATGTTTTCTTTTGGTGGTTCCCCTTGTTCAGCAATCTTCAATTCGAGGTATTAATAGTTGGATAGTTATAGGAGGCTTTCAGTTTAGCCCGGCGGAGATATCAAAAATTGCTTTAATAATTATATTGGCAGGCTTTTTTTCGAGGCGTTATATAGCAGCATGGCGTATAAAAAATATTGCAATTTCCTTATTTTATACGATGATTCCTGCAGGTTTGATAGCTGTTCAGCCTAACCTGGGGACGGCTGCTATAGTTTTTTTCATCTGGATTGGCTTTCTTTTTATTAGCGGAATTAACAAAAAAAGGTTAGCTATTGGATTGATTTTACTCATTGTATTAAGCTCTTTGGGGTGGTTTTATTTTCTAGAGGACTATCAGAAAAGTAGGATAAAAGGCTTTTTAAACCCAGCTAAAAACCCATTAGGAGTTAACTATAATGTTACTCAAGCAAAGATTGCTATTGGTTCGGCAGGGTGGCTTGGAAAAGGTTTTGGGTCTGGCCCTCAAACCCAATTAGGGTTTCTTCCCGAGCCCCATACTGATTTTATTTTTGCTAGTTTTATAGAGGAATGGGGCCTAATTGGAGGTGCTGTATTGGTCTTGACATACTTAAGTTTAATAGTTAAAATATCATTTGTTAGTTTGGAAGTAAGGAGAAACACTAGAAAATTCGTAGGGTTGGGAATAGCAATAGTTTTTTTGGTCCACTTTTTAGTAAACATAGGTTCGAATGTAGGTATTCTGCCAGTTATAGGAGTCAGTTTACCTTTTGTAAGTTATGGAGGGTCAAATCTTTTGATGTCTTCTATCCTGATTAGTATAGTAGAGAGAATACGCACCTCTAAGTTTCAGCCTTTAAAGTAATTTACGTTTAGATAAATTGAGTGAACTTTACAAAGATCAAGAAGGCATGTTTGGCAACCGCTTCCTGATTACATTGGGGGTGGTTATTTTTTTGGTTTTAGCAGCAGGCTATTTTTTTTATGGGTTGCAACCGTCGATGAACTTTGAAGGTAAAAAAAAGATTAGAATAGAAGAAGGTCAAAGTTTTCGTCAAATCGGAGCGGAATTGTCTCAAGCTTCTTTAGTAAGGTCAATTTTTGTTTTTAAACTTTATTCAGTACTAACTGGAAGGGCTACTCGCTTCAAGCCGGGTATCTACTATTTCAGTAGTTCTATGAGCGTGTCTCAGATTACAAGCCGTTTGACGGAAGGAGGTAAGCAACAGGTTATTGTGACTATACCTGAAGGGCTTACGGTAAGAGACACTGATAAATTGCTAGCTAATTCGAAGGTTATAAAAGAAGGTCAGTTGATTAACTACTCTTGGAAAAATGGTTTACAAGATAAATATCGATTCTTGAAAAGTGTGAATTCTCTAGAAGGTTTCTTATTTCCCGATACGTATAAGTTTGAAATAAATTCGAAGCCAAAGGAGGTGCTGGAAAAGTTTTTGGATAATTTTAAGGAAGAATCTTGGTCAAAACTGAAGAAGAGCACTCGCTGGTATGATAAACTCATATTGGCTTCTTTTTTGGAAAAAGAGGTTGAAAAAAGAGAGGATAAGCGTGTAGTGGCTGGTGTGCTTTTGAACCGATTGGATAAAGGTATGCCTCTGCAAGTAGATGCGACTTTGAGTTATGTAAAGTGTAATCGCCAGTATCTTGAATGTGAAAACCCAAAACCTGATGGAAGCGATACTGAAATTGCCTCGCCATACAATACTTATAAACGTCAAGGATGGCCCCCCACACCGATTTCTAATCCGGGAATAGAAAGTATTGAGGCAGCACTCAATCCGAAAGATACTTCTTATTTATATTATTTAAGCGACAAAGATACTGATAAAACTATTTTTTCAGAAAATTTAAAGGAACATAAGATAAACATTAAAAATCATCTTTAAATCATCAAAAATTAAAACTTATGTCATATAAAAAAAGGAGGCCTAAAGCATCAGATTTAGAAAGGAAAGTTTTTTCTTCTTATAAAGGTCCGCAGTTTTCTCCTCCTGATTTTGTGCGTGTTCAGTACGATTCTTTCGATTGGTTCTTAAACGAAGGGGTGGAAAATCTATTACAAGATGTGTCTCCCATTAAAGATCATACTGGAGAGAAGGTTGAACTACATTTTATGAATCATGAATTTGATTCTCCTAAATATAGCGAGGAGCAGGCTAGGGAGAGAGGGCAGACATATGAGGCTCCTTTGCGAGCTGATGTAAAGCTTGTAGATAAAGTGGAAGATGAGGAAATCACCCAAGAAGTATACTTGGGTGATTTTCCTATGATGACTGAGAAGGGCACTTTTATAATGAACGGAGTTGAAAGAGTTGTTGTTTCCCAACTTAAGAGGTCTCCAGGTGTTTATTATAACTCTAGAAACTATCGAGGAGAGAAGTATTTTGGGGCTAAACTTATTCCTGACCAAGGCTCATGGCTTGAATTTAGAACAGAGAAGAGGGGATATTTGAGTTGTAAAATAGACAGAAAGAAAAAAGCTCCCGTTACCCAATTACTTCGAGTTTTTGGTTATGAAAGCAATGAAGAAATAGAAGAGGCATTTTCTGATGTAGGTGGAGATATGGAACTTCTTGAGAATACTCTCGAGAAGGATAAGACTGAAACGGTAGATGAATCTTACTTGAGTCTTTATAAAAAATTGAGACCAAGTGATGCGGCAAGCATTGATAATGCTCGCTCTCTTATTGAGCCTATGTTTACTGATGAAGAAGAATATGATTTGGGTAAAGTGGGGGTTTATAAATTCAACCAAAGGATGAATTTGGATAAAGAAAAAGGAACTCTTAATAAAGAAGATATTACAAAAGTAATAAAAGAGCTTATCCGACTCAACAATGACCCTGAAGCGGAAGAGGATGATATTGATCATCTTGCAAACCGGAGAATTCGCTCTGTAGGTGAATTGCTTCAATCACGTTTGAGAATAGGATTTGCCCGTTTGAGGAGGTCTGTTCAGGATAGTATGTCTACTTTGGATAGAGATGATCTCCAATTGAGTCGATTGATAAATTATAAAGTTTTAACTTCAGTGGTGAGTAGTTTTGTGACTTCTTCTCAGCTTTCTCAATTTATGGATCAGACCAACCCTCTTTCTGAACTTGAACACAAAAGGAGACTTTCAGCTATGGGGCCTGGTGGATTGACAAGAGAAAGGGCAGGCTTTGATGTTCGTGATGTTCACAGATCCCACTATGGAAGAATATGCCCGATTCAGACGCCGGAAGGTTCAAATATTGGTTTGGTTAACTCTCTTGCAAACTATGCTCGTCTCAATGAATACGGCTTTGTTGAAACTCCTTATTTTAAAGTTGAGGATGGCAAAGTAATTGATGAAGTTGTTTGGTTGGATGGCTTTGAGGAAGAGGAGCATAACATTATTCAAACTGATATTAATTTATCAGAAGACGGGGAAATACTTGAAGACGAATTACCGGCCCGTGTAAAAGGAAAGCCCGGAGAATGTTCAAAAGATGAGGTTGATTTGATGGACGTTTCCCCGAACCAGATGATAAGTGTTGCTACCTCTTTGATACCATTTCTTGAACATGATGATGCAAACCGAGCTCTTATGGGTTCTAATATGCAAAGACAAGCAGTGCCTGCCATTCGACCGCAAGCTCCTTTTGTGGGCACTGGTAATGAGGAAAAGGTTGTTCGGGATTCAGGTCATACTATTTTTGCAGAAGAAGAAGGGAAAGTAGTAAAAGTTGATGGTGAAGAGATAGTTATAGAAACTGATTCCGGCAAAAAAGAGTACAGCTTGACAAAATTTGCTCGATCTAATGAGGGAACATGCATTTCCCAGAGGCCTGCTGTTGATGTGGGAGAGACTGTTGAAGAAGGGGATCTACTTGCTGACGGTCCATCAACTGACGATGGGGTTCTTGCGCTTGGCAAGAATCTTAAAGTTGCCTTTATGCCTTGGGAGGGTACCAACTTTGAAGATGCTGTTATTATTTCTGAGAAAGTAGCGGAAGATGACGTTTTCACATCTATACATATAGATACATACGATTGTTTGGTGCGGGATACTAAGCTCGGGCCTGAGTTGACTACTCCTGATATTCCTAATGTCCCCGAAGAGAAACTGAAAAATCTTGACGAAGAGGGGATAGTAAGAATAGGTGCAGAAGTTGGGCCGAAGGATATACTTGTTGGAAAAGTTTCTCCAAAGGGCGAATCTGAGTTGAGCCCGGAAGAGCGTCTCTTGCGAGCTATTTTTGGAGACACTGCTAAGGACATAAAAGATACTTCATTAAAGCTTCCTCACGGTGAACATGGACGCGTGATAGGAGTTAAGATATTCTCAAGAGACAAAGGGGATAATCTTAAGCCCGGAATAATCAAGAAAATTCAAGTTGAGGTTGCTCAAATCAGAAAAATTAAAGCTGGAGATAAGCTGGCTGGAAGGCATGGAAACAAAGGAGTTATTTCTCAAGTCCGGCCTGTTGAAGACATGCCTTACATGGAAGATGGAACTCCGGTTGATATTGTTTTGAATCCTTTGAGCGTTATATCTCGGATGAACTTGGGTCAGATTTATGAAACTCATCTTGGAATGGCTGCGAAAGAGCAAGGTTACAGAGCTGTAGTTCCTGAGTTCGTGGGTGCTACTGAAGAAGAAATTGAGGATGAGCTTGAGAAAGCAGGTCTCCCGAGAAGTGGGGAAGTGACTTTATATGATGGGCTTACCGGAGAGGAGTTCGATAGCCCTATTACTGTGGGATATATTTACATGATGAAGCTTCACCATCTTATTGAGGATAAAATTCACATGAGGTCTACTGGTCCGTATTCCTTGATAACTCAGCAACCGCTGGGCGGAAAATCTCAACTTGGTGGTCAGCGACTTGGAGAAATGGAAGTTTGGGCTCTTGAAGGTTATGGAGCGGCTCACTCTCTTCAAGAAATGCTTACTATTAAATCTGATGATGTTATGGGTAGATCGGCAGCCTTTGAATCTATGGTGAGAGGAGAGAGTATTGAAAAGCCGAATGTTCCAGCTTCCTTCAATGTCATGTTGAGTGAGCTTAAATCAATAGGAATGAGTGTAGATTACGGGTCTGAGGATGACCCGAAAGAGGAGGCCGAAAAAGAGGAAGAGGGCGAGAAAAATAATCAAAATAATTCAGAGGAATAATAAAAAAATATGTCAGACTTAAGTAATATAGATGATATAGAATATCTTTCTATAGGTATTGCTTCCCCCGAGGAGATTTATGAGTGGTCTCATGGGGAGGTTACCGAACCGGAGACTCTTAATTACAGAACCCAAAGGCCAGAAAAAAACGGCCTTTTTTCTGAGAAGATCTTCGGCCCTACAAAAGATTACCAATGTTATTGTGGTAAATATAAGAAAGTACGTTATAAGGGTATAGTATGTGAAAGATGTGGAGTAGAAGTTACTCATTCCAGGGTTCGTAGAGAAAGGATGGGGCATATCGATCTTGCTACCCCCGTTGTCCATCTTTGGTTTCTAAAAACTATGCGTTCTAAGTTGGGGACCCTTCTTGGTGTTTCTGTTTCGAAGTTAGAGCAAGTTGTTTACTATTCTGCTTATATAGTTACTGAAGTGAGCGAAGAAGAGCGTCAAAAGGCTATGGATATGGTTGAAAAAGAGTATAAATCCAGAAAGGAAGAGGCCGGTTCTGATGAAGTGGAGTTGAAAGAGGCTCGAGATAAAAGTATGCGTATTTTGCGCTCTCTTGAGGTTGGAATGATTATGTCCGAAGAAGATCAATATCTCCTTTCAAAGAAGTTTGGTAATGTCTTTGAGGCTGGAAGAGGAGGTTCTGCCTTGCGCAAGATACTTAAAAATATGGATTTGGAGGAATTGTCTCAAGAATTAGAAGAAAACCTTGAATCCACTGACAGTAAAAACAAACGAAAAAAAATACTTCGAAGATATAAGCTAGTTGAATCTTTTCTTAAGTCCGGAGTAAAACCGGAGTGGATGATATTGGAGGTATTGCCCGTAATGCCTCCTGATTTAAGACCAATGGTGGCCTTGGATGGAGGAAGATATGCCACTAATGATGTGAATGATTTATACCGGCGAGTTATAAATCGGAACAATCGACTAAAAGAGTTAAAGGATCTTAATTCTCCTGACGTGATATTGACGAATGAGAAAAGGATGCTTCAAGAAGCTGTAGATGCATTGATTGATAATACAAGAGGGTCCGGAAAACAGGTTATGTCTTCAAACAGGCGACCGTTGAAATCATTGGCTGATATATTAAAAGGTAAGCAGGGACGATTCCGGCGGAATTTGCTTGGAAAAAGGGTGGATTATTCTGGGCGATCCGTTATTGTTATCGGTCCGGATCTTGAGTTGGATGAGTGCGGTTTACCAAAGGAGTTAGCTTTAGAGATATTTCGGCCTTTTGTTATTAATAAAATTTTAGAAGAAGAGTTAGCATTTAACATTAAACAAGCTAATAATCTTATAGACAAAAAGGTTCCTGAGGTATGGGCGATTCTTGAAGATGTTATTTCCGACAAGAGAGTGCTTCTTAACAGGGCTCCTACTTTGCATAGACTTGGCATTCAAGCCTTTAAACCGGTTCTTACTGAGGATTTGGCTATTCAAGTTCATCCTTTGGTATGCCCTCCTTTCAACGCTGACTTTGACGGGGATCAAATGGCAGTTCACCTTCCTTTGAGTGAAGAAGCTCAGTATGAGTCAGAGAAGCTTATGGATGCAAGTAAAAACCTTCTTAAACCGGCTAGTGGCGAGCCTATTGCAAAACCCAGCCAGGATATTGTTCTTGGGTGTTATTATCTCACAGGCGTTGAGGAGGATGTGAAAGGAGAAGGTAAAGCACTTTCTGGTTATTCTGAAGCTGTGCATGCTTATGAAGCAGATAAGATTCACTTGCGAGCAAAAATAAGAGTACCAATTGAAGAAGGTGAAGTTAAAGAAACTACCTTTGGTCGTCTTATTTTCAACGAAGCATTGCCTGACTCTCATGAATTTATAAATAAACAGCTTGATAAGTCTGATCTTTCAGATGTTGTTTATGAAATAATTGATGCTGAAGGAATTGAGGATGCAAGCGAATATCTTGATAAAGTAAAAGATATAGGGTTTTCTTATTCCACTGATTCTTCTATATCTTTTGGAATGGCTGATACTGTTATTCCTGATGAAAAAGAGGAAATTGTAGAAGAGGTTGAAGAAAAAATGGAAAAAGTCGACAGTCAATTTGAACAGGGACTACTTACAAAGGAAGAGTGGAAATCCAGGCTGGACCAATATTGGACTGAGGCTAGAGATAAAATTGGTGACTTAGTTCCTGAAGTTCTGGAAGAGTACGTGAAAGATAACGGAGAATTTAATTCAATTTACCCTATTATAGATTCCGGGTCTCGAGGCAGTTGGGGGCAATCGAATCAAATAATGGGAATAAGAGGCCTGGTCACTAATCCACAACAAGAAATTATTGAGCTTCCTATTAAGTCTTCTTATAAGGAGGGGATGGGCACCCTTGAGTACTTTATTGCTACTCACGGAGCTCGGAAAGGTTTGACTGACACTGCCCTAAAAACTGCTGAATCCGGTTATTTGACTCGACGGTTGGTTGATGTAGCTCAGGATCTCGTTATTAAGAAGAGGGATTGTAGAACTACTGAGGGAATCAAGATTATAAGAGAAGAAGGTGAATCTTATGAATATTCATTTTCTGATAGGCTTTACTCTCGAACAAGTCTTGAAGATATAGAAGTAGATGGAGAAGTTGTAGTTGAGGAAGGTGAAGTGATAGATAGAGAATCAGCTGATATAGTTGGTGATTCAGAAATAGAAGAGGTAGAAGTCCGGTCCCCTGTAACTTGCAAGACTTCTTATGGAATTTGCTCTGAATGTTATGGTTGGGACTTAACTACTGAAGAGCCAGTAAAAGACGGAGAGGCGGTAGGTGTGGTAGCTGCTCAATCTATTGGAGAACCCGGAACCCAGCTTACTATGAGGACGTTTCATAAGGGAGGAGTTGCTGGAGTGGATATTACTCATGGCTTGCCGAGAATAGAGGAGGTATTTGAAGTGAGAGAACCTAAAGGTAAGGCTATTATGAGTGAAGTTGATGGAAGGGTTGAAACAATTAGTGAAAAAACGAGCGGTAAAATGGTAAAGGTTAGAGAAGAGGCTCCGGAAGGAGAAAAAGGAAAACTTCACAGTTATTCGGCTCAGAAAGGTGTGAAATTATACGTGGAGGAAGGTGATGAGGTAGAGGAGGGTGAGGTTCTTAGTGAAGGGCCGCTTGATTTAGAAGAGATATTACAGCATAGAGGTATTGAGGAGTTGAGGAGGTATATTATAAACGAAGTTCAAAAAGTTTACGTTCCTGAAGGGTCAACTATTAATGATAAGCATATTGAGATTATAGTAAGAAAGATGCTTTCTCGGTTGAAGGTTGAGGACCCCGGCGACACTGATCTTACCCGTGGAGAATTAGTAGAAAAATCTAAGTTAAGAGAGGAGAATAGAAAAGTTAGGCGAGAAGGGGGTGGTTCTAGGGCAAAATATAATCAGGAAGTTATGGGAATAACGAAAGTATCCCTTACTACTGAAAGCTTCCTTTCTGCCGCCTCGTTTCAGGAAACAAGTAGAGTGTTGGTTGATGCAGCGGTTCAGGGCAAGAAAGATGAATTGAGAGGTCTTAAGGAAAACGTTATAGTTGGAAAGCTCATCCCTGCGGGAACAGGTAAAAGAGGCATACCTAAAAGTGCCATTAGTAAAGAAGAATAACAATGCAAAATTTTAAAGAAAAAAGATTACAGTGGTATGATCTTACCGTTCTTTCAGAGGAGGAAGGATTACCGTCAGTAAAAGAAAATATTGAGGACAAAAATCCAGAAGAATTAGAAGTAGAAGAACCTGAAAAGATAGACCTTGCCTATGAAATTCAAGAAAAAGACACAGCTTATATGGGTGTCTTTAATTTTAAAATGGAATCTTCGAAAGCGGATGAACTGAAAAGTGAGTTAAGCAATGATAGAAGTGTTTTACGTTTTATGTTGTTGCGTGATAGACTGAGAGAGAAGAAGGAGAAAAAACAAAGAAAGGATGAAGATTTTAAAGGTAAGGAAGACAGCGGAGATAGTGATAGTAATTCTCAAAGGGAGGATGATCAAGAAAGCTCTTTAACGAATGAGGATATTGAGGAAAAGATTGAAGAGTTGCAATAGTAAAAATTAATTATTAAAAAATGAATCTAAATAAAGTCATTTTAATAGGTAGGTTAACGGATAGTCCCGAGTTGAGAAATACAGAAGGTGGACGTTCGGTTGTGAATTTCTCTATGGCTACCAATAGATACTGGACAAATGATCAGGGCGAAAAACAAGAAGATACTGAGTTTCATAATATAGTTGTATGGGGGCGTCAGGCTGAGGTTGTTAATCAATTTCTTGAAAAAGGAGCTCTTGTAATGGTTGAGGGTCGTTTGCAGACAAGAGATTGGGAAACCAGAGAAGGGGACAGTAGGAGAACTACTGAAGTTGTTGCAAGAAATATTCAATTCGGGCCAAGATCTGATGCTCAATCGGCTGAAAGGCCGGGGACATCCGGCGCTCAGCAAAGTGGTTCAGAGTTAGAAGAAGAGGAAGATATACCTGAAATAAATGTTGATGAGGAGGGTGAAGAGATTGATGAAGAAGACATACCTTTTTAATAAATCAGAATCCGCTCAGTGGCTTGTTTATTTTAGGAGGCTTATAAAAAAGGAATATTTTTATAGATAGGACAAGTCATCCCGAGGGGGTGGCCTCATTTTGTGCTTTTTCTGTGCTATTCCTCAGAGTAGTGATCCAATACGGCTCTTTGGTCGTTCCGTGAAAACTCACAAATTGAGGACCCTGAGTTGAATTCTGATTGATTAAAGCTTATGACTTACTTTTCTTAATTGATTTTTAGTTTATTATTTCTTGGTGCTTAATTTTTTTGATTCTTAAATCTTTATTCTTAATTTAAATTATGGCAAAACAAAACAACAAACAATGCACTTTCTGCTCAAAGGATGCTGATAAGATTGATTTTCGAGATGTAGACATTTTGAAAAAGTATGTTTCCTCCCAAAATAAGATAATTAATCCCCAGCATACGGGTGTATGTGCAACTCATCAAAGGAAGTTAAGCAAGGCTGTTAAAAGAGCTAGAGAGATGGCATTATTGCCTTATCATAATCAATCAAAATCCGTTCAGTGAGCCATTTTAAAAATTAGAAAAAGAAAAGGTTTTATTAACGGCTCACCGCGCAGGAAGGAAAATAACAGTTCAATCTCTGTGTCGGTCTTCGTCACGGTATGCTGGGGATACTGCTCCTCAGCCCTCCTTGAGCTTGAACCGTTATTTCCCTTCTGAACGGATTGCGGTAGAAGTTGTTTTAAATTTTCGATCGTATTTAAATTATTCTTTGCTTTTTGAATGGATTCTGATTTAGTTCTCGCACTTGAAGCTTGCATTGTTCTTAGACCTCTGATTGGATTTTGATTTTCGTTACTCCTCGAAAATGCTTTAATTAGAGCTTCCTTATTTTGGATTCTTAGCAATCTAAAAAATATTGGTTGCTAGTCGCTGGTTCTTAGTCCTTAGTACTTAAAACTCTTGATTCTTGATTCTTAAGTCCTTATTCTACATGAAGTATGGATATTATAATAGCTAATTTTTTTGCTGATATTGTTGGTAGATTTTTCTTGCTTGATTTAAGTGGGATAGTGCTCGCAAAGCACCTACCTTTTTTAATTGTACTATTAAGTTTGCCTGTTTTTTGGCGAGGGAGCGGGAAAGAGGTTTTATTTAAATTTTTTTTCGTTGTTTCGGTTTTAATTTTGTCTAAAGGAATAATTGCTAACTCTATAAAATACTTTCTTTCCAGGCCGAGACCTTTTGAGGTTCTAAATTTTAACCCTTTAGTAGAGGTGGGTGGGTCGGCATTCCCTTCTGGACATGGAGCTTTTTTGTTTGCTCTCTCTTTTGTAGTATATATTTTTTATAATGATTTGGGCTTGTCCTTGTTGGGTTTATCTCTTGTAAATGGTTTAGCGAGAATGTATGTGGGAGTTCATTGGATGAGTGATGTAATGGGAGGTTTTGCTGTTGCTTTTCTGAGTGTTTTTTTGGTATATTTCTTGCTGGAAGAAAAGGTTAGCCGGGTTGTGGAAGGCTCAATGGGTTGACATTAAAGTTTTTATGAGTAATGATGAATTTTAGTAATGGAATTGGATTATTATAATTAACAGGTCGAATTCTTAAATTAAAGATTAAATAAAAAATGTCTGAAGATTCATTTGAAAGAGGAAAACCTCATTTGAATGTTGGAACGATTGGTCACGTGGATCATGGAAAAACTACATTGACTGCTGCTATGCTACATGCCCTCCACTTAAAGGGTTTGGTGGACAAGGAAGAAAAGATTGAGGATATAGATAAAGCCCCTGAAGAGCAGGAAAGAGGCATTACTATTGCACTTCATCACTCGGAATACGAAACGGAAAATAGGCACTATGCTCACGTAGATGCTCCTGGTCACGCTGATTACATTAAAAATATGATTACAGGAGCAGCTCAGATGGATGGTGCAATTTTAGTGGTTTCCGCACCGGATGGGCCAATGCCTCAAACCAGAGAACACATTCTTTTGGCTCGCCAGGTAGGTGTTCCAAATATAGTGGTGTTTCTTAATAAAACTGATATGGTCGATGATGAAGAGTTGGTAGAATTAGTAGAGACTGAAGTCAGAGAGCTTTTGGATAAATATGAATTTGATGGTGAAGAAACCCCTATTATAAAAGGTTCTGCCCTTGAGGCTTTGGAGGCGGATTCTAGTGACGATGATGCTGTACAACCAATTTATGAACTTGTAGAGGCTCTTGATAATCATATTCCTGCACCTGAAAGAGATGTCGAACAGGACTTCCTTATGCCTATTGAAGACATCTTTACTATTGAAGGTAGAGGTACTGTTGCTACAGGAAGAGTGGAAAGGGGAGTAGTTCAGCCTGATGATGAGGTTGAAATTGTAGGTATGGGAGATGAAACATTGGATACCGTAGTAACAGGAATTGAGATGTTTCAAAAAAGTTTGGATGAGGGTCGAGCTGGTGACAATGTTGGCCTTCTTCTTAGAGGAATTAAAAAAGAGGATATCCAGAGAGGTCAGGTTATAGCTGAACCCGGCACTGTTACTCCTCACACTAAGTTCAAGGCTGAGGTTTATGCCTTATCCAAAGAAGAGGGTGGCCGTCACACACCTTTCTTTAGCGGTTATAAACCTCAATTCTACATTAGAACTACCGACGTTACCGGTGAAGTAACTCTTCCGGATGATGTAGAGATGGTTATGCCAGGGGATACCGTGGAAGTTGAAGTAGAGTTGATCGATCCTGTAGCTCTTGAAGAGGAACAGCGGTTTGCTATTAGAGAAGGAGGTAAAACTGTAGGGGCAGGAGTAGTAACGGAAATTATTGATTAAACAAATAAATTACTAAATGGCTGAAGAGAATCAACAAGAAGGTAAAATGAGGCTTAAAATACGAGCTTATGATTCGAAGTTGATTGATAAATCTGTAAGCCAGATAATAGAAGCCATTGAAAGGAGGGGCGGCCAAATTGTAGGGCCCGTCCCTCTCCCTACGGAGGTTGATCGCTGGACTGTTAACAAGTCTAGTTTTGCCCATAAAACTTCGAGAGAACAATTTGAAAGAAAAGTACATAAGCGTTTGATTGATATTGTGAATCCGGAAAAAGATATTATTGAGGCTTTGGATAACTTAACACTGCCTTCTGGGATTGATGTAGAAATCAAAGCAATTTAATCAGAACCTACTTAGTGGCCAGATATTTAGGACTTAGAAAAAGGAATAATTTTATATATGCTGGCCACCCTTGAGGAAAGTTTTCAGCAAAGCAATCTCATCGTTGTTCCTTCAAGCAGTATGAGATACGGCTTTCTCTCAACTCCTTGATCTTGCTTCGCTGAAAATCTTTCTAAGCAGGTTCTGAAAAATTGCTGGTTTGGGTATAGTTTTTTTCTACAACTAGACTAAAAAAGAGCGGCCTGTGAAGGTCGCTTTTTGTAATTGGTGAAATTTAAAATAAAAAAGCCAACCCTTTTAAGGGCCGGCTAGTTTTACAGGCTTTTAATTTTCTGAGCTGGATAGTTTGTCGATTTAATTCCCTATTTTATTGAGTTTTTTATTGTTAAGTCTGCCTGGATCTGTAGAGGGTACAGCCTTGCTTGATATTTCAGGTTTTGTAAGTTTGTATAGATTGTAAAGACCAATGCTAAGCGCTGCGAAAGTTATTATTTCACCTATGATATTTATGAGGAAATTTTTTATTTTAGTAAGGGTTTTTTGCTGGAATAATGCATATTTAAAAAGAAATAAAACTGATTGGAATTTCAATCTACGTTTCTTGACCTAAAGGCTTTATTTATATAAACTAAGTAAATGTCCGCTTTGGGCGGTGCTTTTTTAGTGTATATTTTTATTTATGAATAAGATTAAGTGTGAAAAAAAGGATATGAGCCAGATTTGGATTGATGAAGAGGTGGTTCCGGTTACTATTTTGAATATACTTGAAGACTTAGAAGAGGCTTTTGAAGAATTAGAGCAAGGCAAGAAAGTTGATGTAAGTGGAATTTCGAAAGGAAAGGGTTTTCAAGGAACAGTAAAAAGGCATAATTTTTCAAAATCACCAGAATCCCATGGGGGTCAAAGAGATGCACGTAGATCACCTGGGTCAGTGGGTGCTACTGAACCAAAAAGAGTATTTCCCGGTAAAAAAATGGCTGGAAGAGCTGGAGGAAAAAAGGTTACGGTGGAAAATTTGATGATTGCTCGATTGAAACCTAAAGAAGAGACCGTGATGGTGAAAGGAGGTGTTCCGGGTCCCAAAGGCGGTGAGGTCAGGATAAAGTTGTAGTGTGGTTAATAATTGTTTTGAGACCTAAAAATGACTTTTAAAGTTTTTAATAAAAATGGTGAAAAATCCGATGAGATTGAAGCTTCTGAGAATATTTTTGAGGTAGAGTGGAATCCTGATTTGGTTCATGAAGTTTATGTTTCCGAACGTTCTAACAGAAGAGAAGAGCTTGCTCACACTAAAGACAGAAGTGAAGTTTCAGGTGGAGGAGCAAAACCTTGGCCTCAAAAAGGAACAGGAAGAGCCCGGCACGGCTCTATCCGTTCTCCTATTTGGACGGGTGGAGGCACAACTTTTGGGCCTCGATCTAGTGAGAGAGATTTCTCTCGAAAAGTAAATAAGAAAATGAAGACAAAGGCGTTATTTTCGCTTCTGTCTAAGAAGGCTGAAGATGAAGAAATTAGAGTTTTAGACTCCTTAGATTTGGTTAATTACAAAACAAAGGAAGCTTTGAAATTGTTTGAATCTCTTTTTGGCGACCGAAAGAAAACCCTTTTCTTGCCGGCAGAAAAAAACAAGAAGTTTCGTAAGGCAGCAAAAAACATTAAAAAAGTTGATGTCATGAATCCTAAAAGTTTGAATGTTGTGGATATTTTGCAATATAAATTTATTGTATTTGAGGAGGACTCTTTGCGCTCAGTAGAAAATCATTTTAGTGTTCAAAAGAAAGGAGTTCAGAGTTCACTTAAAGTATAAAAATTATGGGTGTTTTAGATTTTTTACAAAAGTCAAATCAAAAAGACGCTTCCTCTGAAGAGTCAGACAAAGAGAAAGCAATAAAGGAAGAAATAGCAGAAGAATTTGATAAAGAGTCTCTTGAGTCTAATAATATTATAGAACCTGTAATTTCTGAAAAAGCTCGTGACTTATCTCAAGAGAATAAATATGTTTTTTTAGTTAAGCCTTCGGCTAATAAACCTTCAATAAAAAGAGAAGTAGAAAGGCGTTGGGATGTGTCGGTAGATTCAGTTAATACGATGCGAGGGAAAACAAAGTCAAGAAGTCTTGTGCGGGCCGGTGGTGGCTCAATTGAAGGAGGCAAGAAAGAATATAAAAAGGCGATTGTGACAGTAAAAGCAGGAGAGGATATAGATGTTTTTCCAGTTTAGTTTTTAAATAAGATTATGAGTTCAGATAAATCTCAAAAAAATTTAACAAAAGGTAAAAATAGAACATCCGGCCGGAATAGCCAGGGTAAGTTAGTAGTTCGTCATAGAGGGGGCGGTCACAAAAGAAAAGAGCGGGTTGTTGACTTTGATAGAACGGATAAAGAGGGAATAACAGGAAAAGTGGAATCTATAGATTACGACCCGAATAGGACGGCTGATATAGCTAAGGTTTTGTATGAAGACGGGGAAAGGAGATACATTATCGCCCCGGAAGAGATGGATGAAGGTGATGAGGTAATAACAAAAGAAGATGGCCCCCTTGAGGTGGGTAATAGAGTGAGGCTCAAAAATATTCCTTCCGGTATAGAGGTGTATAATGTTGAGCTTAAACCTGGCAAGGGAGGGCAATTAAGCAGGTCGGCCGGCACCTCTTTGCAGGTTTTGGCAAATGAAGAAGGTTATACTCATCTTCGGATGCCGTCGGATGAAATACGGAAAGTTCCATGGAACTGCTGGGGTTCTATTGGGTCTGTTTCTAATGCCGAACATTCTAGTGAAACTATGAATAAGGCTGGAGACGCTCGTCATAGAGGTGAAAGACCTGAAGTGAGAGGTGCTGCTATGGGTGCTCATGATCATCCGGGTGGTGGTGGAGAAGGTGGTCAACAAACCTGGGGAAGCGATACACCAAAAGATGTTTATGGAAACAAAACAAAAGGTAAGACAAGAAAAAATAAACGGTCAGATGATTTAATTATAAAAAGAAGAAATGAGTAGATCTCTTAAAAAAGGTCCATATGTGGATCCAAATATAACTAAGAAGATATCTAGACAGAAACCTGAAGACGGATCTATAAAAACATGGGCTCGTGATTCAGAAATTTCTCCGGAAATGGTTGGTTATACTTTTGAAGTCCATACCGGAAAGGGGTTTGAAGAAGTTAAAGTTAATGAAGATATGATAGGCCACAGACTTGGTGAGTTTGCTTCTACAAAGAAATTTCGAAAGCATGGAGGCCAACTTCAACGAGATCTTGAACAAGGAATGTTATAAATTTAAATTATGTCTAATAAAGAGAAACAAAGTGAAAAAGAAGCAGTGGCTAGGCTGAATAGAGCAAAAATTACACCTAAGAAAAGCCGTAAGATAGTTGATATGATAAGGGGTTTGGATATAAATGAAGCCAAAGCTCAGCTTTCCATCTCTCCTAAGAAGGCCTCTGATAAGGTTTTAAAGGTTTTGCGTTCTGCTATTGCGAATGCTGAACATAATCACGAAATGAGTCCCTCTCGTTTGAAGATTTCAGAGATAAAAGTAGATGAGGGGCCGACATTGAAGAGATGGTTACCTCGAGCGCGAGGCAGTGCGGATGAGATTCACAAGAAAACCTCTCATATAACGGTTAAACTAAAAGAGAAAGAAGAAGTGGGTGAAGAAGAGTATGTTATTCCAAAAACCCAAACATCAGGAGGAGGCTCTTCTGACTCATCGGATAGTTCGGAAGGTCCCGTAGAAAGGAAAGAAATTTCCCCTGATAAGTCCAGGCAGCAGGGGGGGATGACAGACCAAATATTTAACAGGAAATCAGGAATGGAATAATAAATAATAATTTTTAAGAGTAAATGGGTAATAAAACAAGACCAGATTCATATCGTCTCGGACAGCCTGCGGGTTCTGATTGGTCTAGCCATTGGTTTTATAAAAAGTCAAGAAAATACTTTTTGAAAGAGGACTGCTTGATAAGGGAACATCTTCAGGAAGATCTTTCCAATGCTGGAATTGATGAGATAGAAATTGAAAGAACAAGAGATGATATTAATGTAAAGATACATAGTAACAGGCCCGGCCTGGTGATTGGTCGGAAGGGTAGCCGAATTCAATCGCTTCGTGATGAACTGACAGAAGAAATTAGAGAGTTACGGAAAGAATATGATCAAGACTTAGACTTCGGCCTTAATTTAAATGTTGTAGAGTTAAAGAGAAATGAAGTTTCTTCTCAGGTGATTGCTGACCAAGTTGCATCCGACTTAGAGAGGAGGCTACCTTATCGTCGAGCTATGAAAAGGAGGCTTGGATCACTAGAAAAAAATAGAGAAGTAGAGGGAGCTAGAATTCAGGTTGCAGGCCGGTTAAACGGGGCTGATTTTGCTCGAACTGAATGGATAGATTTTGGTAGTATGCCCTTGAACACTTTACGGGCGGATATTGATTATGGAGAATCTACGGCATATACAACATTCGGCACTATAGGCGTTAAAGCCTGGATTTATAAAGGTGAAGTTTTTGAAGAAGAGCAAGAAGATGAAAATGAATAATAATTATGTTAGAACCAAAGGAACAAAAATACAGAAAACAGCAAAAGGGACGTTCTCGGAACAGAAAAAAAGAAACGAAAGGAACTGAAATAGCTTTTGGGGACTACGGATTGCAAGCCTTAAGTGATGATTGGGTTAATTCGTCTCAAATAGAAGCTGGTAGAAAAGCTATTACAAATAAGTTGGAGAGAGAGGGGCGAGTTTGGATTAGAATTTTTCCCGACAAGCCCGTTACCTCCCTTCCTCCTGAAGTAAAAATGGGGGGTGGAAAAGGAGAAGTGGATCGTTATGTTTTTCCTGTAAAACCTGGTCGAGTGCTTTTTGAGGTTGGAGGCGTTGATAAAGAGTTAGCTGAAGAGGCTCTTAACCAAGCCGGATACAAGATGCCAGTTAAAACTAGATTTATTGAAAGAGGCAAGCGTTAATTTTAAAAATGTTTGATTTATGAAAGATAGTGATTTGCAAAAATTGAGAAATAAATCAATAGATGAGTTACTTAAGAAATTAAAAGACAAAAGAAAAAAGCTTTCTGATTTGCAATTTGATTTGTCTTTGGGTAAAACAAAGAACGTAAGCCAGATAAGGGAAACGAAAAAAGATATAGCTCGTATTTTAACACTAATTAATGAAAAGAAATAAAATTTTATGCGACAATTGAAAGGTAAAATAACATCAGATAAGATGGACAAAACTTGTGTGGTTGAGGTTTCTCGACTAAAAAAACACCCCCGCTACTTGAAATATTTTGAGGTTACGGATAAGTATAAAGCTCATGATGAAGAAGAAAAATTTTCTGAAGGGGAGGAAGTTGTTATTGAGGAAACTAGTCCTATTTCTAAGGATAAGCGTTGGAAAGTAGTCGGAAGGGTAAAGGATATAGAATAATATGATTCAAGAAGGCACTGTTTTAAAAATTGCAGATAATTCGGGAGCAAAGACCGCCAAATGTTTTAAAGTTTTAGGGGGAAGTAAAAAAAGATATGCGAAATTAGGGGATATTATTAAGGCTTCTGTTCAAAAAGCCGACCCGGGAAAAGAGGTTAAGAAAAATGATGTAGTTGATGTTTTAGTAGTTAGACAAAAGAAGGCTTATCGAAGAAGTGATGGTTCTTATGTACGTTTTGATGATAATGCTGGAGTTGTAATGGACGGTAAGCTGCCTGTAGCCACTAGAATTTTTGGGCCTATTGCAAGAGAGGTGAAAGCAGAAGGCTTTCAAGACGTAGTTTCATTAGCGGAAGACGTTGTTTAGGTTTCTAGTTTTAATTGTTAAGGATTAAGATTACAAATGAATTTAAAAAAAGGAGATAAAGTTATAGTAATAAGCGGCAATGATAAAGGAAAAGAGGGTAAAATAATTAAAGCTTTACCTGATGAAGGTGAGGTTGTCGTTGAGGGTGTAAATGTACATAAAAAACACGTTCGTTCTAAAAAGAAGGGTGAGTCAGGTGAAATGGTAGATGTTGCTCGGCCCATTCATCATTCTAATATTTCTCTTATTTGTTCGTCATGTGGAGAGCCTACAAGAGTTGGGTATAGATCGGAAGGAGGAGATAAGGTTCGATTTTGTAAAAAGTGCGAATCATCAACATAAATTTTTAAACTTTTATGGATAGAAAAACAGCTAAAAAAGAAATAGAGAAAGTTGTTGTTCATACTGGTGTCGGATCTAAAAGAGAAGAGCAGGGGTTTGAGGATAATATTTTACCTATTATTAAAGAAGAGATAACTTCTATTACAGGACAGAAACCGGTTGAAAAAACTGCTCGGCAGTCAATTTCAGGTTTTGAGGTTCGAGAAGGAGATGTAGTTTCTTTAATGGTAACTTTACGAGGTGATAAGATGTTGGATTTTTTGAGTAAATTGGTAAATGTTTCTTTGCCTAGGATTAAGGATTTTTCCGGTCTAAGTATGGATAAAGTGGGGGATTCCGGTAACCTCAATATAGGAATAGAGAATAGAGATGTGTTTCCCGAAGTTGACCCTGAAGAGCATGAAATCGATTTTGGTCTTCAGGTTACTGTGGTTACAAAGACAGACAGTAGAGATAAGGCATTGGAGGTTTATAAGAAAATTTATATGCCTATAGAGGGTGTGTTTGAGCCGGAATCTTCAGAGTCCAGTGATTAGTTATTGTGGCTAATTTTATTTGATTCTAAGGTGTAATTTTACTACTATAAGCTTTGGACGTTTTTGGTTTTTTAAATTAAGAAGATTATGGCTAGAAAGGCATTAATAGAAAAATCAAAAAAAGAAAGAAAATACTCAACCCGAGGAGTAAACAGATGCTTTCGTTGTGGTCGTGCAAGGGGATATATGAGAGATTTTGATTTGTGTAGGATTTGTTTTCGGGAGTTGGCGAGTGAGGGTAAAATACCAGGCGTTAAAAAAGCCTCCTGGTAATCAGAATCATTCAGTGATCATTTTTTAAAAGATGAAAAAGGAATATTTTTTAAATAGACTGATCACCTTAAAAGGAAATTTTTCAGCGATTCAAACTCGTCGTCGTTTTTCGGGACAGTATGAGATACAGTCCTTCAAAACTTCTTGAGTTTGAAGTCACGCTGAAAACATTTTTGAACTGATTCTGAGCGGATTCTGATATTGTTTTCAAGCACAAATGGAAAGTAATAATAGTAAATAAAAAAATAGTGCTTGAAACCAGCATCAGGATCCAGCTCAGGGGACTCAATTTCAATTTATTCAAGGAGCTTTGAAGAATTGTATTGAATTACTATTCTGAAAGGTGACACAGAATAAGCTGAAATTGAGTCCGCCCGAAGGGTAGTCGATTAAATCCATAAAAATTCCTTATTAGTTATTTTTAAATATATCGACTACTGAGCGGATTCTGATAATATTTATGTCTTATATAGATTTAATAACAAGAATAAATAATTCTCAGAACACAGGGGATAGCTTTTTGAAGATGCCCTATTCTAAGATGGACAAGAAAATAGCTGAGTTGCTGGAAAAAGAAGGATATATAGATTCTGTTGAGGTTAAGGGCAAAAGACCGAATAAAGTTTTGAAAATTCGTTTGAAGCCGGAAAAATCCATAAAGGGTTTTGAGTTCTTAAGCAAACCCTCCCGTAGAAGATATAAAGGTTATAGAGATTTGTGGCCCGTAAAAGGGGGTTATGGAACATTAGTTGTTTCTACTCCGGAAGGCATTAAGAGTGGAAAAGATGCAAGAGAAAACAAGGTGGGCGGTCAAATATTATTTGAAATTTGGTAATTATGTCTAAAGTAGGAAAACAACCAATTGAAATACCGGAAAATATTGAAGTCGAGATACAGGACGAAAGTGTTTTAATTTCTAAGGATGGTGAAGAAACGGAGGTTGATCGTTTGAATGGTGTAGAAATTGAAAAAGATGATGGTAAATTGTTTTTTTCTGTTTTAGATAAAGATAACAAGCAGTTTAGAAGCAACTGGGGAACTTTGCGTTCTTTGATTTCTAATGCTATAGAGGGCTTGAAGGATGGTTTTGAAAAAACTCTTATCTTAAAAGGCGTGGGTTATAGGATGAAAGATCAAGGTGATTTTCTTGAGTTGAGTTTAGGTTTTTCTTCTCCTATAAAATATGAAAAGCCCGATGATTTAAATTTTGAAGTTGAGGATAAGGGTAAATTAACTATTAGTGGTAAGAATAAGCAATTAGTTGGGCAGGCAGCAGCTGAAATTAGAAGTTTTCGGCCGGTTGAGCCGTATAAAGGAAAAGGTTTTCGGTATGAGGGTGAGGATGTTAGAAGGAAAGTTGGTAAGAAAGGAGTAGGTGAAGGAATGGGAAGCGAGGGTGGTGTTTAACTTGTAAATTATGAGGTATTATGCAAGATCAAGCTTTAAATAAAAAAAGAAAAATAAGAAAACAAAGAGCCCGAGGAAAAGTGGGGCGAGGTACTTCAAGTAAACCTCGGCTTTCTGTATTTAGAAGTAATAAGTATATTTATGCTCAAATGATTGATGATTTTGAAGGGGTAACTTTAGTTTCTGCATCCAGCCATGAAGTAGGTAATGATTTAGAAAAAAAGGAACAAGCTTTTGAAGTTGGAAAAAAATTAGCCCAAAAAGCCCGAGAGGAAGGTATAGAAAAAGCCGTTTTTGATAAAGGTCATTATGAATATCATGGAAGAGTGAAAGCTTTGGCGGAGGGCGCTAGGGAGGGCGGTTTAGACTTTTAGATAATTTTTTAGAAAATTATGGCTAAAAACGACAACAATAAAAACCAAAATAACCAACTGGACGAAGATGTTTTGGAGATACGTAGAGTAACTCGGGTTATGTCCGGAGGTAAACGGTTTAGCTTTCGAGCTGTAGTAGGGGTAGGTAATAGAGATGGAGAGGTAGGTGTTGGAATGGGAAAGGGAAAGGATGTGGCAAAAGCAATTTCGAAAGCAAAAAAGCAAGCAAAGAAAAACAAAATTGAAACTGAATTAAAAGAGGATAGAACTATTCCTTATGATATTGAAAGTAAATATGGGGCTGCAAAAGTTCTGTTGAAACCTACCAGAGAAGGCCATGGACTTATTGCAGGGGGTGCTGTTAGGAGTGTGTTGGATCTTGTGGGGGTAGAGGATATTTCTGCAAAAATTCTTGGCGGAAGTTCGAATAAATTAAACAATGCTCGAGCAACCGTGAAGGCTCTTAAAGAATTTAGTTCTTAATTTAAAAATTTATGCAAGTTCACGATTTACAACCTGAAAATAATAAAAAGGACAACAAAAAAAGGATAGGCAGAGGAGGTAAGTGGCGTACATACGGTGGTCAAGGAGATAAAGGTCAGAAATCTCGGGCAGGAGACAGCACTATTTCTTATGAAGAGCGAATTATTAAAAAATTTCCTAAGCTGAGAGGTGTTGATAATCCTCCTAAAAGTCCTGATGCTCAAGTAGTTAATTTAGGTAAATTAGATAGTTATTTTGAGGATGGCGATATTATTTCTAAAGAAAGTTTAATAGAAAAAGGTCTTATTGACAAAGGCAAGAAAAAAGTAAAATTATTGGGGGATGGAGATACAGAAAAATCTTTTAAGGTGAAAATTCCCGTTTCTTCTGGGGCGCAAGAAAAAATTAAAGAAGCTGGAGGTGAAGTTTTAGAAAATGAATAAATTTCTCCAAATATTTAAAATAACTGAACTAAGAAAGAAGATTTTTTCAGTTTTGGGGTTTTTGGTTCTCTTTAGGGCTCTAGCTGCTATTCCTATTCCAGGAGTTAACGTGGCGAGGTTGCAAGAGTTTCTTGCGTCTAATCAAATATTCGGCTTTTTGAATTTATTTTCTGGAGGAGGTTTATCCAATCTTTCAGTTGCTATGTTGGGAGTAGGGCCTTATATTACAGCTGTTATCATTATGCAATTACTCACTATTGTTTTTCCTAAGTTGAAAGAATATTACTATGGAGAAGGTTCAGAAGGGAGATCTAAGTTTAATAGATATACTAGGTATCTATCAGTTCCATTGGCTGCTGTACAGTCTTATGGCTTTTTGAATCTGCTTATTTCTCAGCAGGTAGTAAGGCCACTGGGTATATCTCAACTTTTAACTAATGTAGTTGTGATTACCGCAGGTAGCACTCTTCTTATGTGGATAGGAGAATTAATTTCTGAACAAGACCTTGGGAATGGTATTTCCATTATAATTTTTTCCGGAATTTTGGCAGGCTTGCCTCAGACTATTTCATCAGCGATAGCTAATTACACTCCTTCCATGCTTCCAACTTACCTAGCTTTCGTGGTTTTGGCAATAGTGGTTACCGCCGGGATAGTAGTTGTGAATGAAGGAGAAAGGAAGGTTCCAGTTTCTTATGCAAAACAAGTTAGGGGCAATAAAATGTACGGAGGAGCTTCTAGCTATCTCCCTATAAAGGCGAATCAAGCAGGTGTTATTCCTATAATATTTGCAGTTTCGGTTTTACTCTTTCCGCAATTTTTGGCGCAAGCAGCTTCTATGTTTTCTGCAGGATTTGCAGAAAGTTTAAATAATTTTGTTACGGGATTTTTCAATAATTCTTTGATTTATAGTTTGGTATATTTTGTTTTAGTGGTTGGATTTACTTACTTTTACACCGCAGTCACTTTCGATCCTGAAGAAATATCTAAAAATCTTCAGAGGCGTGGCGGCTTTATTCCTGGAATTCGTCCAGGAGAGGAAACGAAGAAAGTTCTAACGAAAATTGTAAATAGAGTAACTTTAACAGGAGCTTTATTCTTGGGTTTTGTTGCTGTTTTGCCCAATATTACCCAAATGTTGAGTGGAGTTAGCTCTTTTGCCGTAGGTGGTATTGCTCTTCTTATTGTTGTTTCTGTAGGTCTGGAAATCATGAAAAAGGTTCAGTCTCAATTAACGATGCGTGAATATGAGGGAATAATGTAGCCAAAATCGACCCAGTAGCCCGTCAGTTCCAGAGATAGAAAGAAAGGAATAATTTTTATAGAGATAAGGACGGGCTACCCTCAGCAACGAACTGAACAGTTCGTTGCCTCGGGCGGCCTTAATTCAGCTGCTTTCGGCGTCGGTTTTCAGGATGGTATGAGATAAAATCCTTCAAACCTCCTTGAAACCACCCGAATGTGAGCCCCCTGGGTTGTATTGTGGCAGGAGTTTCGTTGACTTTTCGTTTATTCCACGATATTGAACTATTCTATCCCTTCTGAATGAATTCTGATTGGTTTTTTTATTATTTATTTTATTTTCCTTGAATTTGAATTCACGCTGAAAAGCTGCCTAAATTGGATTTTGAGTTTCGTTTCTTTTTTTCGAATAGATTCTGATCCTGGCATTAAGATTATTCACATAAAATTTAAAAATTACGGCTTATTCGTTACTGGCTGCTGACATGTATGCTAAAATGAAGGTATATGAATAGAAATTCAAGAGTTGTTTCAATATATGGGCCTCCTGGAGCAGGGAAGGGTACCCAGGCTGAATTAATGGAGAAGCGCTTTAACTTTGTTCACTTTGACACCGGGTCTTATATAGAAAATCTTCTTTATTCTCCTCAGGCAAAAAATAACAAAGAATTACAAAAAAAGCGTAAAGGTTTCGAGGAAGGAAGCCTTTTAGATCCTATGTGGGTGCGAGAGATAGTAGTTTCAGAAATTAAAAATATGGAAGATTCGGAATTAAGCCTTGTTTTTAGTGGTTCCCCGAGAACTGTTATTGAGGCATTCGGTAATAATAGTAAGAAAGGGGTAATTGAAATTTTAGAGAACTCTTATGGTAGGCAAAATATTGATTTTGTTTTTTTAGAAATAAATGATCAAACTTCTATTAAGCGAAATTCAAAAAGGACAGTTTGTTCAGTGTGCTCTCTCCCTATATTAGGTGACTATGAACTGGATAGATGCCCTTTTTGTAAGGGTGGGTTACGAACTCGTACTTTAGATAAACCTGAAGTTATACAAAAAAGACTTGAGGAATTTCGAGACAGAACAAAACCAATTCTATCCAAACTAAGAGAAAGGGGGTATGAAATTCACAAAGTTGATGGAACAAAAGCACCTTATAGGGTGCATAAGAAAATAGCGAAAGCTCTTAATTTGGAAAGATTAAAAAATAGGTAGATGGCAAAAATAAAATCTCAAGAGAACTTAAGAAGACTAAGAAGATCAGGAGACATTTTGACTACTGTTTTGAAGGAGTTGAGAAATAAAACCTCGAAAGGGGTTTCTTTGATGGATTTGGAGAAATATGCGAGAAACAGAATTAAGGATTTAGGGGGTAGTCCCGCTTTTTTGGGTTACAAACCTTCTGGGTCGAAAAAGGCTTATCCTGCTTCAATTTGCACTTCTGTTAATAATGTGGTTGTGCATGGTATTCCCAATGACTACAACCTTAAGGAGGGGGATATTCTTTCTATTGATATGGGAGTAGATTATGAGGGCTTAATTACGGATTCTGCTCTCACTGTGCTTATTGGAAAAGTAAGTTCAAATGCTGAATTACTTGTTTCAAAGACGAGAGAAGCTCTTAATGAGTCTATTAAGGTGTGTAAGGCAGGTGAATCGGTTAAGGATATAGGTAGAGCCGTAGAAAAAGTAGTAAAAGGAACTAATTTTAAGATAATTAAAAATCTCACAGGACACGGTGTTGGTTTTAACTTGCATGAAGAGCCCACGATATTTAATTACGAAGTTGCTGGTGATACTCCAAAAATAGAAAATGGTATGGTTTTAGCCTTGGAGCCTATGCTTTCTTTTTCTAGTAATTTTGCCAAACAAAGAGAAGACGGAAGTTTTGTGACTGAGGATGGTAGTCCAAGCGCCCATTTTGAAGTTACTTTGTTAGTGTCTCAAGAAGAGAATGAAATTTTAACTCCTTGGTGGTCAGAATCCACTCAGTAGTTTGTCCTATCTTAATTTGAATTTGCTGGCTGTTTTTTGTGGATGAAGATAGGAAAATTTTTAAACCCTCTACCCCAAGTTACTCGTTACAAGTTACTGGTACCTAAAATTCATGATTTATAATTCTTGAATCTTTTGGTTATTAATTAGGGTTGTCAGCTACTGGGAAATGGCTGTATATCTTGACACTATTTTGTCATCGGATATAATAAGCGATGGAAATGAAAAGAAACGTAAAAACTTTAATTCTGAAAAGCGGGGGTCTTTTATACTTACTTTATTAATTTTTCGCTTATTATTTACTTTTTTAAGACCTCCGTTCTGCGGAGGCTTTTTGAATGAATTGGACGGTTTTGAATGTTCTTTTGAAAAATAAAACTCTTTGGTCGGAGTTTTAAAATATTCTGAAACGAAAGCAACTTCTTGAGATAAAGGGTATTGGTGCTGACTAAGGGTAAATGGTGGATGTCTAGGCATCGAACAGCGATGAAGGGCGTGGCATAGCTGCGATAAGCCTCGGGTAGGTGCGTAGCAACCGTCGATCCGGGGATTCCCGAATGGGAGAACCCAACTCGGCAAACCCGAGTTACTTTGGCTTTGCCAAAGTGTTAACCCGGTAAAGTGAAACCTCTCAGTAACCGGCGGAAAGGATACCAATATGGTATTTCCTTAGTAGTGGCGAGCGAACGGGAAAAAGCCCAAACCTCAAGGTCTTTGACTTTGAGGGGTTGTAGAGTAAAGAGATATGTAATCTACTTTCGTTAGCGGAATCTCACTGGAAAGGAGACCCGAAGAGGGTGATAGGCCCGTATGCGAAAACGAAAGTGGATTACCTCTTTATTTCTGAGTATCCCGAGGCCATGAAACCTTGGGAGAAGCTGCCCGTACTATCGGGCAAGGCTAAATATGTTCGATGACCGATAGTGAACAAGTACCGTGAGGGAAAGATGAAAAGTAGCCCTGCGAGGGCTGTGAAATAGAATCTGAAACCATTTACTTACAAAGAGTGGGAGGCCCGACTCAACGCTTTTAGTGTTGAGCGGCTGACCGCGTGCTTTTTGCAGAACGAGCCAACGAGTCTGTGTGTATGGCAAGGTTAAGCCTTACGGGGCGGATCCGTAGTGAAAGCGAGCGTGAAACGCGCGCCAAGTCGTACACATAGGACCCGAAACCAAGCGATCTTGCCTTGGCCAGGGTGAACTTTGGGTAACACCAAAGGGAGGCCCGTACCGTTGAGTATTACAAAACTCTCGGATGAGCTGAGGCAAGCGGTGAAAAGCCAATCGAGCTTGGAAATAGCTGGTTCTCTCCGAAATAGCTTTAGGGCTAGCGCCGTGCTAAGACAGGTGGGGGTAGAGCTACTGGATGGTAGTCAAAGGACGAGAGTCCAGACAACCAACCAAACTCCAAATACCATCTGTCCTTCCATGGTAGTCCGACCGTGAGGGCCAAGCTTCATGGTCTAAAGGGGAACAACCCAGACCGCCGTCTAAGGCCCCTAAATCCTTGCTAAGTGTTAAAGGTAGTTAGAGTGCTCAGACAGATAGGAGGTTGGCCTAGAAGCAGCCATCCTTTAAAGAGTGCGTAATAGCTCACTATTCAAGCGCTCTAGCGCCAAAGTATTCTCGGGGCTAAAGCAAGGTGCCGAAGACGCGGACCGTCGCTTTGCGACGGTGGTAGGAGAGCATTTCTAATGCACTGAAGCTTCAGGCGCGAGCCGGAGTGGAGCGTTAGGAAGAGAGAATGTTGGCATGAGTAATCGCAAAGTTGGTTGAAAACCAACTCCCCGAAAGCCCAAGGTTTCCTCCGCAACGGAAATCGGCGGAGGGTTAGGCGGTCCTAAGGTAATGGCGAATGCCGGAGCCGATGGATAGTCGGTTAATATTCCGACCCGTCCTTAAAGAGACACCGATGGGGTGACGAAAAATAAGAAACTCGAGCGGCTTAATGGTTTGCCGTCTTTGATACTTAGAAGTGTGTTCTAGGAAAATCCGGAACACTGTCTTTAGTGACAGCTTCGAGTATCGAAGAAAGGTTAGCAATTTAGCTAGCCGATTCGAGTGAAGAGTTTTCCGAGAAAAACCTCTAGGCCAGGTCTCAGGACTTAAATCATGATCTACTTGATAAGGTTTTTACTTAAAAAATTGATCGTGATTTGGGTCCTGAGACCAATACTTTAAGGACACCGTACCGTAAACCAACACAGGTAGGCAGGGCGGGAAGCCCAAGGGGAACGAGTGAGTCCTCGCTAAGGAATTCGGCAAATAAGCGGCCGTAACTTAGGGATAAGGCCTGCCCCGCACCGTTTTGGTGCAGGGCCGCAGCGAAGGTACTCTGGCGACTGTTTATCAAAAACACAGGTCCCTGCTAACTCGTGAGAGGATGTATAGGGACTGACGCCTGACCGATGTAAGAATGTTAACGGTAGCGGTGCTTGGTTCTTTTTAGAGCTAAGTGCTGACTGCCCGAAGCCCTTATCAATGTCAGCCCTAACTATAAGGGTTCTAAGGTAGCGCAATTCCTTTCCGGGTAAGTTCCGGAGCGCACGAAAGGCGTAACGACTGGAGTGCTGTCTCAGCGAGGAGCTCGATGAAAATGCAGTCCCCGTGAAAATGCGGGGTACCGGCAGCAGGACGAAAAGACCCCGGAAGCTTTACTGTAGCTTGGTACTGGTGTTGGTGTTTGGATGCGTAGCGTAGTGGGGAGGCTTTGAAGTTCCAGCCCCGGCTGGGGTGGAGCCGTCCATGGAACACCCACCTTCCGAATGCTAGCATCTAACTTTGCTGATAAAACAGCAAAAGACACTGCCTGGCGGACAGTTTATCTGGGGTGGATTCCTCCTAAAACGTAACGGAGGAGCCTATTAAGGTCGGCTTAGTCCGGATGGAAACCGGACTGAAAGTGCAAAGGCATAAGCCGGCTTGACTGCAAGGCTTACAAGCCGCGCAGGTGCGAAAGCAGAGCTTAGCGACCCGAGGGTTCTTCATAGGAAGGCCCGAGACAACGGATAAAAGTTACTCCGGGGATAACAGGCTGGTCCGGTCCGAGAGCTCACATCGACGACCGGGTTCGGCACCTCGATGTCGGCTCGTCACATCCTGGGGGTGAAAAAGCTCCCAAGGGTTCGCCTGTTCGGCGATTAAAGTGGCACGTGAGCTGGGTTCAGACCGACGTGAGTCAGGTCGGTCTCTATCCGCTGTCGGCGTTGGATAACCTGAAGGAAGTCAACCCTAGTACGAGAGGACCGGGTTGAACGAACCTCTGGTGTACCGGCTTTGCCACCAGGTGAATTGCCGGGTAGCTACGTTCGGACGGGATAAGCGCTGAAAGCATCTAAGCGCGAAGCCCCTCCTGAGATTAGGTATCCTAAGGAGTCCTGGAAGACCACCAGGTTGATAGGCTTCAGGTGTAAGCTTCGTGAGAAGTGTAACTCACTCATTGACTAATCGGCAACTCTCAGCTGGCTTTGTTCAGCTGCGTGTTAAAGATTATGACGTGAGTGGGTGAGCCGAGAAGTACTAATAGCTCCAAAGCTCCAATATCCTTTATCTCAGAAAATTGCTTTCGTTTTTGTTTAGAGTTTAGATGGGCTGGTGTTTTACCTGTGCATGCACCACCTGATCCCATCCCGAACTCAGAAGTGAAAGTGCACAGGGGCGATGGTACTCGGCCTTTGAGCCGGGAATAGTAGCTTACGCCAGCCCTTTTAAGTTCTAAACTTTTTTAAAAAGCACCCGGACAGGGTGCTTTTTTATTTAAGTTAATTAGTGCTTCTTCCTTTTTTGGATTATAATTGAACAAGTGAGTTAGTTTATGTCTTCAGAAAAAAGTAAAATAAGATTCATAAGCAAGAAAGAATTAGAGAAGAGGAGGGGTGACGTTTGCCTTTTGAGAGTTGATTTAAACGTAGGTCAGTCTCAAGAATTTGATTCTTTTCGGACTAAGTCTTCTTTGAAGACATTAAATTTTTTAAAAGATTTTTTTGGAGGCAAGGTGATTATTATGTCTCATAGAGGAAGATTTGAGGGTGGAGGCTCCAACAAGCCTTATTCGATGAAACCGTTTAGGGAAGTTTTTGAGAATTATTTAGATGAAGACGTGCTGTTTTTGCCTGGTTTTGATTTTAAGAAGAATCGGAAAATTATAAAAAAGTCGTCGAATAAGTTTTTTGTATTAGAGAATTTAAGAAGGAATAAAGGAGAACAAAATGAAAGTAAGGAGTTCGGAAGAAAGCTTGCTTCTTTAGGCGATTTTTTTATTCAAGATGCTTTTGGTGTAATGCATAGAAGAAATAGCTCAGTTTCAATTTTGCCAAGATTTATCCCTTCTTTTGGAGGGTTGCTTCTTCAATATGAATTAAATAATTTGAATGAAGTCTTGCAAGGTTTGGAGTCACCGACTTCTTTTGTGTTAGGGGGAGCAAAAGTAAAAACAAAGCTGGATGTGATAGGAAGCTTGTGGGATAAAATTGACAATTTCTTAGTTGGTGGTGTGGTGGCTAATACTTTTTTAGCTGCAAAAGGAGAGGATATAGGGAATTCTAGAGTAGAAAAAGATAAACTGGAGGAATGTAGAAAGTATTTAAAGGGTGATAAGGTGT
Source organism: Candidatus Magasanikiibacteriota bacterium (assembly GCA_042218035.1). Classification (GTDB taxonomy): domain Bacteria; phylum Patescibacteriota; class Minisyncoccia; order UBA6257; family GWB1-50-10; genus JBDGRM01. Next base: position 34,700 of record JBDGRM010000014.1, read on the forward strand.
TCACACCTTCTAATTTTCGTTATGAAAAGGATATGATAATGGATCTCGGCAAAGAGACAGTTGATTTTTTTGAAGAAAAGATAAAGAGCTCAAAGTCAGTGATTTGGAATGGTCCTTTGGGTTATTTTGAGAAGGAACCTTATGCAAAGGCTTCAAAGAGACTTGCTAGGGCTCTTGTTAACTCAAAAGCAAAAACTTTCATTGGAGGGGGTGAGACGACAACTTTAGTTTCTAATATGGGTCTTGTTGATGAATTTGATTTTGTTTCAACCGGCGGTGGTGCAATGTTAAAGTTTCTTTCTGGGGATAATTTAGCTGGAATCAAAGCTCTAGAATCAACTGTTACTAATTACTGAAGAAAATATGACTAATATCAAAATTTTGTATCATAAAAATTGTCCAGATGGCTTTTCAAGTGCCTGGGTAGCGTGGATATTTTTTGGAGAAAAGGCTAGTTATATACCGGTATCTTATCAAACTACCCCCCCTTATGATGAGATAGAAAATTCAAATGTTTATTTTGTTGATTTTGTTTACGGTAAGCGGAATCTGATGCAGAAGGTGAGGCAAAAAGCAAATAAAGTAGTTGTAATTGATCATCATAAAAGTCAAGAAGAATTTGCGAAGATGGCCGATGATTACTCTTTTAATTTGGATCATTCCGGGGCAGTATTGACTTGGAAATATTTTTATCCAGATAAGCAGGTTCCGAGACTTTTGAAGTATATTGAAGATATAGATTTGTGGAAGTTTAATCTGGAATATACTAGAGAGATTATGGCTGTAATGGAGATGAAGTCATTTGAGTTTAGTGTTTGGGATCAATGGTGTGAAGAGTTGGAGTCAGAAGAGAAGTTGGAAGAATATGTTCAGAAAGGTCGCTTGCTCATTGATTATAAAAATGCCTTGATTGACAGGGTGCTGCATAAAGCTGACTTAATATCTTTAGAGGGAGAAGAAGGAGTAGCCATTAACTCCTCTATGCTGTATTCAGAGATCGGAGAGAGGGTTCAAGAAGCTCATGAGGCTGATTTTGCTGCTGTTTGGCATGTAAGGCACGGTAAACTTAAAGTTTCGCTTCGTTCGGCAGGGAAAGTAGATGTTTCTAAAATAGCTGATAAATTTGGGGGCGGAGGCCACCCAAATTCAGCTGCTTTTAAATTACCTTTTGATGAAGAGAGCGGTGATGATAGTAGTTTGTTGCCCTGGGATTATAGGCCAAAACCCCCAGAATCTTCTCAGTGATCCATCTTAATTGTAAGAAGAAAGGAATAATTTTTATTGAGGGATCACTGAGAAGATTTCGATGGACCTGCTTAGTAGCCCTTCCGTTTTTAGAATTAATTAAAAAAGTTTTTTGATTTTATAATTACTTGCATCTATGTCTGAAAATAATAATGAAATAATAATTTATACTGATGGAGGTTCTCAGGGTAATCCAGGCCCTGCTGCAATAGGAGCATTAATTAAAATGAACAGTGAAGAAAAGGAAGAGTATAACAAACGGATTGGAGAGGCCACTAATAACATTGCAGAATACAAAGCGGCTATATTCGGTCTAGAAAAATTAAAGCAAAAGATAGGAAAAGAAAAGGCTTCAGAAAAGTCGATTAAATTAAAATCCGACAGCGAACTTTTGGTAAATCAAGTTCAGGGAAAATACAAAGTGAAAAGTGATAATTTAAAAGAACTATTTATTGATTTGTGGAATATAATGCAAGATTTTAAATCAGTGGAATTTGAATTAATACCTAGAGAAGATAATCAAGCTGCTGATAGGTTGGTTAATAAAAGCCTATTTAGTTGATTGACTTATTTTTTTCTAAGTTATATAATTTTAAAGGTAAGCTAAGTGGTAGCCCTGCTTTTAATGAAGCAGGGAGGAAAGTCCGGACACCGACCTGATATCTTTTGTACTCGAGACAAAACATATCAGGTAAAATGGTAGCGGGAAAAACCCGTCTGGGGTGAAACCCACGAGGTGCGAACAGAGACGCCTGTGCCATCTGGCACAAGGTAAGCGGACCTTGCGGTTCGCCTTATCTTTACTCGTAAGAGTAGGGGATCCTTGTGTAGGATTAGCTTCACTGTGAGGTGAAGGTGAAACGGCTAAATCCTTACCACGGTGAAAGGTCGAGCCCCTTTAAGGGGAGTGCCGCTATTGAATCTGTGAGTAATCACAGACCCAGATAAATTGCCACATAAACAGAATCCGGCTTATGGCTTACCAACTTTTCAACCCCTTCCATAAATTTGGAAGGGGTTGAATATTTTCTGTGTTAATGTGGTAGTATGTAATGGGAAAAGAATTTTGTGACTGTCTTACATTTATTATGAAAAAGTTTTTTATAAATTTTGTTTTTACTCTTTTAATAGTTTCTTTTATTTATTTTGTAGTTGCCGGAAAAGGTTTGTCGGATTTGTTAGGCAAAAAAGCGGTACAAAAAATAAGAGAAAGTAAGCCTGTAAAGGCATTACAAGATACTATTATTGGTCTTCCATCTGCAACGAGTAGTGATAAAAATATATTTAAGTATGCTAGATCTGTTGGGAAGAGTTTAGTAGAGGCGGGATCGGGTTCTAATGTAACTAGTTCAAAAGACGGAGCGCAAAGGAGGAGAGAGAGTAAAAAGGATAGTGCTAAGAAAAAAGATAAAAAAGGACCTTTATCGGATTTGTTGAATAATTATTCAGGCAACTCAAGTGCTACTAACACCTCTGAAAAAGGTACTTCTCCTTGGTCGACAACGTCTGAGCTCCAGAATGATTCCAGTGGTGAAAGCAAAAATAAAAACAATAAAAGTAATAAAGCGAGACTGCCTGAGTTTAAATTTATGTGCGTCCCCGAGTTTCAGCAAGTTTGTGGTTTTTCGGGGTGTAAGAAGAAAAAAACCGGCCCTTCTTTCTTTCTCATTAGCAAAAAGAACGGTTTGATATACAATTGTGTATCAGGAAAATGTGAAAGTTTTTCATTTAAAAAGAAAATTTTCAGTTCTTCAATAAACTATCGCTTTACAAACTCGAACGGAAAAATAGTTATGCTTTCAAGACAAAAAGGAAAAGGAGATAAATTTGTGAAAATGGAATCTTCTCAATCTGAATTTAAAATTTATTATGGTAGTTGTAGATAAAAATGAATTTTAGTTTTCCCCAAAAATCTTTTTTCAGGTTTGGTGCCTTATTGGTTATTTTATTTTCTTTGTGCGGAGTATTCTTATTTGAATATCTTTATGTTCAAGGGTCTTTTCAGGATGTGGATAATCTTGTAAAAAAAGGGGAGTACTCTCAGGCATTAAGTAAATTGGATAAACTTACAGAGAGATGGAGTGTTGAAAGGTTAGGTTTTCTTGCGTCAAGAATAGAGAAGAGGTTTAGTTTGATTAATAAACGTAAAATTGACAAATCGGAATATATGCTTGGCAATGCCTATTATAAAAATAGTAATTGGAGTAAATCTAAAAAACTTTTTTCAAAAGTTTCTACTTCTTCTCAATATTACAAGGAGGCAAGAAAAAAAATTGATAAAATAGAGACAAGGTTAATTGTGAGAAGTGAGGTGAGTAAATTACGTGAAGATTTTCAGAAATATAAGAATAAAACTAAAAAAATAAGAGAAAAGGATAATGTTTCAATTGCAGTAGCGCGGTGGAGTAATTTTGTGGTGCCGGTTCGTTGTTATTGGTCTTTACCGGATGATGACTTGGAAATAACAAAGAAAGGTTCCGGAACTATTATTTCTTCAAAAGATGGTTTAGTAGAGATTCTTACAAACAGACATGTAGTAACCTATGAAGGTTCTGCACCGGATAGGTGTGAAGTTGGTCTTTTTGGCTCTAAAAAAATGGTTGATTTGAGCAAATACGAGACTGCCTATTATTTGTCTAAAAAGAAAAATGACTGGGCTAGTATTAATATTCAAAGTTTGCCCACTGAAGCTTATGATAGAGTAAAAGATTATATAAAAGAGTTCGATCCGTTTAAAAATATTTGCTCGGTTCAAGTTAATTCGGGGGATAAAATCGTTGTTCTCGGCTATCCAAAGATTGGATTAAATAATAAGATAACTGCTACTACTGGAATAGTTTCAGGAAAGGAAGACAGGTTTTATGTGACTGATGCTAAGATTGATAAGGGGAATTCGGGAGGAGCAGCTATTCTGTTGGATAATAATTGCTTTCTTGGTATTCCAACTTCTGTGCGGCGGGGCAGTGCAGAATCTTTGGGTAGGGTTTTGGATGCAGAAGTTATACTTGAAAAGGCAAATAGTAATGAAGATTAGGTGAAATAATTAGTCTATTTTTTCTAACCATTTTTTGTGAGTCCATTCCCAAAGTTTTTTAGCTCCTAAGAAACCTTCAAAGTCTTCTTCCCAGTCTGGAAATTCTTTTAATTCAATATCACCAACTCTTTCCCCCCATTGGTGAGAGCAACCTCTCATAAATGAGTTATTCCAGTCAATTTTTACTTTTTTGCGTCCACCCTTGTTTCTTAGCCTAGCTCCACATCTTTCGCATAGTCTGTGTTGGTCGACTCTGAGAATCCAGCGCGTTTCAATGTCGTTCCGTTGTTTCTTTAAAGTTTTAAGATAGGCGGAGGTTTGCAATCTATAATCTCTGTAGATGGATTGAGATGTTTTGATGTCCAAAACTCCTTTCTTACCGTCTATTTTGGCTATTCCATCTACCGTTCCGGCAAAATTATGCTCTTCGTTTGTTACTCTTTGTTCAATAGAATTAGGCTCAATGTCAATTCCTTTTTCTTTGTTGTATTTAACGAAATCTTTTACGGCTGGTGCTACTTTTTTAGGAACGTTTGGTGTTTCTCCGGTTAAGTATTTTTGGATAGCTATGTGTACCATTTCACCTTCTTCGGCTGATTTATTCTTTATTTTTTCCCCCTCTTTGTAGCTGTCTAGACTTGCATAAAAATAATGAAGTCCCGGCTTTGATTTAATATCCAGTATTTTGGTAACTCGTGGATACCAATGGCTGTCTATTGTATAGCCGCATTCTTCTTTGAATTCTTCTAAATTGTCATAATCATCCATTTTAATATAAGTTTTTATTTACCTGTTTATTATAAAATAATAAAATCAAATTTCTACTTTTTTTGGTATTTTTGGTATGATATTAATGATGTTCGATTTTGTAGAAAAATTTGACAGACATCTTATTGATCGCCTGCGTGGCTTGGAGGTTCCTTTTGCTCGTTTTTCAATCTTTGTCGTTTATTTTTGGTTTGGGCTTTTAAAACTTTTGGGAGTTAGCCCTGCTCACCCGGTAGTAGAATCGCTCTTTAGAGAAATATTTCAATTTACTTCTTTTAGTAACGTTCATTTTTTCTTGGCTGTATTAGAAGTTGCAATTGGTTTCCTGTTTGTTGTGAAAGGGCTGGAGAGAATTGGCATATTTTTACTCGTAGTACATATTATAGGAACGCTTTTACCCTTATTGTTTTTACTCGGTGTAGTATGGCAGTCCTTCTTAGTTCCTACCTTTGAGGGTCAGTATATAATTAAAAATGTGTTAATTGCCTCTTTGGCAGTAGTAGTTGGTTCTCAGTTGGTCCCTCTATCTTTTGAGGACAAAAAGTGATAGACTTAAAAAAGTAGTTACTTTTTAATTAAATTTTAAAAATAAATAATATGAATCATATTTGGTCAGTATTGTGTAATAAAACTCTTGTTGATCAGGATACGAATAATATTAGTCTCATAGATGTTGTTGAGAAGATTGATTTGGCTGGGCCGCTTGAGGAGATTGAAGAAGTTACGGAGGGTAACAAAAAAGCGGAAATAGGTGTAGATTTTCAGTTGGTTAGTTTTTGGTTCAGGGCCGATGACAGTAAAGATAAAGCTTTT
>JBDGRM010000015.1:0-430 GCA_042218035.1 Candidatus Magasanikiibacteriota bacterium
ATCCTGAAACTAATTTAAATCCTGTTTATACCATTGAATCCTTTGTGGTTGGCCCATCAAATGAACTTGCTCATGCTGCGGTAAAAGCTGTTACAGAACAAGTAGGGACAAAATACAATCCTTTGTTTATTTACGGAAAAGTAGGTTTGGGAAAAACGCATTTACTTCAAGCGGCCGGTAATAAAATTAAAAATGATTATAGCGATGTGAATGTCTTGTATGTAACTTCCGAAAAATTCACAAATGATGTAGTAGGAGCTATTCGAAACAAGAGGATGGAAGACATAAAAAAGAAATACAGAAAAGTTGATGTGCTGATAATTGATGACATCCAGTTTATAGGTGGTAAAACTGCTACAGAGCAGGAGTTTTTCTATACCTTTAATACTTTATATGAGCAAAATAAACAAATTATTATTTCATCAGACAG
>JBDGRM010000015.1:440-7169 GCA_042218035.1 Candidatus Magasanikiibacteriota bacterium
CGTCTCCGTTCTCGATTTGAGGGAGGGATGGTTGCTGATATCAGTTATCCCGATTATGAAATGAGATTAGCTATATTGAAAAATAAAGCACAGATGAATAACTGGAATGTAGAAGAAAAAATATTAGAAATTATCGCTTCAAAAATACAAAGAAATATAAGAGAACTGGAAGGGGTTTTGAATAAAGTAGTTTTTTACCAAGATTTTAAAGAGCAAAAGATAGACGAGGACAAATTAGAAGAGATAATAAACGAAGCTTCTCAAATATCGGCTCAAAATGTTGGAGCTGATGATATAATGGAAACTGTAACAGATTTTTTCGATATAACTGAAGATAAGTTAATATCAAAAAGTAGAAAAAAAGAGGTAGTAAAACCAAGGCAAATATGTATGTATTTAATGAGAGAAATTCTTGACCTGTCATATCCAAACATAGGAGAAAAAATAGGGGACAGAGATCATACTACGGTAATTCATGCTTGTGAAAAAATTGAGGAAAAGTTCAGAAAGGACTCTAACTTAAATCAGGATATAATGTTGATAAAAGAACGCCTTTTAGAATAATCCAACTTAACCTTAAAAATTATCCACTGGCTCATCTACATGTTTTCCAACAATTTTCAAGAAGAGATTTTACTCGTTCAAGTCGAAAAATTAAGTTATCCACTAAAAATTTAACTACTTACTATTACTACTATGGAATTAATTATATTAAGAAGTAATTTATTAGAAGGGCTTCAATTTATAGAAAAGGGGGTAGGAGGATCAGATAAATTACCTGTACTCGAAAATATAAAACTACAAGCTAAAGAAAATAATAAAGTGGTTTTAACTTCCACTGATTTAGAAATTGCTATTGAAGCTACTGTTAGTGGAAAAGTAAAAGAGAAAGGAACAGTCATAATTCCTTTTGATGTTTTTAACAATATAGTCAGTAATTTAAATTCCGAAAAAATAAATTTAGTTAAAAAAGATAATAAAATTAATTTAAATTCTGATAACTATGAAGCAAATATAGTTTGTGAAAATCCTGAAGAATATCCTGTTATACCAACAATAGAAAATAGAACAAAATCAATAGAAATAAACTCAGAGGTTCTCGAAAATCACTTAAATAGAGCCTCTGTAGCTACTAAACACTCCGATATAAGACCGGAGATAAACGGGGTTTATCTTGATTACAAAGGTGAAAATATTTCTTTTGTAGGAACAGACAGTTTTCGTTTAGTAGAAAGTGTGTTAAGAAAACAGGAATTTCAGTCTAATTTAGATGAAATGAAAGTGATAGTTCCTTTGGATACAGTAGATACTATTTTAAAGAACTTAAGTGGGGTGGAAGGAGAAGTAGAAATATTTGTAGATCCCAATCAGATAAAGTTTGAATCAAAAAATCTTTCTGTAATTTCCAGATTAGTAGAAGGTGATTATCCGGACTATAAAGCGGTTATCCCAAAGTCTACGGAGCAAGACTTATCAATAAAAAGAAAAGAGCTTCAAAATGCTGTGAAGACTACTAAAACGTTTTCTGGTAAAGCACAAGACATCTCTTTAAAGATTGGAGATAATAAAAAGGTTTTACAGGTTACTTCTTTTGATAGTTCCGTTGGGGAAAATAATTACAGGGTGCCTGTGGATATAAAAGGAGAGCAAAATGAGTTTGCTGTTAATTTTAATTGGAGATACATATTGGATGGAGTAAATATTCTTGAAAGCGATAGCATAGAACTTGGTTTTAATGATCCCGATAAGCCAGTTGTAATGAAAGATAAAGATATTCCCTCATTAACCTACGTAGTAATGCCTATTCGGAGTTAGTTTTCTTTTCTTTTTCATCCTTGTTGTAGACTATTATGGTTTTTTTATGTCTTTGACCGTTATTATCCCAAACTCTTATTTCTATAGTATTTTGAGATCTTACCTCTTTGTTGATTTCTTTTGTGTATAGATAATTTTTTTCATTTATTTTCTCCACTTCATCTATTTGATTTCTGTTATAGAACAGTTTTATTCGTTTAATTTTGTTTGTGGATTTTATATTTATTTTGATTTCTATCGGTTTATTAACAAAAACTCCGTTTAAAGGATTATTAAACCTTATTTTAATTTGCTTTTGAAGATTTTTATTTATTTTAGAAAAATCTTTTTTAATTTTAGCTCCGGGAGGGATTGGTTTGTTGTATTTTTCCTTAAAATTTTTAATATTCTCTTTTGCCCAATGCATAAGTGATTTTTCCCAATTTTGGTATTGGGGATCTTTTTGAGGATTTTGAGGTATCTTACCAAGAGGATTTTGTCTGTTTACCCAGTATAGTATAGAGTGTAGTTGAGGGTATTCCTTTTTTCCGGTAGTGGGTTTTACCACCTCTTTTCCATTTAACATTGGCTTTTCGGCTTTTATTTTACTTTTTGGTCGAATAAAACTTTCTCGAGGAAAGTTTTTTTGTTTAAAGACTCTAGTTAGAAAGTTATTCCACATAGGAACAGCAGCGAGAAGAGATGATCCTCGGCTGGTCATAGGGTCGTTATTGTTATTACCGGCCCATATTCCAACAGCAATGTTTGGAGTATATCCCATAGCCCAGGCGTCTCTGTAATCATTTGTAGTTCCAGTTTTTAGGGCAACCTCTCTTCCTTCAAAGATAGTCATTCCTATACTTGATTGAAATAAACCTGCTCTTAATTCTACACTTGAGAGGATTTGATTTATTTTTCGGGTAGAATTTTTATTTAAAACTTGCTTTGATTTGTCTTTAAAGTTATCTATTATTTCCCCTTTTTTGTTTCTTACTTCTAAAATCATATTCTGGCTGTGTTTTACTCCTCCGTCTGCTAAGGTGGCATAAGCTCCTGTGAGCTGATTAAGTTTTACTCCTCCTCCTCCTAAAACTAAAGAAAGGCCGTATTTCCAAGGATCATCAAGAGTAGTAACTCCAGCTTTTTGTAAAGTTTTGATCGTATTTTTAAGTCCAGCGAGATAGAGTGTTTTTACTGAAGGAACGTTAATTGATTGTGAAAGAGCTTGTTTCATTGTAACGGCTCCTCTGAATATTCCGTCAAAGTTTTCTGGATTAAAACAATCTTTGTTTTTGTTTGACTTTTTAGTCACTATAGGGGGACATTCCGGGCTATTAGTATTAAATTCTGTAGGAACATCGAATAGTTTTGTTTTGGTAGGGTAACCTCTTGAGAAAGCTGTGAGGTATACAAAAGGTTTTAGAGCTGAACCGGGCTGTCTTAAGCCTTGAGTTGCTACGTTGAATTTACCGTCGAATTTGTCACTAAAATAATTTTTAGACCCAACCATAGCAAGTATTTGGCCAGTGTTAGGGTCTTGAGCTACAAGAGCTGCATTTCTTCCTCCGTATAGCTTTTTGTTTCTTTTAGCTCCTTTTTTAATTACTTCTTTTGCTATTTTTTGCATTTCCCAGTCTAATGTGGTTCTTACTTTTAGCCCACCTGTTCTTACTTTCTTTTCACCATATTTTTGAATTAATTTATCTTTAACTGCTAAAGAAAAGTGGGGAGCTTTTATTTGGCCTATGCTTTGTGTGGTAAATTTAACTTTTTTGTTTTGAGCTTTTTCTTTTTGTTTTTCAGTAATATAATTTTGGTTTTCCATTTTTTCCAATACTTTGTTTTTTCGGGCGATTAGTCTTTTTCTGCTTTTTTTGTCCCATGGTGAATAATAAGTGGGAGCTTTTGGTAAGCTTGCAAGAACGGCAGCTTCTGCAAGATTTATTTTTTCGACAGGTTTGTTGAAATAAGTTTGAGAGGCAGCTTCAACTCCGTAAGCATTTGAGCCATATGGTATATAGTTAAGGTAGGCAGCAAGTATTTCGTCTTTAGTGTACTCTGATTCTAACCTTATAGCCAGAATCAATTCTTTTATTTTTCTCGTTATTGTTTGTTTTGGGGTGAGAAAAAGGTTTTTTGCTAATTGTTGGGTAATAGTTGACCCTCCTTGAACTATTCTTCCTTGTTTGATGTTTGTTATGAGAGCTCTGAGGATTCCTCTCCAGTCAAAAGCGGGTTGATGGTAAAAACCCTCGTCTTCTACTGCTATTGTGGCTTGTTTTAAATATTCTGGTATTTTATCGAAAGGGACTACCGTTCTTTTTTGTTTTCCAAAAACTTTATATAACAGGGTGTCACCAGTTCTGTCGTATATTTTAGTGGCTTCTGAGACTTTTAAAGAGCTAAAATTGTTTACTGGGGGTAGGTTTTTTGTAATGTTGAATAAATAAAATAAACCTCCGATTACTGTTAATGACACCAGTAGAGAAAATATTATCGTTAAAGTTATTTTTTTATTTTTGAATAGTTTCATTTTTTTGTGAAATTTTGTTTAGTGGCGGCTGTTATAGCTATAGCAAGTGCGTCAGTGATATCTTTTTGAAAATTTTTGGTTTCGATATCTAAAAAATGGCTAACCATCTTTGAAACTGCCTCCTTTGATGCTTTTCCATTACCGGTCACTGATGCTTTTGCTTCGGAAGGTGATATTTCGAATAAAGGTATATCTTCTTCAATTATAGATTTTATTATCACACCTCTTGCTTGAGCTACTTTTATAGCAGTTTTTTTATTTTTATAAAAAAAGATTTCTTCAACTCCTGCCTTTTCCGGTTTTGTTTTTTTTAATATAGAGTTTAGGTCTTTTTCAATTTCTAATAATCTCTCTCCAACTTTTTTTGATTTTATTTCTAATAAACCACTTTCTATGTGTTTATAATTATTACCTCCTTTTTCAACTATTCCATAGCCTATTTGAGTTGTTCCCGGGTCAATTCCTATTACTTTCATTTTTTGCTTTTTTAAAATTTTTAGATTGGGAGAGTGGAATAGTGAAATTAAATGTTGTTCCTCTTCCTTTTTTTGAGTTTACCCATATTCTACCTCCATGCTCATTTATAATTTTTTTTGCCATATAAAGCCCGAGTCCCGACCCGTTCGGTTGTATCTTTTTTGCTTGAGAACCTCTATGAAATTTTTTGAATATTTTATCAATTTCTTCTTCTGGTATTCCTATTCCGTTATCCGATACTTTAATTTTTGCTTTATCCTCCTTTTTTGTTGTACCAACTTCAACTTTCCCCCCTTCTTTATTGTACACAATTGCATTTTCGATAATTGTAGATACAACAGCTTTAATTTTATTTTTGTCGGCTACTACCTCCATGTTTTTTTCAGGTTTAAATTCTAAATCAATATTGTATTTACTTGCCATCGTTTTTGTTTGTTTTATAACCTCTTTTAGAACGTTATTGATATTGAATTCTTCTTTTTCGTATTTTTCTACTCTTTCCCCTTCTATTTCGGTTACTGTTAAAAGGTCATTTATTATTTTTAGAGCTCTATTTGAAAGATCTAAACCTTCTTTTATTGTTTCTTGAATATCTGATTCTTTATCTACTGATTTTTTAATATTTTCCAGAGCCCAACTAATTCCGTTTATAGGTGTTCTAAGTTGGTGGGCCGTAGTTGAAATAAACTCTTTTTTTGAATTTTTAATCTCTTGTTGTTTTGTTTTGTCTTTTATGATTTTTATAAATTTTTTAGACCCTTTTTGTTCTATTTTTGAGGTTATTGTTAAAAGGACTTTCGAAGGGTTTTCAGTCTTAATTTCTATCAAATGTGGCCACTCTTCGGTTTTTATTCTTTTTGCAAATGGTGCCATGGAAGGGAAAATTGTTTGGGAGATTAATTTTAAGTCAGATTTTTGAACTAATTTAGGACTTATTTTTTTGTTTTTTACTTTATCTTCTTCTATTTCTAAGATTTTTTCTGCTGCAGGATTTATTTCTATTATTTTGAAGTCTTCTGAATATACTATTATCCCTTCCTTTGTATTTTTAATTATTTTTTGTAGCTTTGCAGAACTGGACTCATTTCTTTTAATGGTGTTCAATGCTTTCACCTGACCGTATATGGAAATAAAAGCTAAACTTGCTATAAGAAGAAGTGAAATAATGGTTAAATACAGGGGCACATAAAAACTATTAACAATGATGATGCCGGTAACAAGAATTAATATCGTAAAGATAGATATTACTTGAGGATTATTAGAAAAGTTTTTTATTTTTGAAATTATTTTTTTCATATATTTTTTAAATCTCCCCAACTTTTACCTTTTTTTACTTCAACTTTTAATGGGACACTTATTTGGTAACAATCTTTTTCGAGAATTTTTTTAACCTCTTTCTTGATGGTGTCTACAATATCATCAGCTACTTCTAGTAGCAATTCATCATGAATCGAAAGTATTAGGTTTGTTTTTCGGTGAAGTAATTCTTCGTCTTGAAGGAAGTTATAAGTTTTTCTCATGGCTATTTTTATTATATCGGCTCCTAAACTTTGTACGGGCATGTTTATAGCAGCTCTTTCTGTTTTCCAGCCTCCTTTTATTTTTCTTCTTCTGCCATTTTCATTTGTAACAAAACCGGCTGACCTTGCTTGATTTTTTATTTTCTTTTGCCACTCTTTCACTTTTGGAAAATCTTTAAAATAATTTTCTATAAATTCCTTTGATTCTTTTTTAGAAAGATTAGTTTGTTGAGAGAAAGCTTGAGGCCCCATTCCATAGATTATTCCGAAATTTAAAGTCTTTGCGAGTTCTCTTTGTTTTGGTTCAACATCTTTTATGGGTGTGCCTATTATTTTTGATGCTGTTAATTTGTGAATATCTTTGCCTTGATGAAAAGCGTTCTTCATGTTTTGGTCTCCACTGAG
>JBDGRM010000016.1:0-1742 GCA_042218035.1 Candidatus Magasanikiibacteriota bacterium
TGAACACAAATCATGCTATTTATGCATCAATCTCGGGCGTGGTTAGTTCACAAAATGGCGGAGATCGGCGGTTCAAATCCGCCCGAACCCAAACGGGAAGGTAGCTCAGGTGGTAAGAGCGCTGCGCTCATAACGATTCTATGAGCGATGAGGCCCTGGAGCCGATGATTAAGCTTACTGCTCTGACTCCTACCGGAGTTTCAGAATTCGCGTGAAACGCAGAGGTCGGGGGTTCAAGTCCCCCCCTTCCCATCTGACCTCCCAGAGAGGTCAGCATGATAGAGAAACCATTCGGTTCGAATGGTTTAGTTCCCATCAAAGGTTTCCGCTCGGTGAAAACCTGTTCGAGAAGATCGCTGGCCGATTTCATGTGCCAAAGCATAAGTATTCAGGAAGTAGCTCTCTAGATAGCTGCTTTCTTACCTTTCAGGCTATCAGTAGAGCTTTCAATTCTAATTTCTTTCTCATCTTCAATCTCCACTTCCATATCACTGGTTTCTTCATACCTTTCTCCGCTAATATTGTCGTAGAACTCTTTTGGAGCACTATTCCCTACTGTACTATTGTAAATCACTTCCTCACACCCTTGGTTCTTTGCATAGTCTTCTATGGCTTTGGCAAGAGTGTTACTCACATCTTCTCTATCTATTACGTGTGAAGGGGTCTCTACCGAGTCAACAACCATCACGTCTTCTCCACGATCATTTTCACCATATGCTGTTATAGCTATCCCGTACTTTCCACCGGTCTCGAACTCGAGTATATCTACCGAGTCATTTTCCATATACTCAAATACCGAATAATTAATTATACCGGCATTTCCGGATCCTGGCATGGCACAGCACTGGGTCTCTCGATAACTAGGTATATCTGATATGTCCTTTCTCCACCTATTCAACTTTAGGATAGAACCACTTTCTAAATCTTATTCATTGACTACTATGTCTTTGGAAAGCTCTTCGGCCTTCTTCCTTGCCTTGCCACCTAAGTAGCGTTGGCTAAGCTGTTTCAAAACCCGCTTATAATTTTCTGATGAATCCCGCTGCGTACCATCCATATTTTCATGAACGAAGTCAGAAGCAAGCTCTTTCTTCTGGGCTCTTATATCCTGTTCTAATCTTTTCTTCTGTTCTATTTTATTCTCAGCTTTCCCTCGCTCTCCCTTTTCGAAGTGGTTCTCAATTTCCTCACCAAGTTCTTTCTTCTTCTCGACCATTGGCACCACCTTTTCCTGATATCCATCGATGGTTTCATCAATATCGTATCCAGCACTTCCGTCAAGAACATCTTCCAGCAATTCTGAGGCTTCTTCCAAGAATTTTGAGTTTATCTCACTTACCATTTCATCGGTTATAGTTTTTTGTGAGTCTAAATCATACTTTTTTTCATAGCTCTCTCCTATTCCTCCACGGTGTGCATGTATGAATTCTTCCAAATCACCGCTCTGCGGAGTGAAATCCTTTATTTCTGAAAATACACTAGGGTCTTCCGGTTGAAAAATAGCTTCAGCGGCATCTTCATCTACATCAAGTTCATCACTGACCTCCTCCAAAAGAAAACCTCTCAATTGGTCGAGATAATCCAGCCTATCTTCATTGCTTTTACAACCTAAATTTTTCAGTTTCACTTCCTGTCTCCAATGTTTATATGCTTCCAATGAGTCTTTATACTGGTCATAAACGTTGTTTATTCTCTTCAGTTCTTTTTTGAAACCATCTATACCTTCTATGTCCTTATCTGTA
>JBDGRM010000016.1:1752-3367 GCA_042218035.1 Candidatus Magasanikiibacteriota bacterium
CCTCTAAGACTTCCAAAATTATCTTTTCTTACCTCCTCAGCCACAAAGCGGGATATTTCTTCCCAGTCACCTTGGTAACTCAAAGCTCCAGATCTATCATCCTGCGTTATAACTGTGGTGTTTTCATAGACGTCATCTACATTTAATTCCTCAGCTGCTACTAATCCTCCAAAAGCTTCGGAACCTATAGATGGGGCAGAAAGCTTCTCAGAAATTACAAAACAGTTTTGTGCGCCCTCAAGTACTTCACCTTTGGCTTCCACATCGCCAATTACTACGGAATCATCAGACCAATCGAGCAGTCCTTCACCTGCAGACACATCTCCTTCAATAGTTGATCTTTGAGCAGAATGAAGAACATGCTTACCTGCCTCTACATCTCCACGAACAACAGAATCCTCAGATGCCCACATCACATTTGTACCTGCTTCCACATTCCCGTGAACTGAAGAATCTTCAGCACTGTTAAGGACTGAATTCTCTGCCTCTACATCTCCACGAACAACAGAATCCTCAGATTCATGCATCACATTTGTACCTGCTTCTACATCTCCACGAACAACAGAATTTCGAGAATTCCAAAGAACCATTTTACCGGCTTTCACATTACCTTCAACAGTGGAGTTCTCAGATGACCAATTTACTGCACCATCAGCTTCTACATCTCCCTCGACAGTACTATTTTTGGAACTTCCTATTAACCCCCCGGAAGTTTTTACATTCCCTTTGATTACTGAATTCTCAGCTTTCCAAATTACATGTTCTTCTGCTTCTACTTTTCCCTCAATCGAAGAGTTTTTAGCTTGTGCGAGAACACGATTTTTTGTTTTTACGTTCCCCTCTATAGTTGAATCCGACGCTTTCGTAAATATACTTCTCCTTGTGCTGAATGAGCCTTCAAAACTTGCTCCATCGAGCCCTTCAAGCCATGGCGAAGCTTGTTCGTCCTCGAACCACATAATTTTGTTACTGTATAATAACTAATAAAAAGTATCAATGGATTTTTAATTTTTTGAGCTGCCTACCCAATACAAAATTCTCTATAAATCAGGCAATCTTGTCCCAGAGTGTCTTCTTCTCTACCACCGTACCTTTCAACGTGCTTCTATCGACTATGCCAAATCTAGTCGAATCGAGAGAACCATTCTCACTGCTTAGAAGTAGATAACCCGACAGGTTACCTTTATATAAACTTAATAACTGTTTACGCTTGCCTGCGACACAAAAGAGCTCCCCGCCATCTTTCTTAACAGCCTTACCATTTACAACTATTCTACACCCCTGAATTGAGAGATAATCTCCAGGAACTCCCTCTACTTTTCTTATAAGGTCTTTTTCAAAGCCAGAGTGGTCGAACATAACTAGATCTCCTTTATCAGGACCTTCGCAATTGAATATGTTTCTTTTAAGAACGTAATCAACCTCATGATCTGAGAGGGTGTCTGAAGAGTTGATATCAACCTCATAGCCACATTCATTAGATTCAAGCGTATGAACTGCGGAAACCGACGTTAATAGTATAGCTATAGCTAGTATAGAGACCGTTTTCGTTGGATCAAGATTCACATTCTTGACTTTCTCAACCAGGTATTAATTGGTTTAAGCTGTTGCGCAT
>JBDGRM010000016.1:3377-3611 GCA_042218035.1 Candidatus Magasanikiibacteriota bacterium
GTTTTAGTTCCATCTTCCCCAAAATAACTATTGTGCTTCAGAAATTATATAGAGAGTTGATCCAATATTCAATTCACTCATGGGTGAAATAGAAACCTCCATCAGTCTTCCTGGCAAATCCAAGCCGTTCAAACTGGACCAAGTCGCCTTTTTTTGCTTCAAAGTCTTCTATCTTACCAAGGATAACTTCACCGTCAGGCATGTGAAGCTCCTCAGTAGGAGAACTGCTGGGCA
>JBDGRM010000017.1:0-5472 GCA_042218035.1 Candidatus Magasanikiibacteriota bacterium
TGATCAACCTTTCTAAGGTTTCAACTTGTGAAATAAGTGAATTATCCTTAAAAAGTTTTCTGGTTTCATTAAACATTTTATCTTGTGGTCTCCAACAGATTATATCTTTTAAATTCTTTAAACCAATGGGGTTCTCAAAACCAGCTTTGTCAATCTTTTTTATCTCATTGACTGCCAGCCAACTACTGTAATCAGATTGTTTTAAGTAAAGAAACAAAAACTTCCAAGCTTTTTTGGATAAACGCAAATTTCTTTCCTTTATCTTTTTGTTCAAGAAGTTCTTTAACTTTTTTCCTTTTAATTTTTCAAACTTCTGATTCTTTACAGGAGGTTCTGTTAGGAATTTAAATTTTTTCAGAGGTTTTTCTCTGTCTTCCGAAATTAATATAAAAACATTTTTAGAATCAAGGTATTTCTTTAAAGTTTTAATCCAACCTTTTTTTGTGACCTCTTCCGCCTCTTTTATCACAGCTACTTTTGATTCTTGAAACATAGAAGGTTGTTTTAAATAGTCTTTTACTTCTTTCCATTCTTCACCATCTTCCGACAAATCAAACCTAGAAACATCCAAAGCTTTACCATGCTTATCTTCATAAGTAGAAATTAGATTCTGCAGTTTATTTTTTCGTCTATAAGAATCTTTTCCGTAAAGATATATGACCATGTTTTTTAGTATATCGTATTTAGTATTTAGCATTTCGTATATCGAATTGCAGGAGAATCGAATCAGCAGATGGTTTTGAAGCCAATATAAGAATCTATTCAGAAAGTTTTTCAACGTGATTTTAGAATCAAGGAGTGGCGAAGAGTTGTATACTATACTAATCTGAGATACGACACAGAAACTGAATCGCTGAAAACTTTCCTCTTATGGGCAGTCGGTCTATAAAATTTTTCCTTTTGAAATCAGCCTTTGGGATCGGCCGACTGCTGAATGGATTCTGACTGACACTCTGGACAAAATCGAGTCGCCCTGCTTCCTAAGTCAATCTTTTCAATCTCAGCTCCACATCGAGGACAAGGCTCACCTTCTTTCTGGTATACGTTCAATTCCTGCTCGTATGATCCTTTTTTTCCTTCCGGGTCTCTATAATCATCTATACTCGTTCCTTTAAGTTTTACAGCTTTCTCTAAAACCTTATTCATCGCTTCATACACCTTCTCTAAATCCTTTTCCTCTAACTCATTAGCAGAGCTCATGGGGTGTATTTTAGCTTTCCATAAAATTTCATCAGAATATATATTTCCTATACCCGCTATGAATTTTTGATCCAAAAGCGCCGACTTAATTCTACCTCTTTTATTTTCGAAAAGTTCTTTAAAATTATCTAAATTAAAATCTTCTTCCATGGGGTCGGGGCCCAAACCCTTGATATCCGAGATATTCATAATCTCCTCTTTGGGTCCACACAAAATCTTGCCAAACCTTCTCATATCAGAAAACGCCATCTGGGTCCCATCTTGGAAAAAGAAAATTAACCTTATAAACCTGTTTTTTGGATTCCACAAGAAGTCTTTTGAGTCCTTCGAAGGAACCCAAAGTTCCTCTTCCCATTTATCATTCAATTCCCCCTCAAAATTTTCATTTTTCACCCATTCCCCCACCAAAAGGTGGCCGCTCAGTTTCTGGTGAACCAAAAGGGTTTTTAAACCACTCAGATGAATCAATATATTCTTCCCTCTTCTTTCAACCTTTTCAACTTCTTCTTTCACACAATCTTCAAATTCTTCTTCTGTCTTTGCAAGGTGGTCGGAATCTTTTGAGCCTTTAGAAAAATATTTTGGCCAATCGGTCCAAACTCCGGTAATCTCTTTTCCCGTTATTTTGTTTTTTAATTTTTGAACTGTCGTTTCAACCTCAGGAAGTTCCGGCATAAATAAATATTATTAGCTCTCTAATGATATCGAAAAAATAAACAAAATAAAAAGGGTGCCACCAAAAAGATGACACCCTCTTTTTGTTATTTCACTTATCCGTCCGGATCACTTAAAAATTATTTGCTCGGCCTCAGGACTTCCTCCTATCCTGACAGTTTCAGGGCGAGAGGAGTTTATATACCCTCCTTCTTTATAAAAAGTAGCACTGAGACTAACTTCAGCACGACGCCTCCAGGCCTGGAAACTCATAAAGTAAAAGTCTCCGGGGACCAAGACGACCACCTTCCGGCCGTCTTTTTTTAGGAGGGAATTATAAGGGGTTACGTTTACAACTTGCACTGCGGTAGTGTTCGCCAGTGCAAGAAAGGGGAATTCTACATCCCCGTCCTTGTAATTAAAACGGGGTAAACCTCTTGATTTTTCTTCTATATTACCACCAAACCAGGTAATATCACTTCTCCGGATTGTCCACTCCGATATACCTCCTCTCCTAAGATGAAGAGTTCTTGCAGCAACTCCTACCATCTCAGAACTTTCATAAAACCTCACCACTATCGGGAGGGGTGAACTATAATGAGGTACAGGAAGTTGGTCGTAAAAGGAGTTACCGGGTTTGAGACACCCTAACCTCTCATCCAAGGCGATGACTTCTGCTTTGAGGTTGGTAGAATTGGTCACAACCACCTTAGACCTTCTCTCGGTCATACCGGCTATATCCACAGTTTTCGTAGACAGCCGGATATTACTACAACCCCCCAAGAGAATAGCTATAAATAAGATACTTATCTTTTTCATAAAAAAGCAGTGGTTTTTGAGAAACTTTTGTGAAAGTGCTTACCTAATAAATACAATAAAAATATAAATAAGTCAAACAATACTTTGATTCATGAGCATCATAACGATAAGATTAAATTAAATATGATAGACGAAAACAAAGAACAACTAGAGGATTTCCTGAATGAACAAAAAAAGGAGGCTGAAAAAAGAGCTGCCAAGAAAAGAGCAAAAAAGCTCGGGTTTGATTATATAGATCTGGTATCTACGAAAGCGCCGACCGAAATTGAGGCAATGAAACAAGTGGACAAAGAAAAAGCAAAAGAAGCCTTGATGGTACCAATTCAAATTCAAGGAGATAAACTAATAGTAGCTACCTACAACCCTGAAAAGAAAAAAACTCAAAAAGTATTAAATGAACTTAAAAAGGATT
Organism: Candidatus Magasanikiibacteriota bacterium; assembly: GCA_042218035.1. Lineage (GTDB taxonomy): Bacteria > Patescibacteriota > Minisyncoccia > UBA6257 > GWB1-50-10 > JBDGRM01. The sequence continues at coordinate 3,086 of JBDGRM010000017.1, forward strand.
TTGATTTGAAAGTTACAATAGCTTCTCTTTCCGGTCTTAAACATACATGGAGCTTTTATGACTACGTAAAAAAAGAGGAGGAGGAAATAACAGGAGAAGTGAATATAAACGCAAAAAGAGTAAACCGAATAAAGGAAAGTGTAGACTCCCTTAATGATTTAACCGAAAAAATAGAAAACTTTGAAAGTCCAAAAGTCTCTCAAATACTCGAAGTAATAATAGCCGGAGCAATGAGCCTTGGTGCTTCAGATATACACCTTGAACCGGAAGACCAAAACGGAACCTTAAGGTTGAGAATAGACGGAATAATGCATGTAATAACGGAAAAATTAAAACCTAAAATACTAAATTCTCTCATTTCCAGAATTAAATTACTATCCGGCTTAAAACTCAATGTAGAAGATGAACCTCAAGACGGGCGATTCACAATGGACATGCCTGAGAAAGACGTTGAAATAAGAAGCTCCACTGTACCTTCAGAATACGGGGAGGGAGCAGTTCTCCGATTGCTTGACCCAGAATCGATCCAGGTTGGTTTAGAAAACCTCGGTTTCAGGGAAGATTCTATAAAAGAAGTAAGAAAACAAATACAAAAACCTAACGGTCTAATTTTAAATACAGGGCCAACAGGCTCGGGAAAAACAACCACTCTTTATTCTTTCCTAAGAGAATTGAACGACCCGGAAGTCAAAATAATCACCATAGAAGACCCTATTGAATATCATGTAGAGGGTATTTCTCAAACCCAAGTAGACAGATCAAGCGGGTATACCTTTGCAAAAGGACTTAGGTCTATAGTGAGGCAAGACCCTGATATAATCCTTGTGGGAGAAATAAGAGACGAAGAAACCGCGGGAATAGCTCTAAACGCCTCCTTAACAGGGCATATGGTTTTTTCTACTCTTCACACTAATGATGCAGTAGGTGCAATACCCAGAATGCTTGATTTAGGAGCAGAACCGAACATATTAGCACCGGGGGCAACTTTTGTAATTGCTCAAAGACTTCTGAGAGTCTTGTGTCCGGAATGTAAAGAAAAGACAAAACTCGACAAAGAGACAAAAAACAAAATAGACAGGTTTCTAGACAACCTCCCTCAAAAAATAAATAAAGAAAAATTTAAAAATAAAAAAGTTTTCAAAGCAAAAGGCTGTGAGAAGTGTAATAATATAGGATATGAAGGAAGAACAGGTATCTTTGAATTATTTGAAATTACTAAAGAGATAGAAGAAATGATATATGAAGACCCTACCGAATTAGAATTAAAAGAAAAGGCAAAAGAAGAAGGTATGGTCGAAATGCAAGAGGACGGAATCCTAAAAGTCCTAAAAGGAGAAACTACCTTTGAAGAAGTTTCTCGGTTAACCGGCGAAATTGAATGGCTGCCTAAATCTATTCAATAATTGAATTATTAAACGCATACCTATAAGCTTTAAATAGAAATACCGCCATGAGCCTGTGGGCAAAAGGTAGACTATTCAGCTCAAAAGAGCTGAACTCAGGACCCTTCCGAGGGAATATCCCGCTAAAAGCCAGATGTCCCTAGATCTGAGAAGGGACCCAATTCGCCCACAGGCTCATGACGGCATCAAAATTTGATTGTCTAATAAGAGACTAACACAAAGATAACATACTGTCAAATAAACTTTTGGTATGGCAAACCAACCTATAGACTTAAAATTACGCCCTTCAAATTGGGAAGATTATATAGGACAAGAAAAAACAAAAGAAAATCTGAAACTCATTATAAAAGCAGCAAAACAAAGAGAAGAAACTTGCGACCACCTTCTCTTCCACGGCCAATCCGGATTAGGAAAAACTACTCTCGCGTATATTATATCTCAAGAAATGAACACGACCATGAAAAACACCTCAGGTCCCGCTCTTGAAAAAACCGGAGACTTAGCCGCAATACTCACAAACATAGAAGAGGGGGAGATTCTTTTTATAGATGAAATTCACCGCCTTTCCCATTCCGTGGAGGAGGTTTTATATCCAGCCCTTGAAAGTAGAAAACTAAATTTAGTAGTTGGCAAAGGGGCTTCTGCAAAAACAATCTCTATTGATCTTCCTCCTTTTACAGTAATAGGGGCTACAACAAAAGCTAACCTTCTTTCAGCACCGCTTCGTTCCCGATTCGGTGCTGTATTTAAATTGGATTATTATTCAAAAGAAGATATTAAAAAAATAATAAAGAGGTCCGCTGACCTTCTTGGCGTTTCTACAACAGAAGAGGCTCGAGACCTTCTTGCAGGGGCCTCAAGATTTACACCGAGAGTTGCAAACAGGTTAACTAAGCGTTGCAGAGACTGGGCTCAAGTCCATAAAGACGGGGTTATTGACAAAGAATCAGTTGAAAAAACGCTAGACATGATGGAAATAGATAA
>JBDGRM010000017.1:5526-8049 GCA_042218035.1 Candidatus Magasanikiibacteriota bacterium
GGAATAAAATCAATTGCGGCAAGCGTGGGCGAAAACAGAGGAACCATAGAAGAAGTTTATGAACCATTTCTTATACGGATAGGTCTACTCGAAAGAACCTCCAATGGAAGAATTGTAACCCAAAAAGCAAAAGAGCATATTAATTTAGAAAATGAAGAAGAAAAACTTCTCTAACAAAACTTAGGATGAACAAAAAAACGAATTCTCCTGAAGAAACAAAAAAAATAGCTAAGGAGGTAATAAAAAAGAAAATAAAAAACCTTGAATTATCTCTTTGGAAGGTAATTTGGGAACAGGGAAAACCACTTTCGTAAAAGGAGCAGCAGAAAAATTCGGAATTAACCAAATTAAAAGCCCCACCTTTTTAATAATCAAAAAACACCCTGTAGAAAATTCCAAAAACTACAAAAAATTAGTTCATATAGATGCTTATAGAGTTCCTAAAAAAGAAATAAAAAAACTCAATCTGAAAAAAATTCTCAAAAATCCTGAAAACATAGTCCTCATTGAATGGGGCTCCAAACTAAAGGATGAATTACCTGAAACAGCTTTGAGAGTTAAATTAAAACATGGAAACAAAAAAAGCGGAAGGATTATAAAAATTATAAACGAGAATTAGCTGCAATTATATTTTGAACAACTAAAAACTGTGTATAATTAAAATTAATGACTACAAAAAACAAAAAAATTCTTCTTATAGACGCTAACTCAATGATCCACCGGGCCTTTCATGCTTTGCCCGACCTTAAAAATGACGAAGGGAAACCTACAGGAGCTCTGTATGGTCTTGCTAATTCTCTTCTAAAAATTTTAAAAGAAGAAAGGCCCGACTACATACTAGCAGCATTCGACAGTCCTGAAGACACCTTCCGAAAAGAAATGTTTGAAGAATACAAAGCTCAGCGCCCAGAAACTCCTGAAGCTTTAAAAAAGCAACTCAATGAAGCCGAAGATATGCTTGAATCTTTTGGTATAACTACTGTCTCCAAAACGGGTTTTGAAGCTGATGATATTCTTGCAACTTTAAATAAAAAATTCAAAAGCAAAAAAAACACAAAAATAAGTATATTAACAGGAGACCTAGACACCCTCCAGTTAGCAAGTAAATCAACGGAAATACTAACCCCTAAAAAAGGTGTCAAAGAAATGAAAAGATACGGCCCTGAAGAAGTTAAGGAACGTTTTTCGATAAAACCAGAAAAATTACCTGACTACAAAGGGCTTGCTGGAGACAAGTCTGATAACATTCCCGGAGTTGAAGGGATTGGCGATAAAACCGCTCAAAAAATACTTTCAAAATACTCCTCTCTAGAAGATGCATGTAAAAAAATTAAAAACAAAAATGATCTAGGCCATAGAATACAAAAATTAGCAGACAACCAAGATAAGGCTCTTTTATCAAAAAAACTAGCTATCCTAAAAGAGGATATTCCAATAGAAATAAAGATGGACAACATGAAATATAAACCTAAAGAGATACGGAGTAAAATGATGAAAAAATTGGATGAGCTTGGTTTTACATCGCTTAAAAAAAGACTTCAAAAAAAAGAAAAAATTACTCCAAACGAAAAAGAGGAGGTTCTCATATTTAAAAATAAAGAAGAATTAAAAAGTAGAAAAAAGGAGTTAGTTTCTAAAAAAAAGAAAATAGCTTTTCACTGGAAGCCGCTGATAAAAAAGATGAAAAAAGAAGATATAGAATTTAAGGGGCCTTTTTTTGATATTAAAATAGCCGCTTGGATACTTGACCCAGATGAAAAAAGGTTATCTCTTGAATCAATCACTAAAAAATTCCTTGGTAATAATACTCTCTTCTCAGAAAAAAAAGAAGAAAAAGACAAAAAAGAAACACTTAAAAAAATATTTCATGAGTTAGACCAGAAAATAAAAAACAAAAAACTAGAAAAAGCTTTCAAAAAAATAGATGCACCCTTAATTGAAGTTTTAGCTGATATGGAACTCACAGGAATCAAAACAGACAACAATAAATTAAAAAAAATAAAAGAGAATATAAACAAAAAAATAGAAAGGGTATCAGATAAAATATATGAAATATCAGGAGAAAAATTTAACATTAACTCTCCAAAACAAGTAGGGAAAATGCTTTTTGAAAAAATGGGAATAGAAGATCAGGGCAAAACCAAAAGCGGCCAGTATAAAACCTCTGAGTCAGTATTAGAGTCACTGAAAGATGATAATAAAATTGCGGAGCTTATTTTAAAACATAGAAAGTTAACTAAAATAAATTCCACTTATATAAAACCTATACTGAAAAAGTCTAAACAAAAAGAAAGAATTCATGCCGATTTTCTTCAAACCACTACAGCTACAGGAAGGTTAAGTTCTCAGAATCCCAATATGCAAAACATTCCAAAAGGGGAGGGATGGGCAAAAAAATTACGGGAATCCTTTATACCAAAAGATAATTTTAATTTTTTATCTTTTGACTATTCTCAACTCGAGCTTCGACTACTAGCCCATCTCAGCGGAGACCAAAACATGAAAAGTGCTTTTCATGAAAAT
>JBDGRM010000018.1:0-10049 GCA_042218035.1 Candidatus Magasanikiibacteriota bacterium
AAGATAATTGGGCCTTGCTTTTTGCTCAAGATTTAGCTTTATCTAAAAATCAACCCCTCGTGGTTGTTGTTGATTTTGTACAAGGTTTTTTAGGTGGTCAATATAGGCAAGATATTTTTGAAGTGGAGGGAATAAAGCAAGTTGCCGATCGTTTAGGGAATTATGATATACCCTTATGCGTTCTTGGCCCCGGGGATAACCTGGGTGAGTTTTTAGAAGACTTTAATTTTGGCAGTGTAGTAGTTGATTTTTCTCCTCTTCGAGAAAATCGAAAGAAAAGGGATAAGTTAGCAAGGAAGGTTAGTGTAAAGACCTATGAGGTTGATACCCACAATATTGTTCCTTGCTGGGTGGCTTCCGATAAACAAGAATATGCGGCTCGCACTATAAGGCCGAAGATAAACAGTAAACTCGGTGAGTTTATGGAGGACTTTCCGAATTTGAGGTCCCAAGAAAAGGATTGGGGTGGTTCTTTTAGTAATCCTAATTTTGACAGTTTAATATCAAAAAGTGATTATTCAGGCAACGTGGACAAAGTTGGTTGGTTGGAGCCCGGTCCGAGAGGAGCTAAAGGTCAGATGAATAAGTTTTTAGAAAACCGTCTGAAAGATTACTCTGAACATAGGAATAATGCCAACAAATGGGTCATTTCGGATCTTTCCCCTTATTTTAATTTTGGTCACATTGCTCCTCAAAGAGTGGCTCTAGAGGTTAAGTCACGGCCGGGAACTAGAAAAGAAGACAAGAATGAGTTTTTAGAAGAGATGATAATCAGGCGAGAACTTTCGGATAATTTCTGCTTTTACAATGATCAATATGATTCTATCAAGGGCTTTCCTGATTGGGCTCAAAAAACACTTAAAAAGCACAAAGACGATGAGAGAGAATATGTTTACACAAAGAATGAATTTGAAAACGCGGAAACTCATGACGAGTTATGGAATACTGCTCAGAAAGAAATGGTTGAGACCGGAAAAATGCACGGGTACCTCAGGATGTATTGGGCTAAGAAAATTTTAGAATGGACTAATACCCCCTCTTATGCGCTTAAGATATCAATATATCTAAATGATAAATATGAGCTGGATGGTAGAAATCCTAATGGTTACGTAGGTTGCGCCTGGTCTATAGGTGGAGTACATGATCGGGCATGGCAAGAGCGAAAAATTTTCGGAAAGGTGAGATACATGACCCAGGCTGCTTGCAGAAGAAAATTTGATGTTGAAAAATATATTAATAGAAGTTTTGATTTTTAGCTAATAATAAAAGACCCCGCTGGAGCAGAGCTCTAGCGGGAATTTTTATTTTTCATTGCTCGTACCAGCCGAGAAATCTTTCGTATTTACTTTTGTTGGACTTCTTTATTCCGTGTTCGTTAAATTTTTTGAAAAGAGCTTTTTTAACTGTTTGTCGAGCTGGCGGGTTTTCATTTTCGCACTCTACTTCAAAAAATTCCTCTTCTTTGTTAAGTTTGGCGTGATCAATTTCTATTTTTACCCCTTTAAGTTTTGTTTTGTGCCGGATAGTTGTGAGACTTCCAAGCTTTTTTACTGACCTTATTCCAAAATCAACGAATTGATTGTGGAGCTTTCTGCCCAAATCGTTCTTTTCTATTCTGTTTTTTATCAAGAGGGTGGATTTAGGGTTGATTGTTCTTTCTATTTCTTCACAGCTTCTTAATCCATCTTCTTTCTTCTTTTCTATTTTGAGAGTTAAGACTGGTTTTTTGTTTTTGCAATCAGGATATATTCTAATTCTAAAAGTAGAGCCGTTTGCAGCGAATTTTTTGTTAGGCAAGGAGTCATAGTAAATATTTCTGTGCTGTTCCTTTTCGAGTTGAAGTTCTTTTTTTAATTCTAGAAAATGATTTTTCGTTATTGTCAGCTTCAGCTCCTGTTCTTGTTTCATTGCGTTAGAGGCTGGTTTGATAAATATGATATGTAGAGAACTATTTACTTTTTTATCATCATGTTTTGTATTTACCAAATTTTTGGTTGACCTTTAGAAAGAAATAGTTTTATAAAAAAGTTACACTGGACTTTGAAAAAAATATTAATTCAGATGGTCCGATCTTTCGTTTTCGTTTTTGTAATCCTCTTGAATTGCGTTAGTTGCTATGGAGCTCGTTTTACGAGTGCTTATTTCAATGAATTAGTTGATATTTTAGAAAGAAAAGGTTTTGAGAAAGTAGAATATTTTAATTCTTCTAAAGTATCCCATGAAGATTTAACCTTCTACCCAGAAGTAATTAATATATTTCAACCTACAGAAAAACCTCAGGATTATAATCCTTATGAAGATTTTCTCAGTGAGGCTTATGTAAGGGCAGGCAAAAAATTTATGCGGAAACACTCTGAATTGTTACAGAGAGCAGAGAAAAAATATGGAGTACCCAAGGAATATCTCGTTACCTTTTTAGGAGTTGAGAGTAGTTTTGGAAGAAATACCGGCAGTTATCAAGCCATAGGGGTTTTTTGCAGTTTAATTTTGCTAAGCGATTCTCCAGAGGTGGTAAATTGGGCTATGGGTGAGTTAGGGGCGTTAATTAAGATTGCCAGAATCAAAAAGTCAAAAGGTGTAGATTTTAATGTTTTTGATTTGAGGTCTTCTTGGGCTGGAGCTTTTGGAATGTCCCAGTTTTTGCCCACCAGCTTTCTTTATTGGGGTGTTGATGCCAATGATGATGGTGTAGTTAATTTGAGCAATTTAGAAGACAGTGTTTTTAGCATTGCAAATTATTTGAGAGCGAATGGATGGAAGCAAGACCCCCGAAAAGCTGTTTATCACTATAATCCTTTTGGGCCCTTTGTAGATTTTGTGTTTAGTTATGCTCGGCTATTGCATCAGTATTTTTGGGCTCTTAACAAAACGAAAGTAGCCCCTGCTGGAAGCAGCAGGGGTTTTTAATATTTATTTTTATTACCCCTCTTAAATAATCTGATATAATAAAACCTAGACAAGGTCGGCTTAAATTTGGTTTTTAAAAAACTTATGTTTAGTGACCATATTTATAATTTAATTAATCAACTTACTCAAGAGCATAAGAGTTTATGGAGGATAAAGAATATGTATCAAGATGATTCAGGGGAATGTAAGAAGTGTCAGAAATTTTGGAAGAAAATGGAAAAAGACAAGGAAGATCATATTGAAGAGTTAACGGAGCTTATTAAGGCTCACATGGAAAAGTAGTTTTTGATATGAAAGAATCTTTTCAAAAGCGATCTAATAATTTAGTGAATTTTATGAGAGAGTTAGGTTATGAACCTGACAGGGATAATAGTTCGGATGATTTTGGTTTTCACAGATCCATTAGAAGAGATAAATTCCCGCGCTTCCACTTATATGTAGAGGAAAAAGGAGATAGTTGGATTTTCAAACTTCATTTAGACCAAAAGAGGGCTAGTTATGGAAATCAAAACGCCCACAGTGGAGAATATGATAGTCCATTGGTGCGCAAGGAAATGAAAAGAATTAAATCTATTGTAAAAGCAACAAACTAGGGTTCGGTTTGTGCTCTAAATTTCGATGTATTAAAATTACAATATCATGAAAAATAAAAACATCTTAATATCGTTAGGCGTTCTAGTGGTAGCAGGTATAATTACCTTCTTGGTTTTGGGGGGCGGAAGCTCTATAAATAAAAGCAAGAAAACTGTTGCGACTGTTAACGGAGAAAAGGTTACGAAAGCTGAATTTTTGTCACGTTACAATCAACTGAAAAAGACTTTTTCTTCCAGGACTAAGGGTGCGAGCCTTTCGAAGGGCATGAAAGATCAACTGAAAAGCAGAACTCTAGACAGGCTTATAGGAGAGGCTTTGATATTCCAGGAAGCAAAAGAAAAGGGCTTTACGGCCAGTAGCAGTAGAGTGGAGAAAAGATATCAGCAGGTTGTTTCTAAACTAGGCGGAGAATCTGCTCTTGAGAAGAGATTGAAAAAAGTAGGAGTAAGTAAAAAAGAATTTAAAGATGGCATTCGAAAACAACTTACTGTTCAGAAATATATAGCAGCTCAAAAGAAAACTGCTAACTTGAATATTTCAGAAAAAGAGATTCGTGATTTTTACGATAGAATGAAGAAAAGCCAGAAGAATCCTCCTTCTTTTGAAAAGGCCAAGTCAAAAATTAAATCACAACTTAAAAGACAAAAGGAAAGTCAGTTTATCTCTAGTCTGGTTTCGGACTTGAGGAAGAAAGCAAATATTTCAACCTCAACTATTTCTATTAAGTAGCTTTTATTAGGTATAGCCCGGAGCGTGAAAACTCCGGGTTTTGCTTTGTAAAATTTATGATATTAGTATTACAATTTAGAACTGACCAAAGTGGATCGCACGAAGTTTCGTGTATATATGAAGCTGGAGAGGTTCCGTACAATGCATATTCTTTTTTGAATGTTAACAGCAATAATATCTTACAAAGAGAAATAACCCATTTAGCTGATATGTCTTCAGCTATTATTTTGGGAGGGATGGGAGAAAGTGGTTATAGTACTGAAACTGAAGACGAAAAAGAGGAATTAAAAAGGATAAGAGAAAAAATGTTACCCCTAATTAGGGAGTGGATTGAAGATGGAGAAAACGTAATGGGTATGTGTTTTGGCCACCAGTTAATAGGAGATGCTTTGGGTGTGGAGGTTGCTCAGCCTGACGATGAAAAGGAAACGGGAGTAGCCGAAATATTTCTTACTGAAAAGGGAATGAAAGACCCTCTTTTGGGTGACTTTGAAGGGAGTTTCAAAGCTGTTGTGGGCCATAAATCTTCTCTTATGAACCTTCCAGAAGAGGCTGTGCACTTGGCGTATAGTGAGGCACATGAATGGCAAGGTTTTCGAATTAATAACACGTATAGCTTTCAGTTTCATCCAGAGCTTAATTATCAGGATTTAGTTGAAAGATTAGAAATGTATCCTGAGTATACTGTTAATTCAATTGATTATGAAAAACCGGAAGAATTAAAAGCTAAGGAGATACTTCAGAGATTTATTCAAAAATCCTTTGACTCGGATCCTCCTTTTGAGATTTAATTGGTTTGTTTGACAATCCAAGTTCAACTGTGTATTCTTAAATTAAGATATATAGATTAAAGAAGTAGAGGTGTGGTCGGGTTTCTACGATAGAATTATTAAGATTTTAATTAATTTATGAAAGGTGTAGTTGAGAAAAAAACACGAAAAGGTTATGGATTCATTTCAGTGGAAGGAGAAGAAGATGATCTTTTCTTTCATTCCAATAATTTGGTTGATGTTGATTTCAGCCAAATTTCTGAAGGTGATGAAGTTACCTTCGAAAAGGAAAGCACTGACAAAGGCCCATCTGCCGTGAATGTCGAAAGAGTTTAACTCTTTTGATAAATTACAGACAAAACCCTGCCGATTCGGCAGGGTTTTTGTATTTGAATCTTTTTTCATTTTTTGAATTGTGCTACAGTATTAAAGGTCGAGAAGATTAATATTTTTCATGATTATGTTAGAAAAATTTTGGGAAGAATTTGATGATAAATATACTGAAGCTATGGACAACCTGGAAGATTTAGATGAGTGGCTTCACTCTCAAGAATTAGAAAGTTGGAACCCTGAACAGATAGAAAAATTCCATGATTTGAAGTCGCGTATAGTGGAGCTTGAAGAGGAAATGAGAGAAATAGTAGAAGAATATAAAAATAAAAGCTGAAAAAGCAAGATTACCCTGCTGAAGTTTCCAGGTCTTTGTTAACCCCAGTTTTTATGGCAAAAATTTTCCAAGAAAGTAATTCAGAAATAAAGGATTTAATAAAAGAAGGGTCAGTTGGAGTAATTCCCACTGATACTATTTATGGAATTGTGGGCTCGGCTTTGGAAAAAGAGACTGTTCAAGAAATTTATAAAATTAAAAAGAGAGATAAATCGAAACCTTTTATAATACTTATAGACTCCTTAGAGGTTTTGAGGCAATTTGATATTAAATTAACAAGTAGACTAAAAAATTTTTTAAAGAGCTTTTGGCCCGGCCCTGTAAGCGTGATTTTTCCTTGTGACAAGGAGGAATTGTATTATTTGCACAGAGGTAAGAAGTCTTTAGCTTTTAGAGTTCCACGGGAAAAATGGCTGAGGAACTTTTTGAGAGATGTGGGTCCTTTGGTTGCGCCGAGTGCTAATATTTCAGGAGAAGAGCCGGCTGAAACTATTGGGCAAGCCCAAAATTACTTTGGAGAAGAGTTAGATTTTTATTTGGATAGGGATAGACAAGTTGGGGAGTCTTCAATTTTGATAGAACTTAAAAGGTTCTGATCCAGTATGATTATATTGGTGGACTTAGATAATGTTTTAGCTGACTTTGAGAAGGGTTTTTATCAGGAATGGGTCAGACGTTACCCAAACAGAGATGTTGTGCCTTTAGAAAAAAGGGAGACCTTTTATATTTATGAAGATTACCCTGAAGAGTTTAAGAAGGATGTTGAAGAGATTTACAAATCCCCCTCTTTTGTTGAAGAATTACCTGCGGTTCCAAAGTCAATTGAGTCAGTTAAAAAGATGAGCTCGATTGGGCATGAGGTTTTTATATGCTCTTCCCCTTTTGTTAGTAGTCTTGAAAGTTTTTCTGAGAAAGTGCGATGGGTTGAAAAACATCTGGGTGAAGGTTTTGTGAGGCGCACTATCTTGACAAAGGACAAAACCTTAATAAAAGGTGATATCTTGATTGATGATAATCCGAACGTAGAAGGTTTTAAGAACCCTGAATGGAGTCATTTTATTTTTGACAGACCTTACAACAGAGAGATTAAGAGTAAAGAAAGGATTAGTTGGGGGGATTGGGAAAAAACATTGAAAAAATTTGAATAATTAATTGTGAATGTGATAACTTTTAGATAGCTCTTTTACATTCTTTTAAGTGCCAGCTCCTTTTATGTTTAAACCTCTACCTCTGGAGTCCTTTAAGCAAAAAACTGGAATTGATTTTTTTAACTTTGTAGGTGGTTGGGAGGGAGTAGAGAAAGTAGTTTCTTTGCGGGGGATGAAGAAAGTGTTTGCAATTCAAGCTATGCCCCATCCCTACCTAAGAAGGCTTTTGGATAATGTTACTTTAAAAGGCGATTCGGAAGTCTTCCCTTATAAGTCATGTGAATTTGATTCTGTGAAAGTTGATCCGAACAGCGTTAGAGTGGGTCAGACCTTCGTTCAAAGGAGTAAATATCAGGGGTTTATAGAAGACTTCCCTGATTTGCTTGACGGATTCTGTGCAAACTCTGGTATTGCTAACCGGAATGCCAGTATTTTGCTGGGAGAAAATGAGAGCGGCACTCTTGTAGTGGCTCATTATTTGCCTCCCATTATCGAAAAACATAATGGTTGGCATTGTTTATTGGATGGCATACATAGGAATTTTTTGTCCAAGAATATAGGGATGACTATAGAAAGCATTGTCATCAAAGGGGTTGATACACCTTTCCCTTGCGATTTAGGAGAATGGTCTGAAGTAGAAGTAGTGGAAGATAAGCCGTCTAAGCCCGACCGCTTTTTTAATCTCAAAAAGAATCTTTTTCGTGATTTAAAGAAAATAGGAATAGATGGTTAAATGCCTCTTGGTTTTGCATTGAAAAAATAAAAACCTCGGTAGTTTTCCGCCGAGGTTTTCTTTTTTAGAATTCTTTCCACTTTCCATCTTTTATCACCTTTATTTTTTGTCTATCTTTTAGCACTGCCTCTACGTTTGTATTTTCTGAGGAAATCATAAAGTCATGATGCACTGTAGGCTTGTGATTGAATCCTATTTTGTTTAGCTCTTTTTGAGACATTTTACTTCCTCTTTTAATACAGGCTTGATACCCTTCTCCAAAAGCGATGTGGCATGCTGAATTTTCGTCCAATAAGACCTCTTTAAATAGGATGTTTGATTTAAAAATAGGAGACCCGGACCCTACTAAGGCTACTTCTCCTAGTTTGTCGGCATTTTCTTCAGAATTGATAAACTCTTTAAAGGTCTCTTCACCCTTTTTGGCTGAAAACTTTATTAGTTCTCCGTTTTCAAATTTTAATTTTAGCCCCTTAATTAGTTGGCCATTAAGCATGCAAGGCTTGGTTATTTGGACAGTTCCTTGAGTTTTTTGATGGTTCGGTGCAGTAAAAATTTCATAGGTGGGAATATTCGGTTCAAATTTAACGCCTTTTGGAGTTTTCCATCGTCCTCCCTCAAATTTTGCTTGATCCGGTAAATATATTTCTAAGTTGGTTCCTTTATCTTGAAATATCAATTTTTTAATGTCTTTTGAGTTAAGCTTTTCTCTGCGCTTGTTAAGTTTTTTATCATGCTTTTCCCAAGCTGAGATTGAATCATTCTTGTTTGTCATTGTAATATCAAATATTTCTGACCATAGTTTATTTTTAGCTTCTTCGTCTTTTTTGTTTGGGAAGATTTCTTTTGCCCAACCTTTTGTGGCTGCTGGTGCGATTGTCCATTGAACTTTCTTTTTAGCTCTTGCCTCATTAAAGGGTTTGTGGGATTTTTCTTTTCTTCTGTTAATTTTGTTTATTTTTTTAGGGTCAACATTTTCAAGAACGTTAGGGTGATTGCTTCCTACTAAATAAATAGCAGCCCAATTTTCCCTTTTCATCTCCTTAGATTTTTCTTTGATAAAGTTTGGTAGATAATCAAGATTTTCTTCTTGCGATTTTTTAGTTCTTATTTTTTTGAGTCTTTTGTCTTGTAAGCTGTTTTTTATGAATTTAGCTCCATTTTTATAAGCTTTTTTGTTTATCTTTAAAATTAGTTCTCTATGTTCGGGTTTTCCTGCTACGTATAAGCATTGCTCTTCTTGTAAATTAACTCCGTAATTTACTATTAGGTCGGCGTATTTTTCTAATTTTTGTTTAAAGTTTTTCATCTCTTTTTATTTAGATTTATATATGTTTTTAGAATATTGTGTTGTTTCTTTATTGAAATGTAAAATAATTGCTTTATATGTTAGAATTAAAGGAAGTAGGCGGCTAAAGGTCGTTAATTATTTCATTATTTTTATTTTATGAAGAGTTTACATTATATTGCATTTACCCTTCTTATAATAGGAGGTCTTAATTGGGGATTAGTTGGCTTGTTTAATTTTGATTTAGTTGCTGTTATTTTTGGAGAGATGAGTGGAATTTCTAGAGTTATATACACCTTGGTCGGTCTTTCTGCTCTTGTAGAGTTGTTTTATGTTGAAGAATAAGGTTTTATAAGTAACTTAGCGGGCGGCTTGAAAGGTCGCCCGTTTTTTAAATTTTTGATGTTAGATTTTATAGGACTTTTCTTATTATTATCCGGGTTTATTATAGGGTTAGGGGCGGTTACTGTTATAGATTTACATGGATTTCTGGCTCGAGACTCAAGTTACTGGACAAAGGCTACTATAAGAACTCATAAAGTTACTAAACCTATGATATGGATTGGAATAGCCTTAGCTATTTTGGGTGGATTTATTTTTTATGAGTCCAAGGGGTTGTTTGGAGTTCCCTTTTATCATTTATTGATAGCCATAGCCTTAATTATTAACGGGTGTTTTCTTTCTTTTGTAGTAAGTCCGAGGCTTAATGAAAAAGAAAAAAAGGGAAATGATGAGGAAATTTTAGAAAAAAGTTTGCAGAGAAAGATTATGGCAAGTTTTGTAGTTTCTTTTGTGGGGTGGTGGTCGGCCTTGGCAATCTTAGTTTATTATTTAATAATTTAATTGTTATGAAAGATTTTATTTCATTTATAAGAGAGCAAGGTGTTGTGGGCCTGGCTATTGGTTTCATTTTAGGTGGTGCTGTTTCTAAGGTTGTATCTTCTTTGGTGGAAAATATTATAAACCCGATTGTTGGACTGTTGCTTGGTAGTGCCGGAAGTTTAAGCAAAGCCAGTGTTAAGTTGGGCTCAGCAAGTGTGATGTGGGGTGATTTTTTGGTCGCTGTGGTAGACTTTTTGGTAATAGCGGCAGTAGTTTACTTTGGATTTAAGGGGTTGAATTTGGATAAACTTGATAAAAAAAGTAACTAATATGTCAAAAGAGAATATAAAACATATATATATGAAGAGTTTATGGAAGAATTCGAGAGAACTAT
>JBDGRM010000018.1:10059-14849 GCA_042218035.1 Candidatus Magasanikiibacteriota bacterium
AGAATATAAAGCATATATATAGAAGTAGGGACAACAGAGTTATTGCAGGGGTCATGGGAGGTCTCGGAAAGTATTTTGGGGTTGATCCTGTTTTGCTTAGACTTATTTTTATTTTTTTGTTCTTTGCAACTGGTATAGTGCCGGGGATTATAGCTTATATAGTGGCTATCTTTATAGTGCCGAAGGAGCCTAAGGATAATTAAATTTTTGACTAATATAGTCTTAAGACTTAGAAAGGTAATAGCTCTTTTTATCTTCATAATTACTCGATTGTGTCATGGATAGACGTTGCTTTTTGGTGTCTTCCTTTTTTCTCGGAGCCGGAACTCTTTTAGGGGGTTGTGGGGTTTTTAGTTCAAAAAATAGAAAGCTTTTTACTGACAGTCCCGATATTTCTTTGGATGAAAATAATTTAAAAGAACCTTTGAGTAATAGCTTCTCGAAAGTTCGGAAGCTAATAGAAGGGGACAAGGATGAACTTATTATAGAATTCCCTGAAGGCTCTGGCCGAGATCAAATTAGGGTTACCTTTAGCAAGAATAATGACTTGGAATATAGTCACGTGAAATTAGAGAAGACAAATAGTGAATCTGTCTTTTTGAGTTGGGGAAGAGAGGGTTTGTTTCCTTCTTTGGATTTTTTAAAGATGGATGGAAGTATTGCCGAAAAAGAAGGAAAAAATCTTTCTTTCTCCTTTGGTAAACTTGTTGACAATTTGGAAGAAGAAAGTAGTTTTGATTTTTTAAAGGCGGGTTTAAAGCTGGCTGCTTTAGGTTTAGCTTTCTGGATTGGTGCTGAAGTTGCTGGTGCCGTCATTTCTGCTATTGCTTTCATAGCCTATACAGCTTTTTTGTTAGGCTCTCTACTAATTGTGGCTGATGTTAGTCTGAGTATTTTGGAGTGGGTATTGCGCGTTAGCAATATCGACAAGAAGAAGGTTTTGAGTTTTTTTGAAAAAATTGTACTGGATTTAAGTCGCTTTATTGAAGAAGTTTTAGAGTTTTTGAAATCCAATTATGAATTCAGATAGGTTTTTAAAATGGCCGGAATTTCCGGCCATTTTTATTTTTGACTTAGCTTTTAGAAGATGATACTTTCAATTTTAGTTGAGCGGAGAGGTGGTCGAGTTCCGCACAACTGATGGAAGATAAAACGTTTTTTTACAAGTGAAAGGTTCAATTGATAAATTGACTAACCGTGGATACGGTTTCATAAGCGTTGAAGATGAGGAAGAGGACGTCTTCTTCCATGCAAGTGAACTCGTGGATGCTGACTTCGAAAATCTCGAAGAAGGCACTGAGGTTGAGTTTCGAATGCAGGAAGGAGAAAAAGGTCCAAGCGCTGTGAACGTTGAATTGGTTTAAGTCAAATTAAAAATCACGTCTATTGAAAAACCCCACGATTCGTGGGGTTTTTCTTTTTTTGTTTAGACCTCTCAGTTCATATAATTGAGATAAGCTTTTTATCTCTTTTTAAGAATGGATATATTTAAAAAAAGATACAATAGACTAAATAGCGCCCAAAAGGAGGCTGTTGATAGTATAGAGGGGCCTGTTTTGGTAGTAGCCGGCCCTGGTTCCGGTAAAACTGAGCTGCTTAGTCTTAGAACAGCTAACATACTCAGAAAAACGGATGTTTTTCCTGGTAACATCTTATGTTTAACTTTTACGGATTCGGCCTCTGTGAATATGAAAAAAAGATTGGAAGAGTTAATAGGTCAAGACGGTTGGAAGGTTTCTGTTCACACTTTTCATGACTTTGGAGTAGAAATAATGAACCGCTATCCCGAATTCTTTTATGAGGGGGCGGTTTTTTCTTCTGCAGATGATTTAACTCAAAAGTCTTTGTTGGGTGATATTTTTAAGGGGATGAGTCACGACAACCCGCTTTCATCTCATCACCCGGATTATGGTTTTGTATATCTGGAATCAGTCCAGTCATCTATTAAGGATTTAAAGAAAGCAGGGATTACTCCCGATGAATTTAGGCAAATTTTAGAACACAATGATGAAGTTTTAGACTCTTTAAATCCACTCATTGAAGAGGCTTTTGGTTCTCGCGTTTCAAAAAACACCTTCAAGAAGGTAGATAATATTCTAGAAAAAATAAGAGAAATGGAGTTTAGACAGCCTCCTGTTAGTCACATAAAGCCTTTGAATGAAGTTTTAGAGCAATCTTTGCAGAAGGCACTGAATAAAGCTCTAAAAAGAGAAAATACTCCCCCTCTGTCTCAATGGAAAAAGAATTGGACCGGGAAAAATGAAGAAGGGAAGAGAGTTTTAAAAGATTCTAAATATTCAGCAAGAATGAAATCTTTAGCTGAGGTGTATGATGAATATAAAGAGAAGATGTACTCGAAAGGTTATTACGATTTTGATGACATGATACTCGATGTAATCCAGGCCATAGAAGAGAAGCCGGATTTGCGAGATGAACTAAGAGAGGAGTTTCTCTATATTATGGTAGATGAGTTTCAGGATAGTAATGATGCTCAAATGAGGTTGCTTAACTTAATAGCCAGTCCCGAAACTCAAGAAGCAAGGCCTAATGTTTTGGCAGTGGGGGATGACGACCAGGCTATATATAAATTTCAAGGGGCAGAAATTTCAAATATAGTTCGATTTAAAGAATATTACCGCGACCCTAAAATTATATCTTTGCAGAAAAATTATCGCTCTCGCCAGGAAATTTTAGAATTGTCGAAGTCGATAATAAGAAAAGGTGAGGAGAGGCTGGAAAACTTGTTAGAGGGAGTGGATAAAGACTTGATGTCGGCTCTGGAGCGTGGGTCGGGAGAGCTTAAAAACAAAGTTCTGGAAACAGAGCTTCATGAACGTGCTTGGGTAGCTAAAAAATGTAGAGAGCTTATAGAGAAAAATTCGGTAGAGCCGCAAGATATTGCTGTTATAGCTCGCAGACATTCTCACTTAAAAGATATTGTTCCTTACTTTCTTGAGGAGGATATAAATATTTCTTACGAGCGCAAAAGAAATGTTTTAGAGGAACCGCACATAAGGCAATTAATAAAGATGGCTCGATTTGTGAGCACCATTCTTGATAAAGACAAAGAGGAGGCTGATGATTTATTAGTTGATATATTGAGTTTTCCTTTTTGGGATATTGACAGAAAAACGTTATGGGGAATTTCTAGAAAATCTTATGAAGAACAAAAGCTCTGGATTGAGTGTATGCAAGAAAAGGGAGGGTACCTGCAAGAGGTGGCTAACTTTTTCTTACGGTTAGCAAAGGAAGCTCGATACCAGTCTGCTGAGAATATTTTGGATAAAATGATTGGAGAAGAGGATAAAGAGTTGGAAAAATTCTCAAGCCCTTTCAAAAAGTACTACTTTGGAAAGTCAAAACTAGACGAGGAGACAGGAGAATATATTAGGTTTTTATCAAGCTTAAGAACTTTTATTGAGGCAATTAGGGATTACAAGAAAGAAGAGTTCCTGGATATAGAAGATCTAATTGAGTTTGTAGATATTCATGAGGAAAATGATATTCCCCTTACTGACGAGGGATCTTTTTTGTCTGATAAAAATTCAGTGGAATTGCTAACAGCTCACAAAGCAAAAGGTCGAGAGTTTGATACGGTTTTCATTATTCATTGTCAAAATGATGTGTGGGCAAAAAGTAGGAGTTATTCAAAGCTTTCCTTTCCAAAAAATTTATCAATTTCTCCCTCACAGGAAACTAAAGAAGATCAGTTGAGAGTTTTTTATACAGCAATTACTAGAGCTAAGAGAAATCTTTATTTGAGTTCTTATGAGTTTGATGAGAAAAATGAAAGAGTCGAAAGTTTGGAATTTTTACCTGTATCTGAAGAAGGTATAGAAGATGATGAGGTTCAGTCTGATAATATATTAGAGGTAGATAAAGAGAATGAGATTGAGGAGGTTCCAGAGATAAAAGAAAAGATGATTGAAAACTCCTTAAAGGACAACTTAAAGAATTTTGAAGGAAAAGAAGAGGCTTTATTGAAAGATATTTTAGAAGACTATAAATTGAATGTTACCCACTTTAACAACTTTTTAAATGTAGCCGATGGAGGTCCGCGTAATTTTTTTGAAAATAATCTTTTGAGATTTCCTCAACCAAAAACTCCTCGGCTTTCCTACGGTACCGCGATGCATTCTACTATTCAAAAAATTTACCTTCATCTTAAAAATAAAGGTGATTTACCTTCCTGGAGCCGAGTGAGTGATTGGTTTAAGCAGTTTTTAAGGAAGGAAAGATTATCAGATAGAGACTTTGAAAAGTATCTCGAAAAGGGGCTTGACCATCTTGAGGTTTATTATAGAGAGAAAAGAGGAGAATTTGATCCCTCTCACAAGGTGGAGTTTTCTTTTCGAGATCAGGGGGTGGTATGTAGAGAGGTTCCTCTCAGAGGAAAGATAGATAGAATGGTGATAGGTAATTCTGAAGTGGAGGTGCATGACTTCAAAACAGGGAGTTATTTGGAGGATTGGGGTGGTAAAACAAAATGGGAGAAAATAAAGTCCTGGAAATATCGTAATCAACTTATATTTTATAAGATTTTAGTTGAAAACTCTCGTGAGTTTTCTGGGCAGTATGAAGTAAATGAGGGAATGATAGAATTTTTAGAACCGCGAGAGGATGGAACTGTAGTGAGTTTACCGTTAGCAATGAAAAAAGAAGAGGTTAAAAGAATAAAGGAGTTGATAGTGGTGGTGTATAAAAAGATAAGGGAGCTTGATTTCCCCTCTGTTAGCGATTATTCGGACGACATTAAGGGCATTAAAAATTTTGAAAGTGATCTTCTGTTC
>JBDGRM010000019.1:0-1134 GCA_042218035.1 Candidatus Magasanikiibacteriota bacterium
ATTTTTACATTTCTATCTTTACCGAAAGAGGCAGTTGGAAGCTCAAATAGTTAGCAATAAAACAGATAAACCATGTCCATTCTCATTAAAAATAGCAAAGTATACAATGGCTCTACTCAACCCCCAAAAGAAAAAGATATTTTAATAAAGGGGAAGTTTATCAAAAAGGTGGAAAAAAATATAAACCGGAAAGTAGACCAAAAAATAGAAGTTCAAGACTCCATTACAACCCCGGGATTCATAGATATAAATTCCGGTTGCGATCACCACATGAACCTCTTTCGAAACCCCTCTCAAAATGAATATCTTGAGGAAGGTATAACGACTACAATAGGAGGAACTGATGGACTCTCTTTAGCTCCATACCGACAAAACTCAAAAATATCCAAAAACCTTAAAATTACTGCTGGAAGCATCTTTAGTAGAGTTAATATAAATTGGAAAGGTTTTGAAGAGTATTTGCAATCAATTTCAAAACTAAAAATAGGAACGAACTTTGGCTCCTTCTTAGGATACCTAAATGTAAAATCATTTCTCGAAAATAATATTAAAACAAAAAAAGAAGGGCTCAAAATAATACTCAATCAGATCAGAAAGTCATTCAAAAATGGAGCTCTTGGAATATCTCTAAATCTAAAAAAGCCTCGCCCAGAAAAAATTTCTCTTACCGAAATGAAAGAAATAGCTAAAATTGTCTCCGAAAAAAATAAAATACTAGCAATAACTCCCAATTTACAAAAGCCAAATGAAACAATTAAAAACGTAAAAGAAATAGCCAAAAAATGGAACCCTACTATTCAAATAAACACTTTTCAGCCTATAAAAGGAAAAACAAAGAAATTCAAAAAATTATTGAAGAATATAAATAAAAAAATAGGCAAATATGATATAAATTTTGACATAAATCCATATAAAAAAATAAAATTAACTCCCTACAACATTTTACTTGATAAGTTAATAAAGGCATCCATCCCAAAAACACTCGAAAATTTAAAAGAAAATAAGCATAAGGTTATAGAAAACCTCAAATCCGTCACTCGAAAAAAAGTCAAAATTTTACACGCTCCCGACGAATTAGAGCATATCAAAGGTAAACATATAAAAGAAATAGCTGAGGGCAGGAACAAAAACCAG
>JBDGRM010000019.1:1144-8204 GCA_042218035.1 Candidatus Magasanikiibacteriota bacterium
TTTAAAATTATAAATATGTCAAAGCTACAATTAGTTTTGTTGGTTGAAAATATTAATGAGAAAGCCTTTCAAAAATCTCTAAAATCTAAATTTTCCCTTCTTTCTACCCAAGGGATTCATCTAGAAAGCGAGGAAAGTAATAAATTATTAAAACTATTGAAGAAGGCAGAAGACAGAAAGATAAAATTATCTAAAGAGGAAATCATTCAAAAAATAACTCGAAAGCCAGCTAAAAAGTATAGACTAGAGAAGAGAGGGCAAATCAAAAAAGGATACTACGCTGACATTAATATAATTAAAAATAACACAATCCAGGAAAATATAGTTAATGGCGAAATAAAGAAAGGAAACGGTAAAATTCTAAAATAAAATGTTTGACGATTTTTTTAAGAAAGCTCCAAAACCAAAAAGTGAGCCGGATTATACTCTTATAACTCTTATTGCCATCCTTACTATTTTTGGTTTGGTTATGCTTGCGAGCGCTTCATCAGACATAGCCAAAATGAAGTTTGGAAACAGCTATTTCTATATTACCCACCAACTAATATATGGACTTTCAATAGGATTAATAGGCTTTTTTGTTGGTTCCACTGTCTATTACCAAAGATGGAAAAAGGTTTCAGTATTACTTTTAGTGCTCAATATAATAGCTCTAATTCTCGTATTTACCCCCATAGGAGTTTCAGCCCAAGGTGCTACTCGGTGGCTGAATATAGGAGGTGTTTCATTTCAGCCTGGTGAAGCACTAAAGATAAGCTTTTTAATATATTTATCAGCTTGGATATCAAAAAGAAAAAAGAGATCCAAGAGCTTTACCAAGGGACTGTTACCATTTTCAATTTTAACAGGGGGGGTAGTATTCCTACTACTTGCTCAACCATCTACAGGGACAGCAGCAATAATATTCGGCACCTCCTTAGTGGTTTACTTTATTTCTGGAGCTAAAGCAAAATTTGTAACCAGCCTTATACTTATAGCACTTGTTGCATTTGCCGGACTTGTTTATACCAGCCCTTACAGAATGGAACGAATAAAAACGTTTCTAAACCCCACAAAAGAAAAACTAGAAAGCAGCTATCATATTAATCAAGCTCTTACTGCAATAGGCTCTGGAGGGATAACAGGAGTAGGTTACGGTCAATCTACAACCAAAATAAATTACTTACCAGAGCCGATAGGCGACTCTATTTTTGCAGTTATAGCGGAAGAGCTGGGATTTGCAGGCAGCTTTGCACTAATATTAATGTTCGGAATTCTTGTTTGGAGAGGAATAAAAATAGCAAGAAAAGTACCGGATTCCTTTGGCAAATTATTAACCGTAGGTTTCGCCACTCTCATAGGCTTTCAAGCTTTTGTCAATATAGGAGCAATATCAGGATTAATACCTCTCACAGGAGTACCTCTACCATTTATAAGTTATGGAGGAACTGCTCTTGCAGTTTTTCTTACCATGAGTGGTATAATGGTAAATGTATCTCGTTACAGAAAGTGATATTTAAAAATTAAAATTAAAAATGAAAAAAATTTTACTTACAGGAGGTGAAACAGGGGGTCATATATACCCTTTAATCGCAATATCTCAAGAAATAAAAGAAGAAGCCTTTTTCTCTTCGATAGACATTGAATATATAGGCCCAAAGAGCAAGCACACAAAAGAATTCAAAAAAATGGGTATAAAAACCCACAAAATAACAGGGGCTAAAATAAGAAGATACTTTTCCTTTAAAAATATACTTGCAATTCCAAAATTTATATTTTCAATATTTGAAGCGTTAGCAAAATTATTTTTCATAATGCCTGAGGTGGTCTTAATAAAAGGGGGGTCCGGATCTTTACCAATCAGCATAGCTGCTAAATTTTATCTAATACCTATAATAGTTCATGAGTCAGATTCTATTCCTAGTTTAACTACGAAAAAAGGAACAGTAACTGGAAATCCAATCCGTAAGAAAGTAAAAAATATAAATACAAGCCAAAACGGAGCCAAAAAAAGACTTAACTTTGATATTAAAAAACCTCTAATATTTGTGATGGGTGGATCACAGGGATCCAAGAGAATAAACGAAGTCATATTGAACAACTTAGAAAAATTTATATCTGACTATCAAATACTACACCAGGTTGGTCTCAAAAATGCAAAAAAAGTATCTAAATTATTCAAAAGCTTTTCTAAAAATTGGCCGGAAGAAAAAAGAAAAAAATATCAATGGAAAGGGTTACTTTCAGCCGAAGAAATGGGCTTGGCTTACAAAGCTTCAGACTTAATAATTTCAAGGGCCGGCTCGGCTATATTCGAAATTGCAAAATTTGGAAAGCCATCTATTCTCATTCCATTAGAAGAGTCTGCCCAAGATCATCAACGTAAAAATGCTTATAATTATGCTCAGAATGGAGCCTCAGAAGTATTAGAAGAGGCTAATTTCACTGCAAATCTTCTTTTAGAAAGAATTAAAAAAATTACCCACAACAAAGATTATTACAAAAAAATGTCTAAATCTGCACGAAAATTTGCCAACAAGGACTCAGCTAAGTTATTATCAAAAGAGATATTAAATTTAATAAAATAAAATGGACCAAGATAAAACAAGAGTTAGATTTGCCCCCTCACCAACAGGCCTGCTTACCTTAGGTAGTGCTCGAACAGCACTTTTCAATTGGCTCTACGCAAAGCATAACGATGGAAAATTTCTTCTCAGGATAGAAGACACTGACAAAGAGAGAAATAAAGAAAAATACGAAGAAAATATATTACAAGGTTTGAAGTGGCTGGGACTAGAATGGGATGAAAAATTAACAAGACAATCAAATAGAACCGGGCTGTATAAAAAACACCTAGAGAAATTAATAGAAGAAGACAAAGCATATTATTGCTTTTGCTCTAAGGAGGAATTACAAAAAGAAAGAGAGGCCCAAATAGCACAGGGTTTATCACCAACTTACTCTGAAAAATGCCGAAAATTAAGTCAAGAAGAGGCAAAAGAGAGGCTTCAAAAAGGAGAATCTGCAGTAATAAGATTTAAGATGCCAAAAACGAAAATAGAGTTTAAGGATATAATAAGAGGAACCGTAGATTTTGATGGATCTAAAATTGGAGACTTTGTTATTGCTAAAAATAAAGAAAGCCCTCTATATAATTTTGCTGTAGTTATAGATGATGTTGATATGGATATAACTCACATAATTAGAGGTGAAGATCACATTTCAAATACTCCTAAACAAATTGCCATAGCCAAAGCTCTTAACTTTGAAACACCAAAATTTGCACACCTTCCTCTTATAATGGCGCCCGGGGGAGGAAAACTTTCAGGCAGATTTGCTGAAGATTCTATTCTAGACTATCGAAACCAAGGCTATCTACCACAAGCATTATTCAATTTTATGACTCTTCTTGGGTGGCACCCGAAAGAGGATAAAGAAGTAATATCAAAACAGGAAGCTATAGAAAAATTCAATTTAAAAAGAGTTCAAAAAGGTGGCGCTGCAATAAACCCAGAAAAATTAAATTGGTATAATGGTTATTACATAAGAAATTCAGAAACAAAAGAACTTTTTAGCCACACAAAGAAATTTATTCCCGATAAATGGCTTGAAAAAAAAGATAAAGTTCTTAAGGCACTTGAGATAGAAAAAGAACGCATGAAAAAACTAACCGACTTTAAAGAGAAAGCAAAATTTTTCTTTAAACTTCCCGATTATGAAGCCAAAATGATTGCATGGAACGAGCAATATGAAGACTCTCACCAAAATTTGCAAGAAATATATGATTTTGTCAAAAACTTACCAGAAGAGGAATTCGATAAAAAAAGAATAGAAGAATTTCTACTGAATCTATCCGAAGAGGTAGGCGGAAAAGGAGAAGTATATTGGCCTCTAAGGGCATCTTTATCAGGTCAAAAGGCCAGCCCTGGAGCATTAGAGATAATGTGGGTGCTTGGCAAAGATGAGAGCTTAAGGCGCATTAAGAAGGCAATAAAAAGGTTAGAAGGCGCGGATAAATTACCTATATAAATAAGTGAAGTAATGAAAAATAAAATAATCATAATTGGGTTAATAGTTTTTGCCTTAACTTTTCCATCCCAAGCTCTAAGCAAAACTAAAAGCATAAAAATAACCCAAGAACTCCAAAATATTCAATTTGAAAATATAAATCTCAATCTAAAAAAAACGAACATAAAAACAAAAACTCCAGAACCCGTCAAATCCAAAGAGCTTCAAGATTTTACCCGTCTTTTAAGCGAGGAAGGGCAAAAAATTTTCAAAATAACAAAAAAATTAATAAATAGCATAAGCTCTTGGCTCAAAAAAAATATAGGGCTTACAATAAAACAATTAATAGTAGGTATTGTCAAAGTATTTATAGCATTTTTGGAAACAGTTTTAAAAATTATTTCTAAAGTCTTAGAAACCGCATAAAAATATATTTAAAAATGAAAGTTACAAAAGCTTCCGGAGAAAAAGAAGAATATTCACAAGAGAAATTTTGCAACTCATTAAAAAGGGCAGGAGTACCCTCACCAGTAGTTGACAAAACTTGTAAAATAATGGAAGAAAAAATTGATTCTGGAATAGAAACAAACAAGTTATTTAAGCAGGCTAGGGAGGTACTCATGGAAGAAAATCCAATACTAGCAGGTAAGTACTCACTAAAACAAGCAATAATGAAGTTGGGGCCCGCAGGGTACCACTTTGAAAAATATTTTGCCGCCATACTGGAAGAGTATTCTTATCAAACCCAAACCAATCAAAATATGCAAGGTAAATGCATTACACATGAAACGGATATTCTTGCCGAAAAAAATGACAACCACTTTATAATAGAAGCAAAATATCACAATGAAAGAGGTATAAAATCAGACACTCAAACAGCTTTGTATACCCACGAAAGATTCAGAGACATTAAAGAGCACCATATAAAAAACAAGGAAGAGGGTTTTAATCATAAAAGCTGGCTTGTGACCAACACTAAACTTACTTCAATGGCTCTAGACTATGCCCGATGCCGAAATATAAAAGTTACCGGATGGAATTGTGCAATAAATGGAAAAAGCTTAGAAAAAATAATAGAGAAGAGGTCTTTGTATCCCGTCACATTGCTTCCTGCTGTCAATAAATTTGCTAGACGTGCCTTTGCAAAAAAGGATATATTTTTTGCAAAAGATCTTATTTACTTTTCCAAAGAAGATTTACACAAAAAATTTGGTATATATAAAGATGTTGCCAAAAAAATTCACAACCAAGCTAAAGAAATAGAAAAAGACGATAATTGAACTACACTAAATATAGGTTAACGTAAAAAAGAAAGAGAAAAGGGGTTGCGGTTTTAAATAAAGCTTTTTTGAAGTATAATTTGAAATAGAAAAAGGTTCGGATAATTTAACTTAAGCGAAATTTAAGAGAAGAGAAAAGAAGCCATGGAAAAAAGTTACAAACCAATCCCAAAACACCTCAATAATTATCTCGACTGGATAGACGTTGAAAAAGGTCTATCAAGCCAAACACAAGAAACTTACAGCAGATACTTAAAAAGATTTATAGAATGGCTGGAAGAAAAAAATCTCTCTGACCTAAAACCTCATCAACTTGATCCTGATCACATTTGGAAATACAGAATTTACCTTGCTCGACAAACAACTTCTAAAAACTCAAATCAAACACTTTCCCGCAGTACTCAAAAATCCTACCTAACTGCTCTTCGCTCTCTTATGAGTTATTTTGCCTCAAGAGACATTGAAGCCTTACCACCCGAAAAAATTGAATTACCCAAAGATCAAGGCTCTGACAGCCCACAATTCTTAACAACTGATCAACTAGAAAGATTATTCGAGGTCCCGGATACTAGTTCTAAAATAGGCTTAAGAAACCGAGCTATTCTAGAAACTTTGTTTTCAACCGGTATGAGAGTCTCTGAACTCGTAGATTTGGATAGAGACCAAATTGAGCCTTCCTTAGAGCAAGAATCTTTGGAATTAGGTATTGTGGGTAAGGGTAATAAGGCTCGAACGGTTTACTTTTCGAACAAGGCACTAAAATGGCTCAAAAAATATCTCGAAACTCGAAATGATGATGCAGATGCTTTATTTGTTAATTACAGAAAAAGATCAGATGCTTCCCGCCGCTTAACAACCAGATCAATTGAGAAAATCGTAAAAAACACCGCCATAGAAGCCGGGCTCCCTTCAAATACTACTCCACACGTTCTAAGACACTCATTTGCAACCAATTTATTAAACCAAGGAGTAGACCTGAGAGTTGTTCAAGAATTTTTAGGACACGAAAGTATAACGGCTACACAAATATACACTCACGTTACCTCCAAAAAGCTTAAAGACATCCATAAGGAATTTCACGAAAATAATAACCAAGAATCAGCAACCAATAATTAGTTAATTTATCAATTAATTGATAAATTGTTATTTGAGGTTTGTAATTTGCAGAAAGTAATTCTCTACTTTCTGCTCATTCCTCTTCTCTACTTTTTCAAAAATTACTTTTAAAAATATTTTAAAAAATATTACTTCTGTCAAAACCTTTTATTTAAAAGGTTTATAAAAGATGTTTGACAAAATTTAAATAAAATTTTATTATTAAAATAGTACTCAATAAACGCAAATAAAGCTTTGGAGGTGTTTTTTTATGTATTTTGAGGAGTTCACCCGATTCGGATTGAACCTTTTCACTGTAAGCTCTTCGATAATCATCTTCATCGTTTTTTTCAGATTCGAGCTCTGTTCAATCAGGAACACAAAGTCTGGATCGAAAAAAGCGGTGAATCCATATCGCTAGACTATTTTATGTACACTATGTTCTTCAACGGACTAGCGCTTACGGAATCGCGGTTAAAAGTCTAGCGGTCTTCATTACAGGATTTACTGGCTTTCTGTTTATTTGGGCTGTTCGTTGGTATCGGGGCAATAATATCCCTTTGGGGTTACTACCATCCAACACCCCAAAAGGCTTTCAAGAATCAGATCCTCTCACTAATCAACCTTCAAAAAGCTTAGAAAACAAAAAGGTTTCCGGTTTTCCTTGAAACCGGTTTTTTATTTTGCTTCTTTTAGTA
>JBDGRM010000002.1:0-8167 GCA_042218035.1 Candidatus Magasanikiibacteriota bacterium
CCGTATTCCTCAATAAGTTCTTCGGGTTTTCCTGATTCACCAAAAACATCCTGCATCCCCACGAACTCCATAGGAACAGGATTTCTTTTTGCCAGGACCTCTGAAACTGCTGAACCCAACCCTCCCAGAACATTATGCTCTTCTACTGACACAACTGCTCCCGCCCTCTCTGCCTCTTCAACGATTTTATCATCATCTAATGGTTTTACAGTCGAGGAGTTAATTACTGTTACCTGTATATCTCCTGCCAACTCTTTTGCAGCCTCCAAAGAATTATAAGTGGTGTAGGGACCACAACAAACAATGGCAACATCCGGCTCGTTTTCCGGCTCAAAAAAAGTCTTTGCCTCACCGGGCACGAATGGGGTTTCTTCGGTAGTAAACACGGGAGTCTCTGCTCTGGCACATCGAATGTAAACAGGTCCAAAAATATCCGCCGCTGCCAGGGTAGCTTTCCGAGCTTCTCTAAAGTCGCACGGAACGAATACCGTCATATTCGCCATAACCCTCATAGTTGCTATATCCTCAATAGCCTGGTGAGTAGCACCATCAGGCCCGGTCGAAACCCCAGCGTGATGTCCCGCGATTTTCACGTTGGAATCATTATATGAAATAGTAGTTCTTATTTGCTCCCAATTCCTACCCGGATTAAAGGCCGCGTAAGAAGAAATAAAAGGTATCTTCCCTGAAGCACCCAAGCCAGAAGCGATAGTAGCCATATTCTGCTCAGCTACCCCTACATTAAAAAACCTTTCAGGGAACTCCTCTGCAAATTTTTTAGCACGGGTAGATCCCTTTAGGTCAGCCGACAAGGCCACAACATTCTCATTACGTTTTCCAGCCTCTAGAAGACCTTCTCCATATCCATTACGAACAGGTGTTTCCTCCAGTTGGCTTCTATCAAAAAGGTCCGGTTGGAGCTTTGCTTTTTCTGGAATCATATCATTTTAATAATATCACAAAACACTTCCCCCTAAAAACTTTTGTTTTTTATTCTTGCCTTAAAATGTATAATTAATATACTCCTTTTTGGAACGATTTTTATGAAGTATAGAAACCACAAAATAACTCAAATCACCTTAACTGCAGTAGTCATAATTCTGCTTTCAGCAATTTTTACCCCCTTTTCTCCTCCAATCGCAATAGCTGACACAAATATAGTAAGTACAAGCAGTAATGCCTGGTCCGACAATGCAGGGTGGTGGGATTTTCACTCTACAGGTAATGTAGAAGTGAATGATAGTGTTTTAAGAGGGTATGCCACTTCTTCAGAGGGAGCTATGGTGCTCAACTGTAAAGATTCTCCTGACGGTAACATATGCAGCAGTAGTGACTTCAGAGTCTCCAATGTAGACGGGACCGGCAAATTAACGGGGTGTGCTTGGAATGACACTCTGGGGTGGATTCATTTTTGGTGCGGAGACGGAGACTGCAGCGGCTCAGAAACGGAGGATGCTTCTAGCACCTGTGCTAGTTCTGATTTTAGAGTTACAATAGACTCAAACGGTTATTTTCAAGGATATGCCTGGAATGACAATGAAGGGTGGATAAGCTTTAATTGTAATAACGATGACAGCTGCTCGGAATCAGACTTTCAAGTCAAAACTACCTGGGAACCGACTCCTGTAATAGCCCATCTAAAATCAGTCATTATAGACACTCAAAAAGTCGATGGCACAACTCTACAAAGTATAGTATGGCATGGAACTCAACCATCCGGCACTACTGTTGATTTTCAAGTGGCAACCTCAAATAGCACCTCTGGACCTTGGGAATTCAAAGGACCTGATGGAACCTCAAATAGCTATTATGGGCAAGAGTGCCCGCAAGTAGGTTCCTCTGATCCCGGCGCCGGACCCGGCAACCCGATATGCATAGATAAATCACAAACTAAAAACAAAAGATACGTAAGATACCGAATAAGAATGCAGTCAGATATAGGAGGAAATACCACCCCGACGGTAAAAGATGTAATACTCAACTGGGCTGAATAAATTCTAAAAAAATTATGAGTCAAAAAATATACAACACCCTATCAGGACAAAAAGAAAGTATCAAAAAAGAGGGCAAAATTAACCTTTTTGTTTGTGGGCCTACAGTTTATGACTATTCCCACATAGGACACGCTAGAACTTACATAGCTTTCGACATAATAGTAAGATATCTAAAATCGAAAGGATGGAATATATTTTACTTACAAAATATAACAGACGTAGATGACAAAATAATTAACAAGGCACAAAAGCAAAACAGATCCCCCCTAGAGGTAGCAAAAGAGTTTGAGAACGCATATCTAGACGATATGAAAAAATTAGGAATTAACTCTGTAGATAGATATGCAAGGGTAAGAAACTTCATTCCGGAATTAATAAATCAAGTAAACCAGCTTCTCAAAAAAGGTTTTGCGTATGAAACTGAAAAAGGTATTTATTTCAAGGTGGAAAAATTTAAAGATTATGGAAAATTATCCGGCCAAGATATAGACAATTTGGAACCAGCAGAAAGAACAAAAAAAGATGAGGCCAAAAAAGATCCGCGCGATTTCGTTATATGGAAAATAAGACAAAAAGAGATAGAAAATACTAACCAAAAATCAGGTGAAAAACGCAAAATAGTAAATGGAGAACCTTTATGGAATAGTCCCTGGGGGTGGGGTCGGCCTGGTTGGCATATAGAAGATACTGCAATAACAGAAAGCTTTTTTGGTCCTCAGTATGATCTCCACGGCGGGGCAGAAGACTTAAAATTTCCCCATCATGAATCTGAAATAGCCCTTCAAGAATCCGCCTCAGGCAAAAAACCTTTTGTAAAAATATGGATGCATGCCGGCCATCTTACAATAGAAGGCGAAAAAATGTCTAAGTCACTCAATAACTTCATCACAATAAGAGATTTTCTTGAAGATTATTCTCCGGAAGTTTTAAGGTGGATAGTGCTTTCAAATCACTATCGATCCAAACTTGACTACACACCTCAAATAGCAAATCAAGCTAAAAAATCCTTAAAAACCATAAAGGAGTTTGTCAGAAAACTGAACCTGATAAAAGAAAAGGGTGAAAGGCGGGGAAACACAAACGAAGTTACCCAAGAAATTCAGAAGACTAACCAAAAAATAGAAAAAAGAATGAAGAATGACTTTAACACCCCCGAAGCTCTTTCAGACATATTCGAGTTAATAGATAAATTCCAAAAAGACATATGGAAGCTTAACAGAAAAGAGGCTAAAAAAATAAAAGAGTTCATACAAAACAAATTCTCTGTATTCGGCTTCGATCTAGAATTGAATAAAACCCCCAAAGAAACCAGAAAACTTGCTAAAAAGAGGGAAGAAATGAGAAAGAAAGAAAATTTTGAAAAAGCAGATGAGTTGAGAAATAAAATAGAAAAGTTAGGATATGAAGTAGAGGATACTCCACTCGGACCTCTTCTAAGCAAAAAGCAATAAAAAATAAATATATGACAAATCAAGACGACAAATTACCTCCCCAAGATATAGATGCCGAAATTTCTGTTCTGGGCTCTTTAATGTTAGACAAAGACATAATAAACAAAGTAGCTGACACCTTAGAACCCGAAGATTTCTATCACCCGGCCCATCAAAAAATATACGATGCAGTTCTAGATTTATTTGAAAAGGGCGAACCCGTAGATATGTTAACGGTTTCCACCAGACTAAAAGAAAAAGGTCTTGAGGAAGATGTAGGAGGAGTAGATTATCTTTCAGAGTTAATGGACCAAGTACCGACTTCGGCCCACGCAGAACACTATGCAGAAATAGTAAAAGAAAAAAAGTCAAGAAGGGAGCTAATGCAGGCCTCCTCCTCAATAAACGAAAAGGCCCTTGAAGAGGGAGATTTTGAATCACTACTAGATGAGGCAGAAAAAAAGATACTGCAAATATCTCAAAAATCCAGAACAGAAAAATTCATGCACATAAAAGAAGAGTTGCCCAAAGCCTACGAAAGACTTGAAAAATTACACGAAGGCAAAAAAGAAGGTCGATTAAGAGGGGTTCCAACCGGCTTTGATAAATTAGACTCAAAACTATCCGGGCTGCAAAGTTCAGATTTTATAATACTCGGCGCAAGACCATCTGTAGGAAAAACATCTCTTGCGCTCGACATAGCAAGAAACGCAAGCCTGAAAGGTCACAATGTCGGAGTTTTTTCAATGGAAATGTCAGGAGAGCAAATAGTAGACAGAGTAATCTCTTCTCAATCCCAGGTTCCGCTATGGAGACTAAGAACAGGTAAAATACATGATGAAACGGAATT
Source organism: Candidatus Magasanikiibacteriota bacterium (assembly GCA_042218035.1). Lineage (GTDB taxonomy): Bacteria > Patescibacteriota > Minisyncoccia > UBA6257 > GWB1-50-10 > JBDGRM01. Next base: position 4,275 of record JBDGRM010000002.1, read on the forward strand.
TTCAATGATAAGAAGTGCTCTGGACGAATTATCACAAATATCTCTATTCGTAGAAGACACTCCTTCTCCAAATATACTCCACGTTCGTTCCATGGCAAGAAAATTGCAAGTTCAGCATGGCCTTGATCTCTTAATAATAGACTATCTCCAACTAATTCAGCCGAGGAGCTCTGTAAACAGTACAGTTCAAAAAGTTACGGAAATATCTCGAGGTGTAAAGTCACTTGCTCGAGAACTAGACGTTCCGGTTCTCGCTGTCTCTCAACTTTCTCGAGCTGTAGACCAAAGAGAAACAAGTAGGCCAAGGCTGTCGGATTTGCGACAAAGCGGGTCTTTAGAACAAGACGCAGACGTAGTAATGTTCCTTTATAGAAAAGATAGAGACAAAGTAGATGTATCCGAAGAAGAAGAAAACATAATGGAAGTTATAATTGCAAAACACAGAAACGGGCCGCTGGGCACAGTAAAACTATACTTTGACCAAGAAAAAGTAACATTCAGAAGTATAGACAAAGAGCATGAAGAAGAAGGTCAAGAAATAGAATCCATCACTGGTTAATGATTCCAACTCCAATTAAAAATTTTGTAGAGGTGTTTTCGCAAATTCCTTCAATAGGGCCCAGAAAGGCTCGAAGGCTCTCCTTTTATCTTACAAAAAAAGGCGATAGCGACTTTAAAGAGATTAAAAAGGCCTTATCAGACTTAGAAAGGCTGGATAAGTGCCCTAAATGTTTCTTTGTAAAAAGAAAAAAAGAAAAACTCTGTGAAATTTGTTTAAAGTCAAATAGAAGCAACAAAAAAATAGCAATAGTGGAAAAGGAAACTGATTTAATATCACTTGAAAAAGCAGAAAATTTCAAAGGAACTTACTTTATAGTGGGTCAAAATTCAGCCAGTGGATCCCTAACAGAAAAACAAAAATCAAGAATAGAGTATTTAAAAAAGAGAATCAAAAAGAGTGATCAAAAAGCTAAAGAGCTCATAGTAGCCACAAGCCCTACGACACAAGGAGATTTTCTTGCAAAGATTATAAAAGAAAAAATGGAAGGTTTTGCTGAAAAAATAACTAGACTCGGCAGAGGTCTTCCTACAGGAGGAGAAGTGGAATTTGCAGACCGAGAAACTCTTAGAAAAGCTCTTGAAAGGCGAAACTAAAAAAGCCACCTTAAGGTGGCCACAGAGAAATAATTACTATTACTGTACCGGAACTACTACTCTATAGAGGAAATTCTTACTTTAGTATAAGGTTGCTTGTGACCTTGCTTTCTGCTTTGCCTTGTTTTTGGTTTGTAACGAAAGATAACCTTCTTGTCTTCTCTGCCTTGCTCTAAAACCTCTGCCTTAATTTTTGAGTCTTCTAAAACGGGAGCACCCACTTCTAATTCTTCATCCTCTGATTTCAGCAAAACATTCTCAAATTCCACGGACTCACCCTCTTCTTTGTCAATCTTTTCAATCTTCAGTGACTTACCTGGCTTAACTTTATATTGATTTCCACCTGTTTTAAATATCGCAAACATACAAAGGTAACTTTAAACAATTTTTTCAAACTCTTCAAACGAAAACCCCACCTTAAAAAGGCGGGGTTCATAGCGAAGAGTAAGCAATTTAAAGGTCGTGTTCTTCTTCGTGGTGCTTTCTTAACTTCGAAACAAGGTAATGTGCATAATCTTGACCTCCCAAACCAAAAGCAATACCACCAGCAAGAGCAATCATAGCCACAACCCCAGCTACTAAAGTGTTAATTAAGGACTGGGCGATTCCTAACTGAGAAATGGCTGCTAAAAACCCAAAAACTACGACTGCCCACCACGTAAGTGAGCCCAGGAATTTATATCCCTGCAATTTTGCTCCCTTTACAGAACTTCTAACTGTTTCTTTCAAGAGATTACCTATTACAATGGAGACAAGCATAATCAAGACCGCTACTATTACATTCGGAATGTAAAGAAGAACATCTCTGAGGAACTGAGACAACGTAGAGAAATTCAGTATATCAGAAGCTGCTAACAAGAAAACAACCACTAAAAACCAATAAGTGGCTTGTCCGAGAAACTTCCCACTATCCAACCTTATACCAGCTCTCTCAAAAAAGTCTTCAACTCCAAGTCCACGGATCAAGTCGTCTATTTTCATCAAATTCACTATCTTTTTTACAAAAGCACCAACACCTGATGCTACAACAAGACCTATTAAGAAGACTACCAAGGCTCCTAATACATTCCCAAGAACATCAACGAAACCGATCCAAAGATCCTGAAGAGAAGAAACAACTACCGAAACCCAATCTTGAACTACCATTTTTATTATTTTGATTACTAATTAAAATTATTCCGACCTTTTTTAAATTCCCATAAATTTTCAGGTTAAACCCAACCTATTCTTCAGAGTTAATTATAACATAAACTCAAAAAAGGCTTAATAAAGAGCCAAGAGAGGGAGGTAGTTATGGCTACACTTATCAAAAAAGGAAATATATAATAAAGTGAAATATATAAAAATGAATACTAAAAAACAATTAGCCATATTCACCATTCTTGTTCCCGGTCTTTACTTTTTTGGTAATGCCCTTAATTTATTTGAGGCTTTTTCCTGGTATGATGAAATAATCCATCTCATTGCCGGAATTTGGTCCGCTCTAATAATGATCTTTCTTTATCAAAACAAAAAAGAAGAAGTGCCTTTTTACTCCTACTTTGAAAAAAAACCTTTAGTAATGATTTTTATAATAATGATAGGAATAGCAACGAGTTGGGAAATATTTGAAAAATTATTAGTAGAAGGGCTCAAAAAAAGATATGGAGCAGCGCCCGATCTACAACCCAGCAACTTTGATACCATTACCGACACCATCGCCGCACTCTTAGGTGCCTGGCTTTCATACGAAAATCATCGCTACTTCACGTGATGCTTCTCTTTTAAGTTTTCTATTTCCTTTTCTTTAATTGACTCTACCTTTTTTTGAGCCTCTTTTGCTCTTCTTTTTAATTCCTTTTTGTCTAATTCCGCGAGGTCTTTTACTTTATCTTTTAAAAATGCTTCATTATTCTTTTCCGGGTCCTCAATAATTTCATCAAGTAAAATTTTTAATATGTATCCAACTTCAGGACCCGGTTCTATACCTCCATACTCCATTACATCATTTCCATCAACTTCCAACATATCCACAGAAATAGGGTCTCTTTTAACTTTATCAATCATAAAAAGAAAGTGTCGGAGCCGATATGGAACAGCTTTTGGTACCCCAGAACCAATTCTGTCAGCCTTACGAAGATCAATGAGATCTTCAACATTTTCAGGTCCCACTCGCCTCAAAAACCTGCGTATACCCGCTTCAGTTACTTCTCCTATTTCATAGTAAAAGAGGTGGTATCGAACAAGGTGAGACACTGTATCTACAAAATCACTGGGAAACTTCAATCTCTCCAATATATCTGAGGTCATTTCAGCTCCTACTACTTCATGATTATAATATGTAGCCTCCTCTCCCTCCCCTTCTTTTGTTCGAGGCTTTCCAACGTCATGCAACAAAGCAGCCATTCGTGTTCTTAACGGATAATTATTTTCAGCAGCATATTTTAACGATCTTACATTATGCTCCCATACCGTATAAATATGATGGCCCGACTGGTAGCATTCTATACCCTCTCTCAATTCCGGCATTATATACTCCAAAAGGCCAACCTCCTCTAACAATCTTATACCCATATCAGCTCTACTTGATTTCATGATTTTTACTAGCTCATCTCTTATCCTCTCTTCAGCAATTTCTTCTAAAAGATTGTTGTTTTTCTGTATAGCCTCAGAGGTTTTTTTCTCGATTTCAAAATCAAGTTCTGTAGCAAAACGAACTGCTCGCATCATCCTCAAAGCATCCTCCCCGAATCTTTCCT
>JBDGRM010000002.1:8186-11682 GCA_042218035.1 Candidatus Magasanikiibacteriota bacterium
ATCATCTTTTCCTTCAAAGGGATCAACAAGAGAGAGCTCACCCTCTTCAATCCGAAGAGCCATGGCATTTATAGTAAAGTCTCTTCTCTTAAGGTCTTCTCCAATGGACTCACTAAAAACAACCTCGTCAGGGTGCCTTTTGTCTGAATAACCCTTTTCGGTTCTAAAAGTGGTAATCTCTACCAACTTAAGATTTTCATTTTCAGAACCAGTTTTTACAGCCACAGTCCCAAATTCATTTTCGTATATGCTTTCTGGAAAAATATCCTGAATTTCCTCAGGTTTAGCATCAGTAGCCACATCCCAATCTCGAGGCTTTTTACCTAAAAGTAAGTCTCTCACAGACCCTCCTACCGGTAGGGCCTGAAAACCTTCCTCTTTTAATTTAAATACTAAATTTTCAACTTCTTTAGGAATATTATCCATCTCTTTTAGTATACTGGCCAAACAAAATATTTTCCACCCAAACTTGCCTTATAAGAATAACTACTGTATTCTTAAAAAGCACGTTATCCCAACTTAAACGCCCCCGTAGCTCAACTGAATAGAGCGACTGGCTTCGGACCAGTAGGTTGTGGGTTTGAATCCTACCGGGGGCACCGCGTAAAATAAATAAAATCTCAGGGCCTCCTGAGCTTTTTTACGAGACACCACCCATGCAAGATGCCGGTTCCTAATTAACATTATGAAATTAAACCCACAAAAATTAGGTACTGCTTTTGGTCTAGCTTGGGGGTTGTTAATGTTCTTCTTGGGGCTGATGGGGGCACTTTTTAACTGGGGTATAGAGTTAATAGAAATAATGAAATCACTATATAAAGGATACACCCCTACTTTTCTCGGCTCTTTCTTAGGAACAATATGGGGCTTCATCAGTGGTTACTTATGGGGTTTTATAATTGCAGTCAGTTATAATAATCTTTAATTCAAATTATGTCCGAGCCACAAGAAAAGCACCACGCCAAAATGGACTACAATCAAATAACTAGCCAGATTTTTATAGGAACAAATTTTTGTTGTAAAACTCACATGAGCGAAGAGTTGCTTAATAAGGGCATTACCACTGATATCTCTTTAGAAGAAGAGCGAGTAGATTCCCCTTTCGGGGTGCGATCTTACCTTTGGTTGCCCACAAAGGACGGGACTCCTCCTGATCAATATCAATTAAGACTCGGGGTTAACTTTCTTAGGGAAGCTGTTAAAGAAGGCGAAAAAATATACGTCCACTGCCAAAACGGGCACGGAAGAGCTCCCACACTAGTAGCTGCTTTTTTTATTAAAAAAGAAAATCTAACACCAAAAGAAGCAATAAAAAAGATCAAAGCAAAACGACCTGAAATTCACCCTAACAATTCTCAAATAACAGCTCTAAAGGTTTTTAGAAAAAACGAAAACTCCTCCTAACATTGCCTACATTTTTTCATTTTTATTTACAAGTGAAAAAAATAATAAACGACCTAAAAATAGAATATTGCGATGAAGGAAGTGGGCCGACAATCTTATTTTTGCACGGTTGGGGCTCGAACAAACAATCTTTTAACTTCTTAGCAAGAAAACTAAAAAAGGAGCACAGAGTTGTAAGGATGGATTTGCCGGGTTTCGGAAAGAGTCAAATTCCTCCAAAAAACTGGTTTCTAGATGATTATATCAACCTGGTTAAGGAATTTATAGAAAAGCTGGATTTAGAAATAGACACCCTAATCGGACACTCTTTTGGGGGACGAATAATTATCAAAGGTAACTCTGAAAAAATATTACAAGCTAACAGAAACGTTCTCATTGGAGCAGAGGGTGTTAAAACAAACAAAAATAAAATTAAGACAAAATTTATCAAAAAAATTTCAAAAATAGGTAAACTGATTTTACTCATTCCTCCTTTCATATTCTGGAAAGGGAAAATAAGAAGATATTTTTATAGCAAAATTGGCAGCGATTATATGAACGCCGGAGAAATGAAACAAATTTATCTAAACATCATCGAAGAAGACTTAGAAATTCACGCTCAAAAAATCACAACCCCCACTCTTTTAATCTGGGGTCAAGATGATCAAATCACCCCAATTTCTAAAGGAAGAAAGTTATCAAGATTGATAGAAAACTCAAAGCTAAAAACAATCGAAGATTCTGGCCACTTCATTCATGAAGACAAGCCCGAAGAAGTTTTAAAATCAATTAAAAAATTCTATGAAAACACTTAAAAAATGGCTCTATAAATACAGCCCTTATTACCCAAAGGCTTTAGTTTATATGCTCCAAGCAAGCGAATACCATCTTAAAGATTACATCAATTGGTACCAAAACACGACAGATTTTTCTCAAGTGGAACAAAGACAAAAACTAGAAAAAACACCAAAAGCACTGGCCTTGTTGGGGTTAGCCTCAATTCTTTTACCGTTATTAGTTCTAAGTGGAGCATGGATATTTTGGTTTACGAACCTTCCTCTGAAAATAGCGGGATTAATTTTAGTTCTAATCTCCCCCAACCTCTTAGCTTACTTGTTAGTGCCTTTTGTTTTTTTGGGAAATATTCTAATCCAAAAACCGATCGAATATTTTTTGCTCAAGAAAGCAAAAAGTAAACTGAAAAAACACCAAGGGTTGAAAATAGCAATAGCCGGAAGCTTTGGAAAAACTACAATGACGGAAATCCTGAACTCAACCCTATCCGTGGCTAAAAAAACCAAAAGCCCTCCCAAAAGCTACAATACTCCACTGGGGATATCAAAATTTATAAATTCCCTGGAAGGAGACGAAGAGGTTTTAATATTCGAGTTCGGAGAATATTACCCGGGCGATATTAAAAAATTATCTAAATTAGTCGAGCCCGATATCGGAATTATAACCGGCATCAATGAGGCTCATTTGAAAAAATTTAAAGACATAAAAAATACAACCGAAACTATATTCGAACTTTCGGATTACATTCAACCACAAAATCTCTACATCAACAAAGACAGCCCCATAGCCGAAGAAAACGCACCAGAAAAAGCAATCCTTTATTCTAAAAAAGGTTGTAACAAATGGAAGATTAAAAACCCTCAAACAGATCTACCCGGCACAAAATTCACAATCAAAACAAAACAACAAAAGATCACAGCTGAATCAGGGCTGGTGGGTCTTCACCAACTCGGGCCGCTATCAGCTGCCGTTCATATAGCAGACAGGCTCTCCATAAGCTTGGATAAAATAAAAAAAGGGTTGAAAAATACCAACCCTGTTGAGCACCGGCTTCAACCAAAAAAACTGAACGGAGGGGTGACTTTAATCGATGACAGCTACAACGGCAACCCTGATGGAGTTCAAGCAGCAATAGATTTTCTCTCATCTTTAAAAGACAAAAGAAGAATATACCTCACCCCCGGCTTAGTTGAAATGGGTCCTAAAACAGAAAAAATTCACAAACAAATAGGAAAAAAGTTATCAGAAGCAAATATAGAAAAGGTTATTCTGATTAAAAATTCCGTAACTCCTTTTATAGAGCAAGGTTTAAAAGAAA
>JBDGRM010000020.1:0-3748 GCA_042218035.1 Candidatus Magasanikiibacteriota bacterium
CTTTAATTTATATTCACCTGCTTCATCTGGAGTGTAGGTAGGATCCGGCAAATCAACAGATTCACCCTCTCCCGGGTTTCCTGGTACCTCTCCTTCAGAATTAGAGTTGATCGCAGGACAGGTTCCGGGGCATTCAATTAACTCCCAGTCATATGTATTAAGATTTCCTTGAGGGTCGGAAACCTTTGTTTCCGAATGTGTATGAGGCAAACCTACAGTAATGGAATGACCTTCATTGGATTTAATTGAAGGTTTTGGTCCTTGCTCGCCTTGATCGAAGGTGTTTCTACACTGTTTATATTTCATTCTGTCTCTAAGTGAAGGAGGTTCTCCTTCCGGCAAAAACTGTTCACAGTCCTCTATAGAGTTGATGTTGCTTGGGTTTTCGTTTTTCCTGTTTTGGGCGGCTTGACGTCTGTTTTCTGCTGTAGTCGTGGCTGATTCTGATCTATTAACAGATTGTTCTTCTTTTGATTGATAAGACTGGCAAGCTTCTCGAGTTTCACCTGTTAAGTTGTTACAATTACCTTGGTCTTGGTTTTCGGTAGCTATATTTATCAAACCTTCAGTTGCCTCTTTTGTTAATCTATTTACCGCAGCGTTGATAATTGCATTAATGGCTCCTCCTATTGCATCTGTATTAGCAAGGTATTTGTAATCTGATCCCAGTGCTTTATTTAAAGTATTCTTTACCGTAGACCCGGGCGTAGCTGTTATAACTTCAGCACAGTAATAATCTGACCCTTTGGGCCATTTCGTTTTTCCTATCCAGTTGTCTCCAGTATCAGGAACTTTGTTTTCAAATTCAGGAGCTGTTCTAGGGGGGAGTTGGACCCCTCCTGGAGACAAGTTTTTTGGCTCCCATCTCTTACATTTTTTAAGACCTAAGAAACCCCCACTTTTAGAAATTTCTCTTTTGATTCTTGTTTTCTTTTCCCCTTTTTTTGCTAAAAGCTTGCTTTGGGCCATGAATTCCAAACCCAAAGAGTTATTTTGTGGTTTTATTGCTTGAGAATATGCAATCCAGCCGCCTTCTGAAAAGTCTTTAGCAAACTCGTTGATATTACCCACTACATCATCTAAAGTACAGCTAACTGATTCACTAAATGTTTCCTGTTGTTTTAATTGGAGTCTCAATTTGAAAAATTGACTTGACCTGCAAAGCTCCCCCGCACCTAATTGTTTTATAGTTTGTCCCGCCGCTTCATTTGCTGCATCTTCAATAAAATTACCAGGATCCTTGACAAACTTCGGCTTACCTTCGCCTTGTATCCACTTCACGGTTTGATTTTTGAGCTTATCTATTAACCGCTTCTGAAGATTGGCTAAAGCAGTTTTCAACCCCTTTTTTATACTGAAACGAGCCCAATCCCCAGTTATCCCCAAAGTTTGCGTGATTTGTTGAGGAGGGTCCCAAGAGATATCCACTACCCCTAATACAGCATTAGCTTTCAAAGGCGCCATTAGTCCAACACAGAGAATAAGAGATATTAAAAAAGTTGTTACAATTTTTTCCATTATAAAAAACTATTTTAAATTATCATACTTACCCTTTAGAATATCTTGAATTAAAGAGCTTTTTTCTATTAATTTTTCTAGATTGCGTAAAGCTAGATAAGCCCTTAATGGATCCTCTTGTTTTTTTGTTATCGAGTCGTAAAACTTGAGCTTACCCTTCCATAGATTCAAGTAATTTATGTGATGTTTAGCCATAGAAGAAGGGACCTCTATTTCAAGTAAATCATTTATGAAAATAGGTATTTTACTTTTCATATACTCTGCTGATTTTGTATCTTTCTCTTGAAATACTTCTTTAACTACTACCCTTATATCTTTACCCTTCCTGTGAAACTTTTTAAAGTTTTCTTTAAGCAAAGAGTCTATCTTTTCTATATACTCTTTCTTGGCTTCACTTGAATTATTCTCTTTTGTTTTGATATCTTTTCTTGAAAATGCATCGGGAATTATATTAAAATCCACTCCTGAATTAGCCATCCTCTGAAATTCTTTAACCGGTACGTTTTCTATTTTCACCTTTCCCTCCTTTTGGAAACTGAATTGCCTGCTCCCATAAATATTTGTTAGTTGGTTTGTAAGGTTTTTTTTGCTTTTCTCATTTTTTTTCTTTAGCTTCTTCTGATTAGGATTTTCTACTTTTTTTCTTTTAGCACTGAATTGAAGAAAGTTTGCCACGCCTTCTGATCCTCTCTTTAGGGTTTTTTCGAACCCCTCTGCCTTTTTTGTGCTTCCTGAACCTACTATAAACAAGGACAAAAGAACAGCTGAAAGAACTATTAAACTGCCTGTTAATTTTCTTTTCATTAAGACAATTTTAGATTTTCTTTTTGTAAAATCTTTAAATGGAAAACTACAAAACGATAAAACAATATATAATAAACCTCTATTATCTCTCATTTGTTATTATAACAACAAAATAGATGATAGTTTACCTATGAATATAACCAAAAAAAGTTTTTGGAGCGGAAGTTATAGCATTGTTGGGATGACTTTTATTTTCAGCTTCTTGGCAAACCTGCCAGTTTTTATTTTTGGGCGAGGTTATAATAATTTACTTGCTCTATTTTCAATTATTTTTATGGCCTTTTTGCCTATTATAATGATAAGAAAAGTGTTTCAACTTTCTTTAGAAGACTTCGGTTTTCGATTACCAAAAAACAGAAGAACGTTTTTCTTATCAATATCATGGGTTCTCATTGTTTTAGCTCCTGTAGTCATTTTTCTTTCAAGATTGGAAAGTTTTCAAGATTTTTACTCGGTTTCGGACTTATCATATATAAAAATAATTTGGAGGACAATTTTCTTGTCGATAATATACTTTTTTGCCGAGGAGTTTTTGTTTAGAGGCTTTCTTTTTTGGGGGCTGTTTAGAAATTTAGGAATGCATAGTTTCTGGATAACTAGTTTGATATTTTCATTTTTTCATCTAGGCAAACCACCTTTTGAGATTTTAGTAGCCTTTTTTACTAGTTTATTGTTTTGTTATCTTTCCTACAAAAACAAATCATTCATACCTGCTGCGGTTACCCATTTTATTATGGCTTTTTCGGTAAATATGTTGATTATCTTTTAGAGTAAATCAATAAATTAAGAATTTTTTTCTCTTTGAAACTTTACCCTTTTAGACATTTTTATTATTTTAGTGACACTGAGATTTTGGGGCCTATCTTTTTTCTCAATCCCGATATTCGACAACACCTTCTTTAGACCTCTTTTTTCTTGTCTCACTTCAGAGGCTAGGGCTAGATTATTTAAAATAGTTTTTCGAGGGTGTCGAAAAACAGCCCTCACTGTAGAGTAGTATTTTGTTTGCATTTTTTTCGGACATTGTCTTTTAGTTTTTATTTTAATAATACAACTCTCTACTTCTGGTGGAGGACTAAAACTACTTCTAGGAACCTTTTTTATGATTTTTGGATTTCCCCAAAATTGTAAACTTGCTGAAAGTATGTTCATATCAGGAGGAGTGCATACGACCCTATTAGCAACATCCTTTTGCATTGTAATAGAAATGGTTTCAGGCTTGTTTTTTATTTGAGACAAGACACGCAAAAGGTAGCCGGTTATATAATAAGGAATATTTCCCGTTAATTTGTATTTTTTGTGAGAAAGATCTAAACAATTTACAACTTTTGGAAAAATCTCGAGAATGTCTTCGTTTAATATTGCAGCTTTTAATTTTTTCTTTTGTGATAATCTCTCTATGCTTAGAAATTGGAGTGAAAGCTCT
>JBDGRM010000020.1:3758-52645 GCA_042218035.1 Candidatus Magasanikiibacteriota bacterium
TTTACCGGCCAGTTTTTGATCTTTTTCAACCCCTAAATATTTAATTTCATTATTTTTTATTAGTCTTTCTGTAATTTCTCCGTGGCCTGGCCCTATCTCTATTACCGTATCGCCATCTTCAATTGCAAGAGTTTTTATTATTTCTGCAATAACGGTTTGATCTTGTAAAAAATGTTGACCCAGAACTTTATTTGGCATTGATATTTTATTATTTTTCAACTTAGTAGGTTTGTATATTATAGTAGTGAAAGCTCCCCATAGTTCAATTGGATAGAACAGGGGATTCCTAATCCCCAGATCCAGGTTCAACTCCTGGTGGGGAGACCACAATCCGCTCAGTGGTCGGCTATTTTTAAGATTTAAAAGAAAGGAATGTTTTGTAAGGTTGGGCCGACCACCCTGATGGGAAGATTGAAAATGAGCCAATCTCAGTGTTGTTCCTTCAAGAAGCATCCAATACGTATTTCGGTCACTCCTTGACCTTGGCTCGTTTTTAAACTTCTGAAGGGGTTGTGGTAAGAGATTGGAGGCGGAGTGGCAGAGTCTGGTTTATTGCGCCGCACTCGAAATGCGGTAGGCTTCAAGCCTCGGGGGTTCAAATCCCTCCTCCGCCGCAGTGAATTTAGAGAACGAGGACGGAAAGGGATTTGAACTTCAAAAGGGCTCGGGAAAACGGTTGAGTTTTCCCGTGTTGGAAAGCAGGGACGAGCTTTGCGAGGACCGCCGAACACCGAGGGTGTTCGGAGAGCGAACGTAGTGAGCGAGTTTTAATATCCCTCCTCCGCCGCAGTGAATTAATAAACGAGAAAAGAAAAATGCCTAAAGGCTTAGAATTGCTTGATGGACTTAGGATTCTAGTTTAGATCAGGAATTACAAAATTGATGAGTGTGTCCTCTACAAAAATAACTTTTTCAACTTCATTTCCTTGAAGGTATTTTTTAATTTTTTCTTGCGATTCAGCCAAGTTTTGTGCTTTTTCTTTAGAAATTCCTTTATTAGTTCTAACTTTGTCTCTGAACTCCCCGTTTATTTGAACCACTAACTCAAAATCTTCTTTTTTTGTTTTTTTATCTTCATATTCGGGCCACGACTGTTCGTGGATGGAGTTATTCTTATCCAAATCCTCTCTCCATATTTCTTCTACCAGGTGGGGACTGAAGGGCGCTAACATCTTTAAGAGGTTTTCATATAATTCTTGGGGAACTTCATCCAAGTCTCTTACTTCTCCTTCTAGTTCCATTAGGGCAGCTATCGCTGTATTGTATTGCAAAGACTGAATATCCTCTCCCGCTTTCTTTATTGTTCTATGCATTTTCCTTTGAAGTTTTTCGGAAAGGTTTTTTTGTTCGGAGACTCTATTTTTTAGCTTCCATATTCTGTCCAGGAATCGAGTTATTCCCAATATCCCCTCGTCTCGGAAATCCCCTCCTTCTTCAAAGGGGGCAAGAAACATGAGATAAGTTCTTAAAACATCGGCTCCGAATTTATTGATGTATTCTTCCGGATTCACCACGTTTCCTACTGACTTCGACATTTTTTGACCTTCTTTAATTAAAAGGCCGTGAGCTCTGAATTTTTTGAACGGCTCTTTAAAATCAATTAGATCCCAATCATAAAAGACTTTCGTTATGAATCTAGTATAAAGAAGATGAAGAACAGCGTGTTCAGCTCCTCCTATATACATATCAACAGGCAACCAGTTTTTGTTTACTTTTTTATTCCAAGGAATTTCTACTCTCTTATTATTTTTTGGTGTTTGCGATTGAGAGTTTTCTGAATTCAGACTGGGATAACGATAATAGTACCAAGCAGAATCTAGAAAATTATCAGATACATCGGTTTCCCTTTTGGCTTCACTTCCACATTCGGGGCACTCAGTTGTCACAAATGATTCATCAAGACCAAGTGGAGAAACCTCTACTCCTTTTGGTTTGAAATCTTCTATGTAAGGAAGCTCAACAGGAAGATTATCCTCTTCGACAGTATGTATCATGCATTTCTCTCCGTCTATTACATCATAGTCCACTCCTTTTTCTAACCCATCTTTTTGGGGGTTATTCTTCCAACAGTTATTACAATATATTATTGGTATTGGAGGACCCCAGTATCGTTGTCGAGAAATCAACCAATCCCTCAATTTGTAATTTTCCGTTTTTTCCCCTCCTACATAATTTGTAATTTCTTCTTTTGCTTCTTCAGCCGACAACCCATTGAATTGAGATGAATTTATAAGCGTACCCTTCCCTTCATATGCTTCTTCAAGATTATTTTCTCCATCTCCTTTGGATATTACTTGTTTAATAGAAACATCATGTTTTTTAGCAAAAGCGAAATCTCTTTCATCGTGAGCCGGAACAGCCATGATAGCCCCACTTCCTACGTCTTTCAGTACATATTCAGCTGCAAAAACCGGAAGCTTTTCACCGTTTGCTGGGTTTTTCGCCTTTAAACCTTTTATTTTTATTCCAGTTTTATTGTCAGCATCCTTTTTTCTTTGTTCTTCTGTTTTACTTTTTATTTTATTTACGTATTTTAAAACCTCTTCTTTGTTTTTTACTTTGATTTCGTCTTTTTTAATTCTTTCTATTAATTCATGCTCTGGCGCCAAAGCTAGGTAAGTAGCCCCGAATAGTGTGTCCGGCCTTGTAGTAAAAACATTTATATTAACCTCATTGGATTCTACCCCTTTAACCTTAAAAGGTATTGTTGCTCCCTTTGATTTGCCTATCCAATTTTTTTGAGCATTTTTGACTCTTTCAGACCAGTCCAAGTCTTTAAGATCTTCAAGCAACCGGTCAGCGTAATCAGTTATCTTAAAGAACCATTGCCGCAGCTCTTTTTGCTCAGCCTCACTATCACATCTTTCACACTCCCCTTTTATCACTTGTTCATCAGCTAAAACAGTTTTACACCCTGGACACCATTTTACCGAAGAAGTATCTCTGTAAGCCAGTCCGTTTTTATACATTTGAATGAATATCCATTGAGTCCATTTGTAATATTCAGGTTTATAAGTTTCTAACCGTTCTTCCCAACTGAATCCGTTCCCTACCATTTTTAATTGTTCATAGAAATTTTTTTCTGATTTTTTTGATTGTTCAACGGGATGAGTATCCACTTTGATTGCATAATTTTCCGAATGTATTCCAAACCCGTCGAGTCCGATAGGCTCAAAAACATCTTTTCCCTGCATTCTTTGAAACCTCCCGTATACGTCAGAACCGGTGAAGGCGTACATATTGCCAACGTGAAGTCCTTTTGCTGAAGGATAAGGGAACATCATTAAGTTATAAAAAGGGTCTTGAGGGTTTTCTAAATTCGGCTCATAAATTCCCTCCTCTTCCCATTTATCTTGCCATTTTTGCTCTATTTTTTTGTGATCGTATTCCATGGTTTTAGTATCCATTAGTTAGTAACTAGTGATTAAAAATAATGACTAAAAATCAGAATATAGAATTAAGATTCAAGAATCAAGAGAGGTCTAAGCCAAAAACTTTTTCGTTATTTTCAATAATTTTACTTTTTAACTCTTCAAGCCCCACCCCTTTTATGTCGGCCATTTTTTTGTAGACCTCTTTTACATATATAGGTTTATTTCTTTTACCTCTATGCGGTTCCGGAGTTACGTAGGGAGCGTCTGTTTCTAATAGTATCTTATCTATGGGGATATAATTAACAACATCATTATAATCCCCTGTAAACGTTATAGCTCCCCCAAAAGTGAAAAAATATCCCATGTCCAAAAAATTTTTTGCCATATTTTTATTACCTACAAAAAAGTGAATTATTATCTTTGGCAGATCATTTTCTTTTTTAAGAATGTCATATAAGTCATTATAAGCATCCATTGAATTTTCTGAAGGCCGGCAATGAATCATTAAAGGTAAGTCAGCATCTTTAGCCAAAGCTATATGCTTTTTAAACATACTCTTTTGCTGCTCTTTTTTCTTTTTCGTTTCACTATCCAGATGAAAATAATCAAGTCCACACTCTCCTATTGCTACTACTGTTTCTCTTTGGGTAAAATTTTTAAAAAAATCATAATTCCATATATTACCCTGGTCACCCCTCTTGTTTACCTCCTTGTCATTTTGAAAATTAGAAGAAACCTTTGTGGGGTGAATTCCTACTGTAGAAAAAATAAATTCATTCGTGCTCTTTTCAGATAGTTTAACAGCTCTTTTTGAGGTTTCTTGAGTAGTCCCGACATTTACCAAACCCATTCTATCAGTTTTCATTTCTGATAATATATCCTCTCTTGTGTTGTCGTAATCTTTAAATTGAAGATGGGTATGAGAATCAAAATATTCTAGCATCTTGTCATGCTTCTAATTCTGCTCTTCGGCTGGCTTTTTGCTCTGCTATGTGGTTAAAGACCTCTTGTACAAGGAGTGCTATAGGAACAGCCAGAAGAACTCCTACGAAGCCAGCAATATGACCTCCTGCTATTAAGGCTATTATTACTATTACGGGATGAATTTTCATGGCTCTTCCCATCACTAGTGGAACAAGAACATTGTTTTCTATTTGTTGAACTATAAAGAAGAAGATCAATACGTATAATCCCAAAGTAAGTGACTCCGAAAGCCCTACCAGAAATGCTATACCCCCTGTCACTACCGGTCCTATAACCGGAACCAATTCTAAAACTCCTGCTATTATTCCAATAATTAGTGCGTATGGCATACCAAGAAGCCATAAACCTACACCTGTCATTAAACCTACCATGGTTGTAAGCCCCAGTTGAGCCAATAACCACACTCTCATTTTCTTTTTAAACTGAGAAAAAACATTCAGTACAGGCTTTTCATATATCCGGGGAAGTATAACTTTTAAGAGTCTCTCGGTTCCATTTTTTTCAAGAGAAAGGTAGAAAGATATTATGAAAGTTGAGAGAATTAATACAGACTTATTGAAAATAGTAGAAATCGTCCCGGTAATCGAAATACTGGAAGAGGTTATGAACCGGATTGCCTTGTTAATGTTTGCAGTGAAGCTTTCTATTAAGTTTTGAGGGATACCCAACCCTAAAAGCTCTGAAGAAACTTGATTAAGTTGAGAGATGAAGCTCTGTATTTCCACTGCCACTACAGGAACTATTAAATATATTCCCACACCAAGAGAAATTATCATTAAAAGAAAAAGCGCTATCGTTGCGAGCAATCTGTTTATTCCCCTCCTTTCTAAGAAATCCACAATAGGGTCAATGCCGAGTGATATTACTACTGAAGCAAAAAATACAGTAAGAGCCTGTCTACTAAAATAAAGCAGGGCCACCAAACCTAAAAACACAAATATCTTCCAAAGAGTATTCCAGGTTATCTCAACATTGACATTTTCCATTTTTCTTTTTAGAAAAGCTAATCTACATTTAGTATATCAACAAAATCACCCTTTTGGAAAGGTCCTATTAAAGCCAAGTTGAGGTTTTTATTTTTAAAGAGATCATTAGCTACTGATTTAACAGATTTAATGCTTACTGACTTTAATTTTTTAATTATTTCTTCAGGGTTTAATATTTGCTCGGACCGTGCTGCTTGATCGCTGTAGAATCTTGCAAGAGAGCTGGAGGTTTCAAGCCCAGTCATCAAATTACCTATTATATGATTCTTGCTTTTTTTAAGCTCCTTCTCTTTTATACCTTCTTCTTTGATCTTCTTTAGTTCTTTCATGGTGGCTTTAATAGCTGCCTGAGTTTTTGAATTTTTCACACCCGCACTTACTAAGAATAAACCCGTACCTCTAAGTAAGTGGTTTTTTGAGCCAACATAGTAAGCAGCCCCCATTTCGCTTCTTATTTTTTGGAAAAGACGAGAGCTTATGCCACCGCCTAATACGTTACTCAATATTTTCAACGGATATTTACGATCGTCTTCAGTTCCAAATGCCCTAAAACCAATTCTTAAGTGAGTTTGAGCTGAGTCTTTATTATGCACTAACTCTCTCACTTCCTTCTGTTTATTTAGTGCTTTTTTTGATTGGGTATTATTCCCTTCTTTTAGTTCGGAGAATAGAGAATTAATGCTTTTTTCAACATCTGGATTTAAATTTCCAGCAACCGTTACGATCGTATTGTTAGCTACATAATTTTCATTTCTGTATTCTTGGAAATCTTCGCGGGAAAGGTTTTTTATAACCTCTTTTTTGCCTAATACTGAACGACCCAAAGAGTGGTTTTTATAAGAAGATTCAAAAAGTAAGTCGAAAACTTTTCGTTTCGGGTCATCATCATACATATTTATTTCTTCTATAATAACCCCTCTTTCTTTTTCAATTTCTTTCTCGGGAAGAATAGAATTTTTATACATATCAGCAATTATATCTAATAAATCTCCCCACACACCAGACCTACCCTTCGCGTAATAGCTTGTGTACTCCCTATTTGTGAATGCGTTATAAGTTGCTCCAAGATTTTCGAATTCACTTGCAATCTCAACTTGGCTCGGTCTCTTATTAGTCCCCTTGAAGCCTAGGTGTTCCAAAAAATGAGAAATTCCGTTTAATTCTCTTGTTTCGTGTTTTGAACCCACCTTTGCAGTAGCCATAACGGTGGTGGTAAAGCTATCTTCTTGAGGTGCCAGAATAATCTCTAAACCGTTGTCTAATTTGTAGTTTTTAAAATTTTGTTTCATATTTAGTTTTATATTTACTTAAACCCAACGTCACTTTGGGATAAATATACAGTTGTTTTTTCAGTGGGGAGACCATTGCTTTGCCCTTGCTTCCGCTCGGTTGAGCTGAGGTCGAATTCGTCTGAGTTCCGAAGTTTTATCTCACAAAAAGCATTTACCCCGAATTTTTATTTGCAGTATGTAATTTTTAGTCAACCAACTCTCCTAACTTTTCAATTGGATCCCCTTCCATTAAATCAGATAAGGCGGATTTTAAATTATCTAACTCAACCCTAACTTGCTCCATAGTATCTCTATCCCTGATAGTTACTGTTTCATCCTCTAGTGTGTCAAAGTCTATTGTAACGCAAGCTTTTGTTCCGGCTTCATCTTGGTATCGATATCTCTTACCTATATTTCCTCGTTGATCCCAGTCGACCATCCATTCTTTTTGAAGATTTTTATAAACCTCTCTTGCTTTTTCAACTAACTTCTCTTTGTTTGAAAGGAGGGGAAAAACAGCCACTTTATAAGGAGCTATTTTTGGATCGAATTTAAGAACAGTTCTTTCATTGCCGTTATCTAATTTTTCCTCTTCAAGAGCTTCAGCAATAAGAAAGAGAGTGACTCTGTCTACCCCTCCCGAAGTCTCGACTATCCAAGGCAAGAACTTTTCCCCTGTTTCAGGATCTCTTACCTCAAAATCTTTACCAGAATGTTCCTGATGTTTTTTCAAGTCCCAGTCACCTCTGTTATGAACCCCTTCAAATTCCATCCATTCTTCACCGAGATTATATTCTAGATCCCATGCGTCTCGGGCATAATGAGCCATTTCATCTTTTTCATGTTGCCGAAATCGTATATTTTCTTCATTGAAACCTATATCCTTATACCACTCTAACCTCCTTTGTTTCCATTTTTTCATCCAATCTTCAGCATTGCTGGGGTGAACATAAAATTGAAGCTCCATTTGTTCAAACTCTCTAGAGCGAAAACTTAATTTAGCGGGAGTTATTTCATTTCGAAAAGCTTTTCCTGTTTGAGCTATGCCAAATGGAACCTGAACGCGACTTGAGTTTATAACTTGCTTAAAGTTTACATGTGCTCCTTGGGTTATTTCACCGCGTAGGTATACTTTTCTTTTTTCTCCCTCAACTGAGCCAAGATATGCGTCCACTAATAAATTGAATTCTTTCTTCTCACCTAATTCAGATCCACATTCCGGGCAATTTTCACCTTCAACATGATCTGCCCTGAACCTTTTTTTGCATTCTGTGCACTGAACTAAGGGATCACTAAAAGAATCTAAATGACCACTTGCCTCCCATACTTTCGGATTCATTATTATCGACCCGTCCGCACCTACTATATTTTCCTTTCTTTGAACCATACTTTCCCACCAATAGTCTTTTACATTCTTCTTTACTTCTACTCCCAAAGGTCCATAATCCCACATTCCAGAAATACCACCGTAAATTTCTGAGCATTGATATATAAAACCCCGCCTTTTTGTTAATGATGCTAATTTTTCTAGTTTGTCCATATTAAAATATTTTAAAAACAGCTTATTTACTTTTTAGCTTAATTAAAGAATAAACGTTGGCGCCTAACCTATCAAGAAAATTACTACTCTGCCTCTTTTGGCACAACCTTCCCCTTTTCTTTAGGAACTGTTTTATCAGAAGGTAAGAAAGTGTTTAATGGTTTTTTAATTATCGTTTTGTTTTCTTCTATAAAAGAGTCCTCGAATGTCATTTTCGTTTTTCTCGTTAGCGGAGCGTAATCCCCTATTTGTTCCGCTTTTGGAACAAGTTCGACTTGAAAAGCCGCTTTCAGAGCAGGGTTTAAATATCCTCTTCCCGCTAAAATCTTATCTATTTTCCAAACCACTTTTCTTGATTTTTCTTTAAAAATTGGAACTGAATCATAATTACTTTTTGTCCGATTAGTCCATTTTACATTTGGAGGAAGTTTAGTGGTGATTTTCACATCTTCGTTGTCTGCAAGTTTGTTTTTCACCTCCCAATGAATTGTGAACTGAGTTTTTTTAGAAACTTCTGGTGGTATGGGCCCCCGATTTAATATCTTTGATTGAGGGTCTCTATATAGAGCTTTTACTTTTATATTAGTTTTGCTTCCTATTTTTACTTCTTTTTTATCCTTAGAGGATATTTTTTTAGCATTCAATTTATAAGGCACTGTATCGGACTCTATCCGGGCTTCAGCTTTAAGAGAAAAGTTTTTGTCGCTCAACTGATTCATAGAGTAGTTTTCTTTTATATTTATTGATGTTATAACCTTTCCAGACTCTCCGGGCTCCAATGTTTTAAGTTTGTCAACTTTTTTTGGGGTCCAGGTTGTTGTGCCGTCACTCGTTCTAAAATCTCCACTGGTGTCAATAGTACTAAAGTCAAACAAGGCACCCTTCAGTCTTGACTCAATTTTTACATTCTTAAACGCCGTATTACTTTTATTTTTATATTTGTGTATAATTTTTATTTTATTTCCTAATTTTGGTTCACCCCTAAATTGCACGTTAAACCTAAGAGGGGATTTAGCCGGAGTTAAAGTGAATGATCTTTGAGAAATTTCATATTGCCTATTATAAAAAGACTCTAGAGCAGCAACCTTAATAGGTTTTATTTTTTTATTGTTAACTCTGCCCTCTATTTTAAGATTTTTTTTCTCTTCTGGTTTTAAGGTTCCTACATCCCAGTAGCTATTATTTGCCTTCTCTGGTTTATTAGAAGAAATAAATTCGAACCCATTAGGGTAGTTCGTTTTTACTTCAAGATTTGAAAATCTAACTTCACTTTTATTCTTGAGTGAGAAGTTAGACTCAAATGAAGAACCAGTTACTATTTTGTTTGGCGTATCAAAGTTGAACTTTATAGCTCTTTTTTTAATATCAATTTTTTTTATGTTTGTTTTTTGAAAATTTGTATGACCAAGAGCATATGAAAGACTTGCCTTTATAGTTTCTGTGTCACCTTTAAGATCTATCGGCAACAGCTTAAGTGACTCTCTTCTCAAATTATTGCCGCTTATATTTTCAAGGGATTTAATCATTGTCCTGTCATATTTTTTTGGTTTTAAAAGAGCTAGACCTTTTGAGATGTTAAAAGACAAATTCACTTCTCTAAGTGTGGTGTTGGTATTGTTTTCTATATTTGCTGAAAGGCGAAAAGGAACCCCTCTTGTAATTTCTTTTTTCTTTTGTATATCAATATCCAAACTCACATTTTCTTCTGATTGAATGAAACGTAGAAAGAACAAGGCACTTGAAACTATAGCCACCAAAGTAGCTGTACCCAAAGCAGTTAATATTATTTTTGTTTTAGAAACATTTTCTTCAGACATCCTTATTTTATTTTTACCTTTTTTTTCTGAGGGATTTTATTTGAGCATTTTTGACAGAAAAATATTTGATCCTCTGGAAAAAATATCTCCACTTCTTTACTTTTACAGTTAAAACAGTTCGCTGAGACTGGGTCATAACCTAACTCCTTTAAAAAAACCTCAACAATCAACTCACCTGTGTAGAAAGACTTTATCAGATAATTCCACAACTTCCTCCTTTCTGCTAGTTGAGGCAATAGGCTTTTAAGAATGCAAGTAATATCAAGAGCTCTTCCCATTTTATTAGAATTTCTTCTAATTTTTTTAAATCTACTTCTTAAAAGAGCATCTGTGACCGTGAATCTATGCTTCTTAAAAAGGCGTATTTTGCTTAAAGTAACGGGCTCTAGATGGGGGGATAATTTTGACTTTATCTTTGCACCGCTTCTTACATATGCCTTTAGGAGTCCTAGCTTTTGAGAAAAGATTTTAACTTTTTCATCTTCACTAGAAAAACTCTCTTTAGCTAGAATTATTCCATTAATGACTACTTCTTGCATAAAACCTCTTAAAGAATAGTAAAAAGGCAGGCTTTTTAAACCCAATGCCTTGAGCTTGGAAGCCTATTTAATAAAAGATTAAGTTGAGAATTTTATCAAGGGTATATAAACCACCTCCTGAGGTAAGAAGAACCAAGCTAGAAACCAAGATTAAAAGTGGGAATTCATAGCCCCCTCTAAAATTTGCTTCTTTTTTTACAGTAAATAAGATAACCAAGAACTGAATAAAAAACAGCAAAGCAAATAATTGAGTAAGAAAGCCCAAAATCAAAGCAATACCCCCTATAAATTCTAACATTGCTACTAACCACCCCCAAAAAAAGGCTGGCCTAAAACCCATATCAGAAAAATCACTTTTTGTCTTTTCCATGTTTTCTATTTTCGGTTTTCCGTGTACCACCATGATAGCACCCACAACAATTCTTAAAAAAAGCAAGCCCCACTCACTAAAAAGATAAAAGATAGGAATCATAAGTTATTTACAGCTTCTTTGAAGCCAGAATAAGAGGTTCCAATTATCAACTTTCGACCATTCCAGCCATAGTTAAAAGCTGCTTCTTTTGAGCTAAACTTAATATATCGACTAGATACATTGCCAGCCCCTCCATCCTTCCAAGAGGCGGCTTTTCCAGGCTCAGAGAGATAAAAGTTTTTAACCTCTTCCACTTGACTTTCGATTTGATCAGAAAAGTTTGTTTTAGCTTTTTCTAAATTCGCACCTTCTTTAACTTTTAGTATTAGTCCAGGCCATGTTCCGGCATTGTTAGAATAAGTGAAAGCCGTGGGGTCCGGTGCAAAATATTGCATTGAGTCTAGGCTTGGAAGAAGAGCATTAAGAATTTCTTGAGAGCTGATAAGGTTTTCTTTCTGGTTTTTAGTTAAAACAACCTCTCTCATAAGTGGCACTTGAGTAGGACTGAACTCCAAAGCTGATTTTATATTTTCTAAATTAACTTTCGAAACATTAACTTTTGCAGTGGTATCTACAGGAGAACTAAAAAGACTAGAGTGTGAATCAGAGGGGATCAAGTTCGAAGATTTTTTATTTGCTTCTTTTTCCGTGGATGTTGCTTCTTTTTGTTCGGAAGACGTTGAGGTAGCCTTTGTAGAAGTAGATTTAACCTCTGTAGAGGTGGCCTTTTTGGTAGATGTTGTTTCTTTTACTGGAATCTTTGGTACCTTTGCTGTAGAGGTGGTTTTTTTCTTAGAGCTTGTTGTTTTTTTCTTGACTTGCTTTTCCTTTGTTTTAGAAGCGTTACTTTTATTTTCTTTTGCCGGAGGTTGAGAATTATTCTTATCCTTTAAAAAGAGAAAGTAAGCTGCAGCAGCCAGCCCTATAAGAATCAATGTTATTAAAAGCATCATAAAAAGCTTTTTATTGCTGGACCCCTCCTTAGGAGGATACTCTTTTGCATTTTTAAACTCTTCAGGGTCAAACTCTTCAGGGTCTTCTGAACCAGATGGATTGGCGGGACCCCCATTTTCATCACCTATTTCACCACCACCTCCCGATTTGGGAGAAGGCTTTTCGGGGGGGTTCATTTCCTCGGTTGGACTTGAAGAAGAACCGCTAACACCCCTTCCTCCAGAAGGGTCTATTTCAGTATTTCCTCCAGTTTGTTTAGCGGGGCCCTCCTGAGAAGTTTGGGAAACCTCTTCTAGGTCGGAAGGTTTTTTAGGGGTATTCGTTTGATTTTCTGATTTTTTATTTTTGCTTTGGTTATCATCTTGTATATTAAACCCAGATTTAGACTCATCTTTGCTTTCCTCAGACTGGCTAGCTCTAGGCTTAGTTGGTTGGCTTCCAGGAGAGCCGGGGCTTGGCTTTGAAGGTTTTGGTTGCCCTGGATTTTTTGAAGGAGAATTTGGTGTTGAGGGCTCTTTTTTGGGTTCGGGCTCAGTAGGGTTCGGCGGCTGATTCGGCTGATTCGGCTGTTTAGTAGGAGTCCCGTCAGGACGAGAAGGTTCATCGTTCGGCTCTGGCACTGCTCCCGGTGATGTTTTTGGTGAAGGCTTGTTTGGTGAAGACGGTTTCTTAGGACCTTGACTTGGTTCATTTGGGGTATCTTCAGCATTTTCTGTTACTGGAGTTGAGGGTTCTTCTGCTATTTCCTTATCTCCTCCTTCTTCGTCTGAAGGTTTTGTGTTCGAGGGGTCACCGGGTTGACCACTTGTATTGTTTTTCGACTTTGAAGATTGACTTGGTTTTGATTCGTTGTTGTTTTCTGGCATATTTTTTATTTATTTTTTTTAGATTTTTTACTCTTTGGTTTATATGGTTTTGGTTCCCCACCTCCACGACTTCTAATTGATTTGATATCGGACTTCATTGTACGTATATAAATTTTTTCAAATTTTGCAGCGTCAGGAGTCTTGTTCTTCATTTTATTCTTTTTTAATTATGCACCACACTCTTGATTCTATCAACCTTTTCGTAAAAACCATGAAACTGGCCTCCCTATTATTATAGCAAATAAAAAACCCCGGACC
Source organism: Candidatus Magasanikiibacteriota bacterium (assembly GCA_042218035.1). Classification (GTDB taxonomy): domain Bacteria; phylum Patescibacteriota; class Minisyncoccia; order UBA6257; family GWB1-50-10; genus JBDGRM01. Next base: position 16,760 of record JBDGRM010000020.1, read on the forward strand.
GCCCGAGGTTTTTGTCCTTAGTTTTTTTGATCTTATCAGGGTTGATCAACACCCACCATTGAAAGCTTTATACTACCATCTTTCTCAACCTCAGTTATTTTTGCTCTTACTCTGTCTCCTACTTCAAGTTCATCTTCTACATCGTCTATATAATCATCCGAAATTTCAGAAATATGAATCATTCCACTTGATCCTCTGCCGAATTCTACTATTGCCCCAAAATCAAGTAGTTTTACAACTTCTCCCTCTATGACTTCACCAGTTTCATAGTCACGGACAACCTCCTTTACTATCTGAAGTGTTTTTTTTGCTTTGCTTTCATCCTTGGAGGAAATAAATATTTCTCCGTTATCCTCTATATTAATGGAAACCTCGTCTTCTCCAACTATAGAAAGAATATGGTCAATAGTTTTTCCACCTGGACCAATAAGAGTACCTATCTTTTCTTCGGGAATTTCATGCTTTAGTATGGTTGGGGCATTTTCAGAAACCTTTTTTGATGGGGAGGGAATGGCTTTTTCCATCACCTCGATTATTTGCATTCGTGCTTTGCGAGCCTTAGGAAGAGCCTCCTTGAATATTTCTTTCGTAATTCCTTTTCTCTTTACATCCATTTGAATTGCGCTAATACCATTTCTTGTGCCAGCAACTTTTAAGTCCATTTCGCCGAAATGATCTTCTGGACCCTGAATATCTGTAAGTATTTCCCACCCATTCTTATTTGAAACAAGCCCCATGGCTATACCCGCTACGTACTCTTTTAGATCAACACCGGCATCCATAAGACTCATGCAGGAAGAACAAATTGCACCCATCGAAGTAGAACCATTGGAAGATAGAGTTTCAGCTACAACCCTGAGAGTGTAGGGAAAATCTTCTTTTGAGGGGACAAAAGGGAGCAGAGCCTTTCTAGCAAGCGCACCATGTCCTATCTCCCGCCTTCCTGGACTTCCCGGCCTGCCGGGTTCACCTACAGAGAAATCAGGGAAGTTGTAATGAAGCATAAAACGCTTTTCACCGGATTTTTCAATAGTTTCAACCACTTTCTTTTCACTTGGGGGAGCCAAAGTTGTCATAGCAAGAAGTTGTGTATCACCTCTTATAAAAAGACCAGAACCGTGGACCTTATTAAATAAATCTACTTCCGAATAAAGGTCTCTTACCTCCCCAACCCCCCTTCCATCAGGTCTTTCACCTTCTTCTATTATCATTTTGCTAATAGCTTTTTTAATTTTGTCATCAAGCAACTCTTTCCCTGCGGATATTTGTTCTGATTCTTTTTCATTTTCTTCAAGTTTTTCTTCCAATTCATTTTCTATTTTTGAGGTTTTATCCTCTTTAATTGCTTTACGAAGTGTGCTTTCTTCAATTCCTTCTACTGCTTTTTTTACTTCTTTGTCAGGTTTGCTAAACTCAATGTTTTCTTTTTCTTTTCCTTCTTTTTTAATTATGTCTTTTTGAAAACTCACTAAATCGCTTATTTCATCTTGTGCATTTTCAAATAAATCTACAACTGTTTCCTCTTCAGCCTCATTACCTCCAAGCTCTATCATGTTTATTTTTTTAGAAGGACCTGCAAAAAAGGCTTCTATATCATTTTTTTCTGATTTGATTTCCAGTCCTCCTACAGGACCATCCCATGGGATGTCGGAAACCCCAAGAGCAGTAGAAGCCGCTAATAAGGAGATAGTTTCAAGGTCGTGAATTTCATCATATGCAAGAATAGTAATCATCACTTGCACACTTCTTCTAAGACGATGGTCAAAAAGCGGACGTATACATCTATCTATTAATCGAGAAGAAAGGGTAGCGCCCTCAGAAGGTTTTCCTTCACGACGTACAAAGCGAGAACCCAATATTTCTCCCACTGCATAGAACCGCTCTTCATAATCAACCCTTAGAGGGAAGAAAGGAAGGTCTTGATCATCTTCACTCATAGTAGCGGTGGCAAGCACTACTGAGTCTCCATAACGACCTATAACTGATCCATTTGCCTGTTTTGCTAAGTCAGAAAAAATTAACTCTACCTCCTCACCCTGTATATTTGTTTGATATTTTCTGTTATTTAAATTCACTTTTAATAAAGAATTATTTATTGGGAATATCCATTAGAGAATTATTTATATCAGCTATTTCTATGAATCGATCAGCTGTTTCCTTTAGATTTGAAGAAGTAGCTTTTTCAAACGCCGCTACTTCAATTTGTTTTCCAAGGCCCCACTTAAGGTATTCTACAAGTGGTATAAAATCACCATCACCAGTAACTAAAATAACGACATCCAGATCTTTAGCAATTCTAATAGCGTCTACAGCCATTCCTACGTCCCAGTCCGCCTTTTTAACACCTGAAGAGTAAACCTTTAAATCTTTTATTCTTAACTCAAAACCTGCCTTCTCAAGAGCCTCAAAAAAAGATTTTTCTCCTAGGGTGGAGTCACTCTTTACAACATAAGCCACTGATCGAATTAAATCTCTATCACCCACCAAACCTTCTAAAAGGTTACTAAAATTCACCCTCGCATTATGGAGGTTTTTTGCAGAATGGTATATATTTTGGACATCTACAAAAATGCCCACTCTTTGAGAAGCAGTTTTTGGCATTTATACTTCAACACCGAGTTCCTCACTGAGCTCTTCGTAGGCCTCTTCATTTTCTCGTTTCAGATATTTTAATAAACGTCTTCGCTTTCCGACCATTTTCAAGAGACCTCTTCGAGAGTTGTGATCCTTCGGATGCTCTTTTAGGTGGTTAACTAATTTATTAATTCTTTTTGTTAACAAACCCACTTGAACTGTAGCGGAACCTGTATCGTTGTCGTGTTTTTGGTATTTTTCTATAACAGACTCTTTTTGATCTTGAGATAAAGACATTTATATCCTTATTGAATTAAATTAAAACCATTTTACGCTTAATATAGTGTATCAGGAATTTGCGTTTATGGCAAATTAAAGCTGTTTATTCAGTTTACTTTAAGATGTCTTAATGGGCTTAAATTTTCCTTATTTAATGAATAACACGTTATAGAAAGTTCTGAAAAAGTATATAAAGAGACTTGTAAAAGCCAAAAAATAAACCCGAAAAGCGTAAATTTGGATAATAATTGTCAAATAATCTTTGCTTGACAAGAGTGTGTGTCTGTAAATAATAGTTCATGATAGCCGTAATATGGGTTTACTTGCTACATTTGGAAGTAAAAACCAAAAGCTATTTCATATAAAAATAAAAATTCAATAAAATATTTGGCTTCATCTTTTGAGTCTGAACTCATTACGTTAACGATTTTAATTGTCACTTTTTTGGGGATTGCAACTGCATTAAGTTCTATGCAGTACTTAAAAAGGAACGCCCAAAAAAATGTGAAACAATTAGGCGGTCCTTCAGATTCGGTAAGTTTCCAGATTAAAACAGCAGCGATAATGGGTGGACCCATTTCGCCGAAAAAAGGGGAAGAGGTCTCAGGAAAGAGTAAAAGGAATTCTTCCTTTGTAAATAAGAATGGAGCTGCTATTGGAGTTTCCTCCCCGGTAAGTGATGTTTTTCATAAAAGAAATGGCCAAAAAATATATGAAGTCCAAGAAGGTGACACTCTTTCTGAGATAGCCTCTAGTTTTGATATAAGCTTAAAGACTTTAAAATTAGCCAATCCTGAAATAGTGTCTACTATTTCACCGGGAGACAAGTTAATCATACTGCCCGTTTCCGGAATTTTATACAAAACTAAAAAGAGTGACACTCTCGCAAGTGTAGCAAAAGAATATGAGATAAACCCGGAATTAATAAAAGAATACAACCCAAACCATCACAAACTTTTCGATCGCAAAGGCTCCACCATTGTACTTCCATATGCTGAGCCAAAAAATAAGTGGACTTATTTAAAAAAACGAGAAGAGAACCAAAAAGAATTGAATAACTTCTTTAAAAGGCCCGCCGCCGGTTATAATTGGGGAAAGCTTCATTACGATAACGCTGTTGATATAGCTAATGACTGCGGCACCCCCATAAAGGCAGCTGCTGAAGGGATTGTTATTAAAGCGAGTGATGAAGGTTTTTGGAACGACGGATACGGCAATTATATACTAATCGAGCATCCAAATGGAACAAAGACAAAATACGCCCACACAAAAGAGAATTTTGTAGCGGAAGGAGACTATGTATTACAAGGCGAAAAGATAGCTATTATAGGAAATTCCGGAAACACTCATGGCCCTACTGGTTGCCATCTCCATTTTGAGGTTAGAGGAGGACAGAATCCGTTTGCACAAAACTAACAAAATAAAAACCCCGCTCCGACTTCGGAGCGGGACAAATTTTATAATTCATGGTTGACCAAGTTCGTTTGTATTAAGCCTGGATCCGTATTAAAGACCCCTTCTAGTTCTGATAAAGACTTTTCTTTTCGGTTCCGAAACCTTCTTCTGCGGCCAAGTTCGTGACTCCCTTCTTGGCCACAAAATTGAACTACCTCCTCCCGAGACTTAGAAGGAGTTGGGTATTGCAGGCTGGAAACGAAAGCTTCTTTTTGAAGAGCCATAGCCAGGGCAGGATTTTAAAAAGGAGAGTAAAGGTGATTCAGTCTCTTTTAAAAGACCTAATACTATTATATCACATTAAAATAAAATCACCCTCTTATTTTTTGTCTTCTTTTTTGCATTCTTTGCAAAGATGGGATTCCGGGTCTATCTTTATGATTTCGACCGGAATTGAGTTTCCACACTTTTTGCAATCTCCATATTCTCCTGCTTCAATTTTTTCTAAAGCTTTTTCAATATCTTCTAGCCTAGTTTCAAGATGACTTTTTATTCCAAAGTAATGAGCATGTTCTTCAGATTCATCAGTAATTTCATCGCCTCCGTCCACATCATCTCCAAGGTCTGTCATGTCGTGAAGATGACTCAATAAATTTTCAACTTTCTCTTTTTCCTCATTGAGATGTTCTTTCACCTCCAAATTTTTTATTTGTTTTTCATTTAAACTCATAAATATTTTATATTTACTTGTAAATAAAGTATACATTAATAAGGATTGAATTTCCAAGATTGTGATTAAAAAAATATGAATATTTTAGCCATAGAAACATCGTGTGACGAAACCAGCCTATCTGTAATTTGTGCAGAAGGCAAAATTAAAGATTTGCAATTTAAAATAGAGAACAACCTGGTAGCTTCTCAGGTTGAGGTTCATGAAGAATGGGGTGGGGTTGTGCCTCATTTAGCAACAAGAGAGCATGAGAAAAACTTGCCTATCCTTTTTAAGAAGTTGTTCGAGGACCCTCAAATTAATTTTGATGATATCGACAGGGTAGCAGTTACCGTGGGGCCGGGTTTGGATCCATGCCTGTGGGCCGGGATTAATTTTGCCAAAAAGGTAAAGAAAAAACATTTTTCTCAATCTGAACTTGTCGGGGTAAACCATTTAGAAGGTCACTTATATAGTTTTTTGCTTTCGCAAAAAACAAATAACAAATTTCAAACCCCAAACTCCAAAGAGCTCTTTCCAGCTGTTCATCTTCTTGTTTCCGGTGGGCATACGATTTTGTTTCTTATGGAATCTATGACTGAGGTTACAAAACTTGGAGAAACTCAAGATGATGCAGCGGGTGAAGCATTTGATAAAGTTGCAAGACTTCTTGGGTTAGGCTATCCGGGGGGGCCTGAAATTGAACGGACGGCTAAAGAGGGTGCTCCAGATTCAATTAATTTTCCTCGACCGATGATTCATTCCGGCGATTTCAATTTTAGTTTTTCTGGGCTCAAGACAGCAGTTCTTTATTACCTAAAAGAGAACTTTAAAGAGCTGAAAAAAGAAAATGTGAAATTCAATATGAAGAAAACTGAGAGACAGAATTTGGCTGCCAGCTTTCAGGAAGCCGTAATAGATACATTGGTTTCAAAAAATTTGCAGGCCCAAAAGGAGTTTTCCGCTAACTCAATAATGCTTTCTGGGGGAGTAGCGGCTAATTCGTGCCTTCAAGAAAAACTGAGAAGTGAGGCGGACAAAGAAGAAATAAGTTTTTACACTCCGCCGATAAAATATGATACCGATAATGCTGCTATGATTGCCGTAGCCTCTTATATAAATTATTTAGAAGGCAGAGAATACAATTTAGAGTCCCAACCAAACCTAAATATAAGCAACTGAATCTGTCATCTCAAAAATTTCGATTAAAGCAGACTAAGATAGTTTTAATATGCATGAAACTTCACTTGTATTAGCTTTGGAAAAACAACTTTTAACCTTATAATCAATGTATACTTTTAGACCCCACCAATTAATTGCTAAATACTACAATTAAAAAATGGACAAAAGATTTAACCACGAAGAGTTGGAAAAAAATATTTATAAAGCCTGGGAGAATTCTGGATATTTCAACCCAGATAAATGTGTAGAAGATGAAATTGCTTCAGAGAACGCTGATACCTTTTCCATGATTTTACCTCCTCCGAACGTCACGGGCACTCTTCATATGGGACATGCTGAAATGTTGGCAATTGAGGATATCCTTACTAGATATCATAGAATGACAGGCAAAAAAACTTTGTGGATTCCGGGCACTGACCATGCTGCTATAGCAACTCAGTCAAAGGTAGAAAAAAAATTACATGAAGAAGGGGGAAAAACAAGGTATGACCTCGGAAGAGATAAATTTTTGGAAAAGGTACAAGAGTTTGCAAAAGATTCTCAAGAAACCATTATAACCCAAACTAAAAAAATAGGAGCCAGCCTTGATTGGAGTCGCCAAGCCTATACCTTGGATAAAGAACGAAACAAGGCAGTAAAAACAGCTTTTAAGGAAATGTACGAAGAGGGGCTTATTTACAGAGCTGACAGAGTAATTAATTGGGACCCAAAAGGGCAGACAGTGGTTTCTGATGATGAGGTGGAATATGAAGAGGTGGAAGGCAAGCTTTACACCTTTAAATATTCTGAAGACTTTCCTTTTGCAATTAGCACTACTCGACCTGAGACAAAGCTGGGAGATACAGCTGTAGCTGTTCATCCTGAAGATGAGAGATATTCTGAATATGTAGGAAAAGAATATCAAATAAAATTTCTAGGGAAAGAAAGGACAATTGAAGTGGTTGCTGATGAGAAAATTGATCCTGAATTTGGCACTGGAGCAGTAGGAATTACTCCTGCTCACTCTCATGATGACTATGACATTGCTCGCAGACACAATCTGGAACTTGATCAAATAATAAACGAACAAGGTGAATTAATGACAGGTGAAGAGATAGGAGTAAAAGGTAAAAGCACTCAAAGAGCAAGAGAAATTATAGTGGATGAGCTGAAAGATAGAGGGCTGATGGAAAAAGTAGAAGAAATAGAACAATCTATAGGGAAGGCCGAAAGGAGTGGAGGTGTAATTGAGCCGCTACCAAAGCTGCAGTGGTTCATTGATGTGGAGAAAAAATTCAAACTTGGTCCAAATTCTATTAACGGAGTTGAGTCGGACGAAAAAGTGAGCCTTAAAGAGCTTATGCAGAAAGTAGTGGAAAACAGCCAAATTGATATTTTACCTGAAAGGTTTGAGAAAATTTATTTCCACTGGATAGATAATTTAAGAGATTGGTGCATAAGTAGACAAATTTGGTTTGGCCACCGTATTCCGGTGTGGTATTGCCAAGAACCCGAAGGTAAAACCCAAGCCGAGGAAAACTCCGATTCAGAACAAGCACAGTTTAGAAAATCTAAATTAAAAGAAAATAAAGAAAGTAAATGCTTGGAACCGATTGTTGCAGTCGAGGAACCTAAAAGTTGCCCCCACTGTGGAGGACAAGTCCGGCAGGACCTCGACACCTTGGATACTTGGTTCTCTTCAGGTCTTTGGACATTTTCAACTCTAGGCTGGCCTTCAGAAACAGAAGACCTCCAAAACTTTCATCCCACGAACGTGCTCGAAACAGGATACGATATTCTTTTCTTTTGGGTGGCTCGCATGATTCTTATGTCCACTTTCCTTTTAGGGGAAGTTCCGTTCAAAAATGTTTATCTCCACGGTATGGTTTTGGACAGCCAGGGAGATAAAATGTCTAAGTCAAAGGGCAACATCATAGACCCGGTGGATATGATTGAAAAGTATGGAGCCGATGCAACTCGGTTTAGCCTTATAATAGGCACGGGCCCCGGAAGTGATGTTAATATTTCAGAAGAAAAAGTGGAGTCATATCATAAATTAACTACAAAGATTTGGAATGTAGCTCGGTTTCTGAATATGAATAAAAAAGAAGTGGGTGATATAGAGATAGAGGGCGAGGATCAGAAAATATTCGAAAAATTTCAAGAAAAGAAAAGAAAAGTGGGAGAAAATATAGAAAATTATGAATTCCATCTCGGAGCTGAAAATGGATACCATTTCTTTTGGGATGATTTTGCTAATGGAGTCCTTGAGGATGTAAAACCGAGAATGTTTTCAGATGACACAACAGAAAGTAAAAAAGCATACAAAGTACTCTCTAAAAGCTTTTTAGAGTGCCTAAAAATGCTTCATCCTTTTATCCCTTATGTTACTGAGGAAATATACCAACGTCTTGAATTGGGAGAAGAAGAGTTTCTTATGGTAGAGGAATGGTAATTTAAGATATGTTCTTTATTTCTTTAATTTTTATAATTCTTGCAGCGATTGCTCCAGGACTTGCCTGGCTGATATTTTTTCTTCGGGAAGATGTTCACCCTGAACCGAGAAAATTTATTGCCTACACCTTTGGAATGGGCGGAATTTTAAGTGTGCCTATTGTTGTAATTCAAGTTCTCGGCAGAGGTGTTATATTTTCATTTTTCCCCAGTGTAGTTGTGATGATTTTGTTTTTAGCTCTTATAGAAGAACTGTTTAAGTTGTTAGCAGTATATTTTTCCGTCGGTAATACTTCCGCTTTGAGTGAACCTGTGGATTTTATGATTTATATGATAGTGGCCTCTTTAGGACTGGCTACGGTAGAGAACTTTTTTATACTCTCTGACTTCCTTTCTTCTTTTGGTGTAGAAACAATGAAGAGAGCTGGAGATGTCATGGCTTTGCGATTTGTAGGAGCAACGTTTTTGCATGCTCTCGCTTCGGGTATTGTAGGTTTTTATTGGGCTAAATATCGAATTGAAAGTACTAAAAAATATCTTTTCTTTGGTATAGTTTTTGCTACCTTATTACACTCTGCATTTAATTATCTGGTTATAACTTTTCAAGAGAGCAATTTTCTTATATACCCCAGTATCTTGCTTATTTTTGCCAGTGTTTTCTTGTTTAAGGACTTTGAAAAATTAAGGTCAGCTTCAAGGAAGGATGTAGAGGTATAGTTTTTTGTTACAAAAATATAGCCTATAATAAAAAGGAAGAAAAAGTATTAATAAATAAACACAAAAAAATGAGCGAAGAAAAACAAGATGACAAAAACGTTTTTTTGCAACTTGCCGATTCAAAAGAAGAAGCTGATTTTGATTCTGAAGATGTTGAGGAGGAACCTAAAAAAGGCCAACTTACAGTTGATGTATTTAAAAAAGACAACCAAGTAATAGTAGAATCCGCAATAGCGGGAATTGACCCGGATGATTTAGATATCAGTATTACTGATGAATCAGTAACGATAAAAGGAGAACGAAGCAGAGACTATGAGGTTGAAGATGAAAACTTTTTCTACCAAGAATGCTTTTGGGGAGAATTTAGTAGGTCCATTATTCTTCCTGAAGAGATAGACCCTGAAGAAGCTGAAGCCACTTTTTCTAATAATGGAATCTTAACCATAAAACTTCCTGTTCTAAAAAAAGGGAGCTCTACCACATTGGAGGTAAAAACTGACGAATAAAATTACTTAATAACGTATTTCAAAATCTTCATAATCTTGAATCCCTCCTTCCTCTTTTTCTATACGTTTTACTCTTGCAAAGCTCGGTCCTTCCTTGCACCATTCTATAAATTTATCTACCTTTTCTGGCTCACCTTCTACTTCAGTATATACTGATCCATCTTCTTTGTTTTTTACAAAACCTGAAACGCCTAATTTATCAGCGGTTCTTTTGGTGTTAAATCGAAATCCAACACCTTGTACTTTCCCGAAAATTTTTATGTCGTAATGAATCATAATTCTGTTTATTACCTTTTTATTCTAATAATATTCCAAACTAGTATAAAGAATTTTTGACTCCTAACAAAAACTAAACTAAAATTTAAATACCGCCTTGTAAGGGCGGATTTTTAAATATTTAAACCAAAAAAGCAATATGAAAATGGATCTCAAAAAGTTATCCTCTGCTATGAAGCAGATTGCACATAACAGGGGAATTTCTGAAGATAAGGTGAACAAAGCAATTGAGTCTGCTCTTGCCAGCGCATACAAAAAGGAGTATAGATCGGATTCTGAAAAAGTAGATGCTGATTTTGATCCGGAAACCGGGGAGGTTGAATTTTATTTGGAAAAAGAAGTAGTAAGACCCGAAGAAGTTTGGATTCCGGGGGATGACAGCGAAGAGGACAAAGAGAAAAAAGAAGAAAAGTTAGGCAGAAAGGTAAAGCGATATGATGATAATCGACACATTTTACTTGAAGAGGCCCAAGAAGAAAAACCTGAAGCGGAATCGGGAGATAAAATTAGATTTCCTCTTGAGACAAAAGAGGAATTTGGGCGAATTGCCTCTCAGACAGCCAAACAGGTTATCATTCAAAAAGTGAGGGAAGCTGAAAGAGATTCTATAAAAGAAGAATACAAAAAGAAAGAAGGCCAAATAGTTTCCGGAGTAGTTCAAAGAAAAGAAAAAGGCCATGTATATGTAGATTTAGATAGAACCATGGGTATAATGTTTGAAAATGAGTCAATACCCGGTGAAAAATATGATTCGGGCCAGAGGCTCCGATTTTATGTAATGTCCGTTCAGGAAGAAACAAAGAAACGGCCGGGCGTGATACTCTCTAGAGCCCACCCCAAATTCGTAGTCCGGCTTTTTGAACTAGAGGTTCCTGAAATTGCTGAAGATACAGTTGAAATTGAAAAAATAGCTCGAGAAGCAGGCAGTCGAACAAAAATAGCTGTTAGCTCTAATGAGGAAGGTATTGATCCAGTCGGTTCTGCAGTTGGCCAAAGAGGGGCTCGCATTATGGCAGTTATAAATGAACTCGGCAATGAAAAAATTGATGTAGTCGAATACAGTGAAGAACCAAAAGAATACATTGCTAATGCTATGTCTCCTGCAAAAGTAAAACTGGTTGAAATTGAAAGCTCCAGAAAAGCAACCGTACTAGTGGAAGAAGACCAGCTCAGCCTAGCAATCGGTAAGGGAGGACAAAACGTACGCCTGGCAGCAAAACTTACAGGCTGGAAAATTGACGTAAAATCTCAGGAGGAACCTGATGAAGTAGTAGAGAGTGTTGGAGCTGAAGAGCAAGAGCCACAAAAAGAAGAAAACGAAAAAACTGACCAAGAAAAAGAAGGACAGGAGGAAGAAGAAAAAGAGAGGGAAGACCTTAACGTGGAAGATTCAGAAGAATAAAACCAAGACATTTTAAATTTAATTTAAAATATTAAATAGAAAGATAAACTATGTCTCAACAAGACAAATTTTCTCATATACCACCGGGAGATGATATCCCCAATGAAATTCATGCCATAATTGAAATTCCAAAAGGAAGCAGAAACAAATATGAATATGATGAAGATTTGGGAGTTTTTAAACTGGATAGAGTTTTGTATTCACCAATGCATTATCCGGTCGATTACGGACTTATCCCGCAAACCCTTTCCGAAGATGGAGACCATTTGGACACATTAGTTCTCGGTTCAAATTCTACCTTCCCAGGGTGCTTGGTAGAGGCTCGGCCTTTGGGGCTGTTTAAAATGATCGATGATGGAGATGAAGACTTTAAGGTCTTGAGTGTCCAAACTGAAAATCCTCGCTTTGAAGAGGTTAACTCCTTAGAAGATATAAGAAATTACAAACCCCACCTTTTAGAAGAGGTCTCCCATTTTTTTGAAACATATAAAGATTTAGAAGACAAGAATGTTGAAGTAAAAGGGTGGAGGGGTAAACAAAAAGCCTTTCAAGAGATAGAAAAATCAATAGAAAATTACAAGGCCGAACATTAAAATTCAACCCTTCTGAAAATAAAAAGGCCCGGCCCTCTTGAAGGCCGGGTTTTTGTTTTGAGACAGAATTTACAACAAGTTTGGAAATGCCTTTTTTAATACCTTCTCGTGCGAAGTGAGGATTTTGTTTCTTTCGATGAGTTCTTTAATATCTTTCAGACTTGCTAGCTTAATTTCTTCAACCTCTTCATTCTTTTTTATCTTTTTTGGATGAACCGCAGAGGTCAAAAAACAAACAAAATCATGATCACTTTTTTCAATTGTCTCTACCCAATCTGTTACTTTTACCTTAGCTCCCAATTCTTCATTAATCTCCCTCACTAATGTTTCCGTTTCATCCTCCCCTCTTTTTTGTCTTCCACCCGGTAACTTCCAATAAGAATTCTTATATTCTATCCCCCGTTCAGGATCACTACCTTCTTTTATTAATAAAATAAAGTAATCTCCCTCTTTGATAACGGGTACTATCCCAAAGGCGGCCCAATCACTATTACTTGTAATTTCCATGGCAAGGGCAGGGAAGTTTATTTTTTTTTGTGAGAATACTGACTTTAATTTATAACAAAAATTAGAATTTGTCAATAAAATATCACAAACACATTAACTTGTTTGACATTAAATTTAAAAATTTTTTGCAAAATTAAACAATTATTTTTTTAAAAAACAAGTTTCACCTTTTTTCTTTTTTTAATTTTCTTTGTTAAATATAGATAATTCATTGATATTCTCGTATAAAAAAATATTAGATTCTTAACCAACCCTATTTATATGATTTAAGATTTAATAATTATAAGATTTAATAATTAAATTAATTTTCAAAAAAATGTTTCGAGCGAAACATTTTTTTCGGTTCTGATAAGTAGAATTGTTTCAAAAAAACATTTTAGCTTTAAAATAAAATCAAATTGTTTAGCTCGAAACATTTTTATGGGAGAGTTGGGTAAAATTGTTTCAAAAAAACATTATTTTTCGATTGAGGGGTTGAATGTTTCAAAAAAACATTCATTTTAGTCTAAATTAAAGAAAATTGTTTCAAAAAAACATGTTTTCCACAGATTTAGACAAGAATGTTTCGCAATGTTTCGATGATTTGTCAACTAAATTAAGCAATTTTTCCAATAAACTTAAAGTTAAGAGGCCTTTGTTAGCAAATTTTTTGACTTTAATTTTAAAAATTGCTTAATTATAAGAACTTGCTACCCCTGTTATATACCACCTTGAAAAACCTCTAACTTGACTAAAACTTAGTTTGACAGTATTAAATAATAGTTATAAAATTATAATTAGTAACTTCTCAATAATTTTCCCTGCAAACCATTTTTATCACCCATGGCGTTCAAACGAGGAATTTTTTCGATCTTTCACGAATTCTTTGGATTTGACGGGTTCAGCGCTGCAGAGCTCGCTGCGATGAAGAAGAAGGACTTGGTTGTCACAAAGGACATGGCCGCCATCGCAGCTTTTAAGATTGGAGCGCTCATGAATGAGCTCGACTTCACTCCACCCTTTGAGGGTGCGAGCGCGTACTCCAATTTAAAGGTCCACCTGAGCCTCAATGGAGCCCAGCTCGTTTGGGGCAAAGTTCCTCAGACTGGCTATGCCCGCCCGAGCAAAACCGAAGACGACTTTATCTTCCTCTTCAATCAGGAAGAGGAATGGGTCGGGATGGCTCGCTCTCAGGCTGAACCTGAACCCAAAGAAGCTTCCTAACCGAATAGTTTTTCTAATTTATCCCGGGACATTGAGTTGTCCCGGGCTTTTTATTTTAGATTTAGTTTTAGTAATTTTGACAATCTTTCTGAGTTTGGGTTTACTGACAATAGCCTACCTTCAAAAAAATCTTCTATCTGATATGGATACAATCGATTTTATTTTTAGAGGTGATAACAGTTCTGGTTTTCAAAGCAGGGAAGAAGAAATGCGTTGCATCAAAAAAGCCAAGAAAGGAGATCGAAAAGCCAGAAATAAAATATTAGAAAAACACAAAAAATTTGTCTTTAAATTCATTCAGCAATGGAACAATGACAACGTTGATATTAAAGATCTATTTCAAGAAGCATTGCTTGGGTTGATCGAGGCAATAGAAAAAGTCGAACCTCAGAGAGATGTAAAATTCTTAAGCTATGCCCGATACCATGTTAAAAGAAAAGCGCTTGATTTTTTGACTCAAACCAACGATTTGATAAGACTTCCTCAAAACAAAAAGACCCTCTTACTTGAAATAAGAAAAACGAGAGATCGATTGAAGCAACAAAACCTAGAAGAGCCTAATCTTTCTGAGATTGCAGAAGAGATGAACAGAGACATAGAAGATTTAGAATTCGTAATCCGAACATCTCAGACCCCAAGATTTTTAGAAGACAAGATCGGCTCAGACTCTAACCCGTTAAGACTAAAGGAAGTATTGTCAGCCCCTGAAAGAAAAGAATCAGAAAATATATCAAATGAAAGATTTCGTAAGTTTATTAGAAAGCATCTTTCAAAATTATCTCAAAGAGAGGCAGAAATACTCGAGAAGTATTTTGGGATAAATTGTAAGTCTCAAAATTTAAAACAGATTGCAAACTCAAAGGGCTTAACCAGAGAGAGGATTAGACAGATTAAACAGAAAGCTATCCGAAGGTTGAGGGACTTTAATGATGAAGAGTTAAGAATGTTTTTATAACCTTAACCCGGACTTTTTAGGTCCGGGCTTTTCTTTTTGACAATATTTATAAGAATTACTATAATTTAAGTAACAGTAGGGTTTGAAAACTCACGTTTTTAAACCCTCCGAGCTACCTTTAAAAAAATATAACCTGAAATCTTATGAAACTATTTGCCTCTTTTCTGCTTTTAGCAGTGATTGGAGCTGCGCTTGCAAGCAGACTCAATTCCGAGTCTTGGGAGGTTTGGACAGTTTGGGGACTTGTCTCCTTGCTGTCGCTGATAGTCCTTTATCCTTCCGTGCTACATAAACCCCAAGAGGCATTTTATGCAATGGTTGCAGCCTCCGTTTTTGGATGGATTATTCCAGATATTGGCTCTGCGATTTCCTCTCTTTTAGCGCAGCCAAAAACTTGGGGTTTAATTCTGATAATTTCGTTAGGGGTTTGTTTGGTTTACAATCCCCAATTTCTTTACCCACTTCTCGTATTGGGGTTAGTAATTGTCGGCTTTAAAACCATGCTAAAACCCCTTGTAAAATAACTCGGGAGGGCGGGGAGCCTGCACCCCGTTCGGTGCAAGCCGAGAAAAACGCAGCCATACAGGGCGTGAAGTTTTACTTCACGCCCTTTTTTATTGGGAGTAAAAGGTTATCTTTTTAATTACTTTCCTTTATACTTATTACTGAGCTGTATTTTCACAAAAAAGTGTTTACCTCGTGCCTAGAACCCAAAATAGAAAAGCCCTCCACTTAAAAGGAACTGGGACAAAAAATAAACTTCCGAAAGAGTTATCAAAATATAAAAATCGCCTCCGAGCTCCCGACTTGCCTTGGTATAGAAACGAAGAATCCGAGAAGAGTTACAACAACAATACTCAACCGAGATAAGATTAGTTCTTCTAATGAAAAGTTTTTATTAAGGGTATAGAGTTCAAGCTCTATACCCTCTTTTTAGTTATGCTAAAATAAAAAATGCAATTAGATTTAATTTGAAAGTATTTATGGAAAATTTTGAAAAAATAAATAAAAAAAGAAACTCGAGTGATCAAATAGAAGAAGAGTCCTTTAAAAATAAAAAAAGTGATCCTGAGACTCTGCGAGAGATTGACCGACTTAATGAAAATCCAAAATTAATAGAAAAGAAAATGGACAATGGTGAATTGGCTGATTTTATCGAAAAAGTTAAATCAACTCCGGAATTCAAAAAGTATAAAAAACAGAAAGTTAGGCTGGAAACCTTTTCGAAGATGAAAGAAAAATTAATTGACCGTCTGAAGCAGGTAGATAAAAAGGATGAATACCAAGAAGAAATAATTAAGTTTTTTAAGGACAGAGTTAAATCTTTAAAATCAACCATTGAAGATTACAGACGAAATATAGTCAACATGGAAAGATTGAGAGGTTCAGCTATAGGATTTCATATGAGCAATAGAGAAAAAAAGCAACGACTGAAAAAAGTTGATAGGGAGCGTCGTAATAATCACAATTTGATCCAAGACTATTTAAGGCAAATTAATAGGTTGCCTAATAAAATAAATGAAGAATTGGACATTGATATCGAATGGAGTAGATTTTTTTCTTCTAGCCAAATAGAAAATAGAAACTCTGTTCGGGATTGGGCTTACAATACTGCTGTAGTTCAAAGAATGAAAGAACTACTTAAAAAAGCAAAAGAAAAAAAGGCAGAACACTGACTGAGTAGTGCCTGCCCTTTTACAAACTTTTTTCGGACAACTTGCTTGCCAGTTGTTCAACAAACAACTGCAATTCAAACTCATTATCTAAATCAGCTTCAAATTCAGATATTTTATTAACTTTCTTTTTAAACTCGGCTAATTTCTTTTCCTGAAGAATATCTTCAGTGGCTAATTCTAGGGCTAATCTTTCCACCTCTTCAAAAAGCCGTGTGTTTCTGGACTTTCTTTTTGCAGTTTTCCATTTACTTATGAGGTTGTCCATGTTTATCTAAATTTTTAAAAGAACGTAAGGAATAAATTACTTTAATATATAAATATTTAATCGTCAAATAAGCTGGAGCTAATTTAATTGAATTATGAACTTCTTTCAGTTTTAATAAAAAGAGATAACTTTAGTTTTTGATGGCAAAAAATAAATCAAAATTCAGAGAATTCTTTGACCATATTCACGAAGAAACGAAAAAGAGTATTTGGGTGGTTACTTTTCTTGGGATAGCAATTCTTTTAATTTTAGCTGCTACAGGCCAAGCGGGGCCAGTGGGTAATAGCTTTTACTCTTTTTTTCATAGACTTTTTGGGATAGGTTATTATCTCCTCCCTATCATCTCTTTTACTCTTGCCTTTTCTTTTATAAGTCCCGACAAAAAAAGGAGAGCCAGCGTCACTATAGGGGCGGTCATCTTTTTTATACTTTCTGGCCTCGGTTTTATAGATATAATTTCAAAAGGAACTGCTGGGCTGACAGGTTCAGTAGTAGGGTCTCTTAGTCAGCCGTTTGGAATTCCTGCCTCTTTAGTAATAACTGGCTTAATTTTAATTATTTCTTTTCTTCTAGTTTTAAATCGACCGCTTAAACCCAAAAAAGCCTGGGAAGCTATAAAATCAACAATCCCTAACTGGAGACCGCCTAAAAGCTCTCAGTCTTCGCTGGAAGTGAAAGATATGACTGACTCTTCTAATGAAGACAGCTCTGAAAAAGATGATGATCAAGAAGACAAACAACCAGAAACCTCGAAAGAGGAAAATAGTACTAATGAAAGCATAAAGAAGGAAGTTGTAGATAAGGATAAGGCCAAAAAAGAAGAAACAAAACCATCAAAAGAAAACCCTGAGATCAAAACAAAAAATGGCAACTCACTTACCAGTAATTCTTCAGGCAACTATGAAGCTCCGCCGCTATCTTTGCTTAATTCTAACACGAAAAAACCGACTATCGGCGACCTTAAGGCAAACGCAAATATTATTCAAAGGACCTTGGATAGTTTTGGTATTGATGTGGAAATGGGAGAAGTTGAAGTAGGCCCTACAGTAACCCGATACACCCTAAAACCTGCTGAAGGGGTAAAATTGTCAAAGATAACCTCTCTTAATCAAGACCTAGCGTTAGCACTTGCAGCCCACCCTGTAAGAATCGAGGCTCCTATACCGGGTCGTTCCGTGGTAGGGGTAGAGGTCCCTAATGATTCTGCTGCGATGGTCCGGCTCGGATCTTTGATAAGTATGGAAGAGTTTCAAAACTCTAACCCTCTCACAATAGCCTTGGGAAGGGATGTAAGCGGAGATCCGGTTTTTGTAGACATTGCAGAAATGCCGCACTTATTAGTAGCCGGTGCTACCGGTTCGGGAAAATCCATAGCAATTCATTCTATGCTTGTATCGCTTTTATCCAAAAACTCTCCCGAAGATTTAAAATTGATCCTTACTGACCCAAAACGAGTTGAATTATCTGCTTATGAAGATATACCTCACCTTGTGACTGATGTTATTACCAAAAATAAAAAATCATTATCTGCTCTGAAGTGGGCAATAGATGAAATGGAAAGACGTTATGAAACATTATTGGATGCCGGAGCCCGAGATATTAAAAGCTTTAACAAAAAAGACGACCAGCATATGCCCTACATTTTAATAGTAATGGATGAATTAGCTGATCTTATGAGCTCTCACGGCAAAGAAGTTGAGGGGGCAATAGTAAGGCTCGCTCAGATGTCCCGGGCTACAGGCATTCATTTGGTCGTCTCAACCCAGCGACCCTCGGTTGAAGTGATCACCGGTTTGATTAAAGCTAATATTACAACCAGAATAGCCCTGCAGGTTGCTTCCCAAGTGGATTCTAGAACTATTCTTGATTCTGGAGGTGCTGAAAAGCTATTAGGCAGCGGTGATATGTTGTATGAATCCTCTGAGTCTTCTAAACCAAGAAGGATTCAAGGGGCCTATATCTCTGAAAAAGAAATCAAGGATGTCGTGAATTACATTAAAGAGAACAATGAAACGGGAGAACAAGAAGTAGAACTAGAAAAAGAAGAAAAAAGCTCTTCTCAAGTGGATTTGGATGAATACCAGAAAAAACAAGAAAAAGATGAACTATATGAAGATGCGGTAAAGATAGTCAAAAAGGCTGATAAGGGCTCGGCTTCCCTTTTGCAAAGAAGATTGAGAATAGGTTATGCAAGAGCAGCCCGCATTTTAGACCAGATGCATGAGGAGGGCATAGTAGGCCCTGCTAGAGGCTCAAAGGCCCGAAAAGTCTTAGTGGATACTGAAGAGGGGGGTAAAAATTCAAAGAAGCAAGAAGACCAACAAGACTCTCAAGAAAAAAATGAAATAAAAGAATCGAACCCAGAAGAAGGGGGAGATAAAAAATAAATAAAATGACAAAAGACCCCAAAAAGTTTTCTACTATAATCACTGAAGCTATGGAAAAAGAAGGAGTTACTATTAGCCAACTGGCCCAAGAAACCGGCATATCTGAAAACTTCATTAAATTTTTGGTAGAAGGTCGAATTGAAGAGCTCCCCTCTCGCCCGTATACTCATGGTTATGTATTAAAAATATGCAAAGTGCTTAATATGGATGGGGAGAAAATGTGGAATAAATTTTTTGATGATTCGGAAAACCTTGAAGTTTCAGGGAGAAAAGATAAACTGCCGCAAAATAGATTTGCAGTTTCTAATTTAAATAAAAAAGCTGTTTTCATAGGGGTATTGATTTTAGCCTTGATTGGTTATTTTGTGTTCAGGGCCTTTGCTGGTGCAAATATCTCTGATGAATTTAAGGTGTTTAATTTAAAACAGGACACTACCACTGTGGTTAAGAAGTCAAAATATACTCTCAAAGGAAAGGTGAACCCTGAGTATAAGTTGACAGTTAATAACTCACCGGTATACCCTGAAGAAGGAGGAGGGTTTCAAAAAACAATTCAACTTGAACCTGGACTAAACGCTGTTCGGTTTAATATTCATGGTTTCTTGGGGCGAGAAGCTACTAAAGAAAAGAAAATATTTTTTAAAGCTACTTCCACTGATACTGAAAATGTTTCTACGAAAGAAGACAAAACTAAAGGCACCACCTCTACTTTGAATTCAAATAATTTTATAAATTCGCAAAATGGCTCAAGATAAAAATGAAGACAACTTAGATGATGTTTTAGACTCGCTCCAATCAAAATACGGAGAGGGGGCTGTAATGAAATTAGGAGACCAGCAAAAAGTGGAAGTCGATACTATTTCATCCGGCTCTTTTTCACTTGATCTAGCCCTGGGAGTAGGGGGACTGCCAAAAGGTAGAGTTATAGAAATATATGGCCCTGAAGCAAGCGGTAAAACTACGCTTGCTCTTCACGCTATAGCCGAAGCTCAAAAGGAAGGAGGGAAAGCCGCATTTATAGACGCAGAACACGCCCTTGACCCTGAGTATGCAGGAAACATTGGAGTAGATGTAGATAACTTGGTTGTTTCTCAACCTGACAGCGGAGATGAGGCTCTAAATATCCTTGAAAGTCTAGTTGAGTCCGGAGCCTTTGATATAGTAGTGGTGGACTCTGTGGCGGCGCTTACTCCAAAAGAGGAAATAGAAGGTGAGATGGGTGACAAGCACGTGGGGCTGCAAGCAAGACTTATGTCTCAGGCCCTTCGTAAACTCACTTCTATAACTTCGAAAACAGGCACAGCCGTAATATTTATTAATCAAATAAGAATGAAGGTGGGGGTAAGATACGGAAACCCTGAGACCACTTCGGGAGGACGAGCTCTTAAATTTTATTCTTCAGTCCGCCTTGATATAAGAAGAAAAGCAAAGATTAAAAAAGATAATGAAGTTATTGGAAACAGAACAAGAGTTAAAGTAGTAAAGAATAAAGTTGCGCCACCCTTCAAAGTTGCAAAGTTTGATATATTTTACGGAAAAGGTATAGCTTATGAATCTGACTTACTTACTGTAGCCTCTCAACATGAAGTAGTAGAGAGGGCCGGTTCTTACTATAAATACGAAGGGGAAAATATAGGCCAAGGAAAAAGAAAGGCCATGAAAACCTTACAAGAAAACGAAGAATTACTTGAAGAAATAGAAGAGAAAACCCTAAAAGCTGTAGGAGAACTACCTGAAGAGGGAAAAGAAAATGAAGAGATCCAAGAAGAAGAGTCGGAAGACGACGAAAAAGACGAAGATGAATAATTAGCCCAAAAAAGTAATTATATGAGCCTGATAACAAAGCCTCTTTTCTCTGTTTTTTCAAATATAATATCAATTCTTGCAGCGCTCTATCTTGTAAAGGGGGTAACTTTCAGCGGTGATTTGAAAGGCTTGTTTATAGCAGCGGCTATTTTTACCGCCATTAATTACTTTCTAAAGCCATTGCTAAAGCTTCTTTTGGGGCCTGTAATAATCATTACTTTAGGGATTGGGACCATATTCGTAAATGCTCTCACCCTCTATTTACTTGACATATTTACTGCTCATCTTACAATAAATGGGTACTTATCACTGTTTTTGGCTACTCTGATAATTGCAATCTTCAACTGGCTTGTAGAGTTTAGTGCAGAGTCTGCTCATGAGTAAAGAAACGTGTATCGGGCAAAGAGCTTTTTCTTTTTGCCGGTTACAGGTTTCTTTAAACTAAACCTTATGTATGCTTAATATACTTCAAGTCGTAGTTTCAGTAGTTCTGATAATATTAATACTTTTACAAGAAAGATCGAGTGGCTTATCCGGTGCCTTTGGCGGCTCAAGTGGAACTCCTTACCAAAAAAGAAGAGGGCTTGAAAAGTTTATTCATTGGGGAACTATAGTTACTGCCATACTCTTTGCTTTGCTCGCTGTTCTTAATCTCATCATCTAATTTTTACCAAGACAGACCTCCATTAAAAATGAATATACTCCAAGCTTTCTTTAATTCTTTTTCTAAAAAAGAAAAAATAATCTTTGTTTTGCTTGTAGCAGTTTTTCTGCTTAGCTCCATTGCAAGAGCTGCTCTTGCAGTTCAAAAAAATACTGAATTTGTTCCAATTAAAGGAGGAAGGTTAAATGTCGGGATGGTAGGTCAACCGAGCTCTATAAATCCAGTTATTGCAAAAAGTTCTGTAGATTCTGTGCTTTCTTCAGTTGTATATTCTCCTTTGGGCAAGCTTTCAAAGAAGATAACCACTAACAATTTCAGAGAGTATACTTTAACCTTGAAAGAAGATCTTAAGTGGAGTGATGGGTCTTCTATTACAAGTGAAGATATAATATTCACTTTATCTGCTATTCAAAATTCCCAAATAAAATCCCCTCTTTATAAAAAGTGGAAAGGGGTTTCAGTAGAAAAAATTAGTTCAAATAAAGTTCGCCTTAATCTTCCCTCGAAATATGTATTCTTTAAAAAGGATCTTGCTGAGTTGGAAATAGTTCCCAAACATGCTTTTGGAAGTATACCAACATCGAATTTAGAGTTTTCTTCTTATAATTTTAAACCCATATCCTCCGAACCGTATAAGTTTAAGGAAATAACTCGAAAAAAGAACGGTTTTGTTAAGAAGTACACAATAGAAATAAATGAAAATTATTCCGGCTCTAAGCCTTACATAGAAGAATTAACTTTTCACTTTTTCAAAAATAAAAGCGAACTGATATCTGCTTACAAAAAAAGAAAAATTGACCTTTTTACCTTTGTAAACCCTCTAAATAATTCAGTTAGAAAGATAGACTTTGCAAAAATAAAACAGGTTCCAACACCTCGGTATTACAGCGTGTTCTTTAATCCGAAGTCTACCTCCCCTTTTCGAAAAGGAAAATTTCGAAAAGCTCTTAATTCTGTTATAGACAAGCAAGCAATAGTAAATAATGCTCTAAATGGACAAGCAACCCCTGTAGATTACCCCTATACTCCAGCGGTTGATTTTAACTTACAGCAAAAAACTCCCATTAAGCCAAAGAAGGTAATAAGAAAAATGAAGAACAACAACTCAGATAAGAAAAATAAAGAAATCAAAATAGAACTTACAGCACCGAATGTGGATTTTTTAAAGCCTGTGTTGCAAGAATTAAAAAAACAATGGAAAGATGCAGGTATCGACAGAGTTAAGATTGAAACTTTAAGAAATGAGGATTTTTCGGAAGCAGTACTTAGACAAAGGAATTATGAAGCTTTACTTTTCGGGAATGTTTTAGAGCACCCTACTGACCTTTTTCCTTTCTGGCACTCATCACAAAAATTTTATCCGGGACTGAATTTATCTTTTTTCGACAACAGCAGGGTAGATAAACTTTTAGAGGAAATAAGGAAGTCCCCTAAATCTTCACAGAGAAAGAGAAAATTTAAAAAAGCGGTAAGGATTATTAAAGAGAAGGCTCCGGCATCTTTTCTTTTTACGGTTCCCATAAGCTTGGTCTATAAAGATAATTTAGAAGGAATAGATATGACATCTAGAAACATAATAAAAACCGAAGACCTGTTTAATGGAATTAATAATTGGTACCTAAAGAAAGTAAGAGAATTTAAATAAAAGAAATCATAAATCGTAATATTTAATCATGACTTTACAATTTTACTTATTTACCTATTAAAAGTCGAGAAATTAATTTAACTAATTATTTATAAAAATTATGTCTAAAGAAATCATAAAATCATCCAACGAAACTAATGTAATGAGAAGGTCGGAAGTTAAAAAGGCTAAATCTCGTTTATCCACTGAAGTGCCTGAAGCGGATAATGTGAGATTTGTTGCACTGGGAGGTTTGGAAGAAATTGGAAGAAACATGATGTTTCTCGAATATAAAGACGAAATCTTAGTCGTTGATGCTGGTATTCAGTTCCCCTCTGAGGAAACTCCCGGTATAGATTACATAATTCCAAACACTAGTTATTTAGAATTAGTCAAAGATAGAATTCAAGGATTAATTATTACCCATGGCCATCAAGACCATATTGGGGCCATTCCTTACATATTGGACAAATTAGGAAACCCGGTAATTTATACTACTAAATTCACCAAAGAAATGATAATGAGCATGGTTGAAGAGGAACCTAGCTGCCCTAATCCGAAATTTGATCTGGTTGAGTCCGGAGATAGCAGAAAGATTTCAAAAAACTTCACTGCGAACTTTTTTGAGGTTTCACACAATGTTCCGGAAGGAGTAGGATTTCTTCTCGACACCCCCGTAGGTAATATAGTTCATCCGGGCGAATTTAAACTAGACAGAGATAAGGATGGAAATGCAAAAAATCTTGAGATATGGGAAAAGTTAGGAGAAAAAGATATTCACACTTTAATGCTAGACTCAACAGCGTCAGGAGTTCCGGGAAAGTCCGTTTCTGAGGAAACGGTAAAAGAAGAGCTCACTAAACTTTTTGAGAAGGCGGAAGGAAGAATTATAGTAGGAACTTTTTCTTCTCTTATTGATAGACTTTCTGAGATTATTGATATTGCGGAAGAGATGGGTAAAGTAGTAGCGATTAGTGGCTACTCTATGAAACAAAATATTGAAATAGCCAAGAGACTCGGCTTTATTGATACTGAAAAAGGCACTTTAATTCCTATGGAAGAAATTCATAAATATGATGATGACAAAGTGATGGTACTTTGCACAGGAGCACAAGGAGAGGAAAGGGCCAGCTTAATGAGAATGGCAAGACGTGAGCACAGGAATATTGACTTGAAAGAAAGTGACACCATCATATTTTCTTCTTCTGTCGTTCCCGGAAATGAAATGAGTGTTCAAAACCTTAAGGATGATCTGGCACGCCAAGGGGTTACAATTTATGACTATAACATGCTTGACATTCACTCCTCTGGCCATGCACCCCAAGAGGATCTCAAAACGGTAATGGAGCTAGTTAAACCTAAAAACTTCCTTCCTATTCACGGATACTATTTTATGAGATGGAAAAATGCTCAGCTTGCCAAAGAAACTTTAGGGATCTCTCAAGATAATATAATTCTTACCGACAATGGTAGAGTAGTTGAACTAAAAAGGGATTCGGTGGAGGTCACCGATGAAACAGTACCCTCCTCCTATGTGCTCGTAGACGGAGCGGGGGTTGGTGATATCGGAGAAGTGGTGCTAAGAGATAGAAAAGTTTTATCTGAAAGTGGAATGGTAGTCATTATAGCTACCATTTCAAAAAAAGATAGCAAGATTCTGAAAAGCCCTGATATAATCTCGAGAGGCTTCGTTTATCTTCGGGAAAATAAAGACTTGTTGAACGACATTAGAGACAAAATTAGAAAGATAATCCGTGGAATTTCTAAGGGTGGCTCTCTGGATATAGACTACACAAAGTCTGCCATTAGAAAGCAGGTAGGAAGATTCTTGAACCGAAGAACGGATAGAAGTCCTATGGTCTTGCCAGTTATTATAGAGGTTTAATCAGAACGCTCTCAGTAACCCATTCCAGAAGTAAATAAGAATGAATTGATTTTTTATTAAGGGTTACCGCAAGGGAAAGCCTGTCAGCGATTCAACTTTTTTGTCACCCCTCGGACTAGTAGTCCAGTACGAGTCCTCAGGGTTCCGTGAACTTGAAATCACGCT
This sequence comes from Candidatus Magasanikiibacteriota bacterium, assembly GCA_042218035.1. Classification (GTDB taxonomy): domain Bacteria; phylum Patescibacteriota; class Minisyncoccia; order UBA6257; family GWB1-50-10; genus JBDGRM01. Next base: position 41,963 of record JBDGRM010000020.1, read on the forward strand.
GACAGCTTTCTGAGAGGTTCTGATAGGCTTGTCTCAGCAGTTTATAAGTTTAGTTAGATATGGCTTACTTGTTACTAATTTACTCATAGTTCAAATTCTTAACTTCTTAATTCTTGGTAAATGAAAAAAGTTTTATGAGAGGTGAAATCTTAAATCTTTCCTTCTTAATAACAATTGGTAAACTTAGAATACAAAAGTATTAATTTGCAAAATCTATGCCTAACAACAAACCAAAGCTTATATCAGGAATCAGACCAACGGGAAAGCTTCATTTAGGAAATTATCTAGGAGCTCTAAAACAGTTTGTTGAACTGCAAGACTCAAATGAATATGAGTGCCTTTTCTTTATTGCAGATTACCATTCTCTAGCTGGTGGTTTTGAGTCAAGCAAAAACCGTGAGCAAATTATAGATACTACCGCAAGCTATATGGCAGCTGGATTAAGCCCGAAAAAATCAACTATATTTATTCAGTCCTCTATCCAGGAGCACACAAACCTAGCCTGGATTCTTTCTTCTTTGGCTTCTTTTGGAAAATTAAAACGAATGACCCAATTCAAAGAAAAAAGCAAACAAAAAGATAACGTAGATGTAGGTTTATTCTATTACCCTGTTTTAATGAGTGCGGATATACTTTTGTATGATGCCAAAAAGGTCCCGGTAGGAGAAGACCAAACTCAACATTTAGAGTTAACTCGTGATCTCGCCCGTAAATTTAACAATAGATTTTCTGACACTTTTGAGGTTCCGGAACCTGTAATGACGGAAGCCCCCAGAATAAAAGATCTCCAAAATCCGGAAAATAAAATGTCAAAATCCTCTCCTAAAGGGTGCCTTTTTATAGATGATTCCCCAAAAGTTATAAAAGACAAAATAATGTCGGCTCTAACGGATTCCGGCAATAACATTATTTTCGACCCAGAAAACAAACCGGGAATTTCAAATCTTATTCTTATATACTCCTCTCTTGCCGACCTTTCGCGTGAAAAAATCAAAGATGAATTTCAGGATTCTGGATATGGAGATTTCAAAAAATCTCTCTCGAAGCTGATAATTGATTATTTTGAAGACTACAGGAATAAAAAAGAAAACTTGATGAAAGACAAAGAAAGAACTGAAAAGACCTTAAGGGCTGGAAACAAGAAAGCGAGAAAAATTGCTGCTAAAAAAATGACCGAGGTTAAGCAAAAAATAGGAATTGAAGTTATAAAATAAAAAGACAGCTCGATTTCTAGATATAATTAATCCCAAAAGAAAAAGCCCCGCCTGGCAAAGCCAAACGGGGCCCGGAAAGCGCGAAATCTCTCACTTATCCATTGTTCTGTTCTTCAAGCCGGGACTTCAGCTTCTGGAGAGCAGCGTAGAGGGCTCCCCACGCCTTGTGTGAGGGGTCGATGACCTTCCCTTCCAAAGACGAGAACGCATCGGAGCGGTTTATCTGGATCTGCGGGGTGGTGCCGTTTCCGACACCCCGCGCGTCCAGATAGGCTTCTCCGCCTTCCCAGGGGAATTTGCCGATTACGGTATCCTGCTCACCGTTCAGCAAAGAGGTCACGCGAGACGGGGACATCTGCAGTTCCTCGAGACGTTCCTCGAACTCCTGCTTTTTTTGCTCCCGCTCCTCCTTGTAGCGGCGCACCTCCTCGGTGCACGCTACTCGGAGATCGTGAAGCCGGTCGAACAAAACCTTGCTCATTGAGCTGCCCTCCTTTTCGGGAACGAAGACCTTGGTCTCGCCCCGGAAGTTGACGATGAGGTGCATCTTGTGAAGATTGTCCTCATCGGAATCGGAGAGAGCGGCCTTTCGCTCCTCGTCGTTCGCGGAGCGGACGTAGCCGATCTCCTCAGCTCTCCTTGAAGCCTTTTCCAGGAGCCGGTACGGATTGCCTCCGTCCCACTCCTCGCTGATCAGGTGGGTGTAATGCTCCACCCGCTCGATCAGCGCATCAAAGTGGATACGCTTCCTGATTCGGCTCTCCCAAAAGGAGGGAACTTCGTTCATTAGCCGCTCCCGAACCTCCTGACGGAGGTTGTAAACGGCGGTGTTCTGCTGCCCCTCGTACTTGAGCTTTCGGATGACTTTTGAGAGGTGCCGAAGCACCTCCAAAAGCTCAGCGTACAGCTCGGTCTCTCGAGAGGCCCTCTCGCTGACCTCATCAGGGGAAGCATCGCCTTTGACCTCCGTAATTTCCTGGAGCTCTTCGATGAGCCTATCCGCCTTCTCAACCGGCGTTTCCTCTGTCTGCTCTTGAGATTGATTGGACTGATTCGAGGTTCCGTTCGTGGAAGGTCCGAGTCCAGCCTCTTCCATTGCATTTTTCATTGCATCATTCGTTTGCATGGTCTCAAAGAGCTTTTATTCAGTATTGCATGAAAAAGATTTCCTGATTTTCGGAAACCATTGATGTTGAGTGCTATTTTAAAACTAACATAGACTTAAAATTTTGTCAAACAGACTATCAAAACCCTAAAAAAAACAAAAACCCCCTCTTTCAAGAGGGGGTTTTAGAGCTAAATTACAATTTTTAAGTTAGTCAGCCATTGAAAGGTCGATTCTTTGGTCTTCTGACCGGATTTCCTTTATTTCAAAGTTGTAGGCAGAACCTTGTTCTAATTCTTCTTTCATTTCCTCTACACCACCGAATTCAGTTACATGAACCTGACCTTGAATTCCTTGACCGAGATCCACGGTAGCGCCGAACGGATTAAACGAATAAATCTCCCCTTCTATTTCTTCTCCCTCTTCATATTCTTCTTCTATTGACTCCCAGGGATCTTCTTTAAGAGCTTTCAGAGACAGCGAGATCTTTCCGTCTTTTATTTCTATAATTTTTGCTTCCACTTCGTCCCCTACTTCAATGATATCCTTTGGATTGTCTACCATTTTGTGAGAAAGCTCTGAAACGTGGATAAGGCCTTCCATTCCTGGACCGTCTTCTATTTTAACGAATGCCCCAAAGTCAGCAATGCCGGAAACCGTTCCTTTTACCACTTGGCCTTCTTCATACTCTTCTGCCAATTTCTTCGTGCTTTCTTCTTTGGCCTTCTTTTCAGAAACTATTAACTTGTCCTTTTTGGGTTCTGCACTAATAATTTTCACTTCCATCTTTTCGTCCAGCATATCTTCCAGCTGTTCCTTTATTTTTTCCTTGTCCCCATCTTCAACATTTGGATAATTTTCCGGAGAAAGTTGTGAGGCAGGTAAAAATGCTTGTAAGCCTTTGATTTCAAATATTAAGCCACCTTTGTTGGCGGATTGGGGGGAAATTTCGAGCACTTCTTCGTTTTCATAAAGCTTTTTAATTTCGAGCCAACTTTTCTTCTTTTGGGCCTCGGAAAGAGAGAGCTCTATGAAGCCGTGATCATTGTCTACTTCCACCACTTTTGCTTGAACTTCGTCCCCCTCTTCAATGTCTCTTATTATAGAACGGGCATTCATTATTTCTCCTCTATAAACAACGCCGGTGCCGTATTTGCCCAAATCCACCTTCATTTCTCTAGGACTTTTTTCTAAAACCGTTCCTTCTACCAAGTCTCCTTGCTTGAGAAACTCAAAAAGGTCCGGATTTGAATTTATAAAACTTCTTGTTTTACTGTTTTGACGATTAATTTTTGTCTTCATAGCTTCAACTAGAGTATCGAAAAAACGCTCTAAAATCAACCCTCACCAAATTGACTCAACACCCCCTAAATATTAACATTAAAGAGTGTTAATATTGCAAAATTCTTAAATTTTAAATCACCGAACAGAAATGACCATAACCTATCAGGGCGATAACTATTTTAAGATCAAGTCAGGTGATGATTTGGTATTGGTAGATCCTGAAGATCAACGCTCCTTTAAAAAGGCTGATATGGCTTTAAATACGATTAAGCCAACTTTAACTGAACCACCATCTAAAAAAGATCTTTTTTGGTGTGATCATGCTGGGGAATATGAAGTTGAAGGAACAAGAATAAGGGGTTGGTATAATAATACGGGAGAGTACAGAGGTGAACGAAGGCAAAAAACAGTATATAGACTCGACTTTAAATCTTTCCGCTTTGTTATTTTTGGCTTTTTAGCAGAGGAACTGGATCCCGATATTTTTGAATATATGCAAGAGGTGGATGTTGCCATTATTCCTGCTGGTAACGATGAACTTATTAACCCTTCCGATGCCGCTCAAATTATACGTCAGGTTGAGCCATCGCTCGTTGTTCCTTCTTTTAATGATGAATTGGATAAGTTCCTGAAAGAGCTAAACAAAAAATCATGCGAGAAAGAGGAAAAAATAGTAATAAAGAAAAAGGATTTGAAACCCCAAGCGATGAAAGTGAGGTGTCTTCAAAGCTAATGCAATAGTACTGATGAGGGGTTTTATAGAAAGAGCAAGAGAAAAGTTAAAAGAAATCAGAGAGTCCGATGATGCCACAAAAAAACGTTATTTGATAGGAGGGTCGACTTTAATCTTTCTTCTGGTAATAGGGGTATGGCTTGTATGGTTTAGCAATAGTATCCCCAGGGTTGTTCCACCAGAAAAACCTGAAGTAGCTGAAAAACAAAAAATGAAGCCCGAGAAAACAGATAAAAATGTCGACGGCTTTTTCTCAAAAGTAAAAAGAGGCTTTCAAATAACATTGCAAGGTTCTAAAAAAAGCTTAGAAGATTTTGGAAAAATATGGACAAAGGGCCTCAATTCTTTTCGAGAAGCCTTAAAAAGAAAGCGAGTCTATAAATTTAAGAAACAATCAACTACCACTAAAAAATAATGTCAGAAGATAAATCTCAAAAAGAGGCAGCAGAAATAAGAGACGCTGAAATTACCGACGAGCTTCAAGATTCATATCTTGATTATGCGATGTCCGTCATAGTCTCAAGGGCCTTGCCGGACATGAGGGATGGACTAAAGCCCGTTCAGAGAAGAATATTGTGGGCTATGTGGAATATGGGCCTCGATTCGAGCTCAGCTCATAAAAAGTCCGCACGTGTAGTAGGAAAAACAATGGGGGTTTATCACCCTCACGGAGACAAGGCTGTTTATGACACCTTGGTTCGAATGGCTCAAGATTTCTCACTGCGTTACCCTCTTGTAGATGGGCAAGGAAACTTTGGTAATGTGGACGGCGATTCAGCTGCAGCTCAGCGTTACACGGAAGCAAAGCTGGAAGCGATTTCTGAAGAGATGCTCGAAGACATAGAAAAAGACACCGTAGAGTGGTCACCTAATTATGACAACACCCAAGAGGAACCCGATTATCTTCCTGCCAAGCTTCCGAATCTCGTTTTGAACGGAACCATGGGAATTGCCGTGGGTATGGCTACAAATATTCCACCTCATAACCTTACTGAGACTGTAGAAGCTCTTAAATACCTGGCTAAAAATGAAGATGCTACGGTTTCTGAGTTGATGGAATATATTCAAGCCCCCGACTTCCCTACCGGAGGAGTAGTATATGACCAAGAAAAAATAGAAGAAGCTTACTCAACCGGAAGAGGTTCGGTGACTATTAGAGCAAAAACTGAAATCGAGGAAACCGAAGGGAAAAGCGGTCCCCGTATAGCAGTCACCGAAATCCCTTTTCAGGTTACCAAGTCTAAGCTTATAAAGAAGACAGCAAAACTAGTTAAAGATGATAAATTAAACGGGGTAAAGAATATAAGAGATGAATCGGGCAGAGAAGGTTTGCGCATTGTCCTTGAACTGAAACAGGGAGCCAACCCTCAAAGAATTTTGAATTCTCTTTTTAAACACACCCGCTTCCAGAAGAAGTTCCACTTTAATATGGTGGCTTTGGAGGACGGCATTCAGCCGAAAGTTGTTTCTCTAAAAGATTTACTCGCCGCTTACTTGAAGCACAGAAAGAAAGTCGTTAGACGACGAGCCGAATATAAACTTTCCAAAGCCGAAGACAGAGCTCATGTTCTTGAGGGTCTTGTTTCAGCCCTTGATGAAATAGACAAGGTAATCGAAACCATTAAGTCTTCTGAAGACAGAAGTGATGCCCAGCAAAACCTTATGGAGAACTTTGACCTTACAGAAAGGCAGTCCGACGCCATCCTGAAGATGCGCCTTCAAACTCTAGCTTCTCTGGCTGCCAAAAAGCTTAAAGATGAACTCAAAGAAAAGAAAGAATTAATTGAAGAATTGAATGAATTACTGGATGACCCTGAGAAAATAAAAGAAGAAATAATTGAAGAGCTCGAAGAGCTTAAAGAAAAATATGGAGACGAAAGAAAAACTCAAATAGTTGAAGAAAGTGTAGAAGAGTTCAGCCAAGAAGACTTTATACCTCAAAAAGAAACAGTAATTCTTTTAACAAAAGAAGGTTACATCAAAAGAGTCTCCCCCACCTCCTTTAAGGTGCAAAAGAGAGGAGGGCAGGGGATAATTGGTTTTGACCTTAAAGAGGAAGACACTGTTGAGAACTTTGCCTTGGCAGACACTCATGATGATGTGCTCTTCTTTTCCGATAAAGGCCAAGTGTTTCAAACAAAAGTTTATGATATCCCTAAAGGTAAAAGAACTACGAAAGGGAGCTTGATTGATACTTTCCTGGGTGTAGAAGATAATGAGAATATTACTTCTTTTATTACATGCTCCCTTGAGGACAATGAACAAAATTATCTTGTTATGGCTACGGAAAACGGCACCATAAAGAAAACACCCATGGAGGAATTTGAAAATATTCAAAGCAATGGCATTAAAGCCCTTAGTCTTGATTCATCTGATAAACTTTTGTGGGCCGGAATATCAAACGGAGAATGTGATATAATCCTCACAACTAAGAACGGTAAAGCAATAAGATTCAGCGAAGATGAAGTCAGGCCGATGGGAAGAGGTGCTGCAGGAGTGAAAGCAGCAGACCTCAAAAATGATGATAAAGTAGTAGGTGTGGACGTCATTACTAAAAAGGGAAAAAATGAGCGACTGTTAGTAGTAACGGAAAAAGGTTATGGCAAACAAACGGAAATAGATGATTACAGCACCCAAAAGAGAGGCGGGGTGGGTGTGAAAACTGCTCAGGTTTCGGACGATACTGGGCCTGTAGCGGCTACCAAACTTGTTGATGACAGTGTGGACCAATTACTTGCTTTTTCTGCAAAAGGTCAAGTTATAAAAATGGGTCTTGAAGATATTCAAATTTCAAGCAGAGATACAAGGGGAGTCAAGGTTATGGAACTCCAAGAAGGAGATACCCTTTCTGGTTTTATTACTCTCTAAATTATGTCCAACACAAGAAAAATAATAATGGCAGTAGTGGGGGCTACCGTCTTGGTAGTTCTTTTGGTGGTTTTGGGCTTCTTTTTTGGTAGGCCCTCCCAGTCACCTAAAAGCCGAAAAGCAAAGTTAGACTTTTGGGTGGTTGGAGAACAAAAAAGCTCTTTTAAAACGGCAATTTCTAGCTTTAAGTCTGAGTACCCCAACGTAGAAATAAACCTCCGCGTTTTTGACTCCGTGGAAAATTATGAAAATACATTGCTTAAAGCAATGGCAACAAATGAAGGGCCGGACATATTTTCGATTCGTAATAACGACCTCTACCGAAAAAAAGATAAAATAGAACCGCTCAACAACCGAGATTATTCCCTCGTAGACTTGAAAGAAGATTTTCCTCAAATTGTTGAAAAAAGCTTTGTCCGGGATGGGCGTATTTATGCACTGCCATTATACATAGATACACTCAGCCTTATCTACAACAAAAATATATTTAATGAGAAAGGGATAGTATTCCCCCCTAAAAAGTGGAAGAAATTCAAAAAAATAGCTAAGGAGCTGACTAAGAAAGGTCCCCAAGGTAAAATTGAAAGAGCAGGAACCGCTTTTGGGCGGGCAGATAATATAAAAAACTTTAAAGATATCTTGTCTCTTCTTCTGTTTCAGAAGGGAGCCCAACTTATGTCTGAAAATTACTCAAGCGCTGATTTGTCCGGCCAACAAAGCAATCAAGCATTCCAATTTTACACTCAATTCGGCAAACCAAAAAGCAATTACTATATGTGGCCGGAATCCATGCCGAATTCCCGAAAAGCATTTAGCCAAAAGAAGGCGGCAATGATAATTGACTACTCCTCAGCAGTTCGATCGATCCGGCAAAAATCCCCCTTCCTTGAGGTGGGAGTTGCAAAAGTTCCTCAATTTTCTAGCCAAAGGAATGAAATATCACTCGGTCACTTCTGGGGTTATACTGTTTCAACCAAAACGAATTACCCTACTATAGCATGGGATTTTATTCTTCATTTAACAACGGACCCTTCTGTGGCAAACAGCTACATTAAGAAAACCGAAAAACCTCCAGCATTAAAGCGATTGATTAAATATTATAAGACAAAGCCAAAATTTGAAACATTTGCTTCTCAGGCTCTTACAGCAACTTCCTGGACTGAGCCCAATCCTGACAAAATAAAAAACATTTTTGCTGATACTATAGAAGCTATAATAGAAAAAGAGGAAAGCGTTGGAACAGCCCTGGATAAAGCGGCACAATCTATAAATAATTTAGTAAAGTAAAAATGAGAACTCTTGCTTTATTTTTAACTATATTTTTTGCGTTTAGCCTTTTGTTTCCGCTTACTGCGTTTGGAGCGAATCCAATTTGGAATGGGAGATACGATGTAGATTGTAATGTTGACGGAGCCTGTAGCTTATGTGATGGTCTGAAAGTCGGGGTTAATATAATAACCTTCATTCGAGATTTAGCTCTTGCTGTAGGCACTCTAATGGCAGCAGCCGGAGCAGTTATGATAATGGCAGCCGGAGCAAATGAAAGTTGGTACAATCAGGGAAAAGATATGATTAAAAATGCTATAATAGGAATTGCGATAGTTCTTTCTTCATGGTTAATAATAAACCTTTTCATCAATATATTGGGCGGAGCAAGCCCCAACCCCCTCTCAGAGGGTATAACATGCTAATTTAACTATGAAAAAATTTGCCGCTTTTACAATTTTTATATTAATTTTCTCTCTAAGTTTTGCTTTTCCCTTTATATCTTTTAGTGCGGGAGGCGAAGGTCCCGATTGTGGTGATGATGCAACAATTTGTCTTACCAACCCTCTTGGAGGGAGCGGAGACTTGATAGGAGTGGTAAATAATGTAATAAGAGATTTAAGGGATAGAATAGCCCCGCCTGTAGTTGCTCTCATGGTATTATACGGCGGTTTTCAGATGCTTTTTGCAAAAGGTGAGCCCGAGCAGTTCAAGAATGGAAAGCAAACCTTATACTATGCAGTAATAGGGTATGTTATAATATTAGTAGCCAGCGGGATATCTGAGATTATAACTCAAATATTGACAGCTGGCTAATCATACTTAAAAATTAAGATATAAGATATAGAAAGGTCGAATATATTTATTTACCAAATTAAAAGAATAATGAGTCGACTCAAAAATTTCCTTTACATTTCTGTAATACCTGCTTTAGCTGGTGTTTTGGCTCCAAGTTCTGCTTTAGCTCAAACCCCCCCAAGAGACAATCCTGCGCCTGATCCCGTTCAGGGCGTTACAGTTTCAGGATTTATAGGACTTTTAGAGCAAATCCTTGGCTGGGTTTACACTATATTTTTCATTGCCGCAGCTGGTGCCTTTCTTTACAGCGCATTTCTCTACCTTACAGCAGCCGGCGATGAGGAACAGGTTGAAGATGCTAAGAATGCCTTGATCTATGGAATTGTCGGAGTTGCAGTAGCGTTGCTTGCCTTTGCAATAGATGGCTTTGTAGATAATTTGCTTTCAGAAGGCATTTCTTCTTAATTTTTTATTTTGTTGGAACCTTAAAAGCCGAAACCCCTCCCTTAGGGTTTCGGCTTTTTATATAAAAATATTTCTATAATTTCGATGCAATTATTTAAAAATTTAAAATTCTACGTAATAACCTTCTTTTCTTTTTTGCTGGTTCCGAAACTTGTGCTTTCTGCAGGTGAAGACCCTCCTCCTGATGTAAGCAGTATTGAGGATATAGTTAATATACTAGAATTTATTTTAGAAAAAGCATACCAAATATTTTTTATTGCAGCTGCAGGCTCAATTTTATACTCAGCTTATATGTTCTTATTTGCAACCGAATCAGACGAGCAAATTACAAAAGCTCGAAGGGGTCTTTATTATACGGTTTCAGCTATAGTCGTTGCCCTTTTAGCATACGTTCTCGATAATCTGGTAGCAGATATTATCTCCTCGGGTGTTAATAACTAAAAAAGAAAAACCCTCCGGACTTCGGAGGGTTTTTGAAAGTTACTTCACCGATTCTAATATTTTTTTCTGAGTTGTAATAAATACGCAATTTTCCCCCTTCAGGGGTTTGAATTTCCCCAAATCCTGAAGGCTTTTTAGCTGGAGGTGGGTACCGGGCGGAACCACCCGGATTCCCTCATGCTCCAGCTTAACTTTTTCCCCCCCTATGTTTCCAGAGGGGCGCAGACTCACCCAATGAAGGGCATTTCTGCTTTCAATTTCGGGACTCCACCTCTCTTTGAGAAGGGGAATTACAAAGCTATCCCCCTGTTTCAGCTCGACAATTCCGGAGCTTGGATGAGCCACCGGAAACTGGCTGGCAAGCTTTTTACACTTACCAACCAGTTCAAAACTAACTTTCTTTTTGTCTTTGCTGGGGTCGGGCGGAGGGGGCGGCTTTTTAGTCTTAGTTTCAGTGGAATCAGTTTTAGCCACCTTTTTGTCTGGAGGGTTATAAGCCGATACCCCCC
>JBDGRM010000020.1:52655-59121 GCA_042218035.1 Candidatus Magasanikiibacteriota bacterium
ATATCCATTTAAAAATCTTTTTCCATTTCATGATCTAGCTGTTTTTTATGAAGGGAGAATACGATCGATTGCTTGGCCGATGTCCTCATCGAAGGCCCCCGTATTGAGGGTGTACGAAGAGGACTTGCCCATAAGAACCAGGGCAAGACTTGCGGCCGTCTCGTCGTCCAGGTCGGTGTTTTCAGCAATAATGTCAGTCAAGTTTTGGAGTGTCTCTCCTTCAACCTGCCTGGCTTTTTGCTGCTCGCGGGCCTGTGCCTCGGCCTCAATCTTTTCTTTGGCCTCCTCTGTGAAGCCAACTTTCTTGAGGCGGAGATCAATAAGGTCAATTCCGAGAAGAAGTTCGATCTCGGAACGGCTGTCATTTTCGCTTTCCCCACTGAGAACGGTTTTGATAATATCAGAGTTGTCCCGGTAAAACTCCAGTCGCTTACCGGGTGGGACCTCTTCCTTCATATACTCGAAGTCGTCTTCCCTTTCTATATCGCTCTCGTCTATTCTTTCTGAGGCCTCTGTATACTCATTATATTTTTCGAGCACCCGAGGATTTTCATGAGGGACAGTCTCCAATCGCAAGAGTGAGTTGAGGAAAAGCTCCACCCACTCTCGCTTATTGACAAACTTTACATATTCATATACTCCTCCGAAAGAACCAAGAGGGCCTTCCAGCTGAGCTTCGAGTGCTTCATTGAATTCCTTAGTGATAAGATCTCCTTCACTGGAACCAGACCACTCGACAAAGGCGGGGGAGCCATCGCCCGTCACAATTTCCGGATCGACCCTCCATTGTATTGCTAGAGTAACTGTCAACTTCAAGCTGGATATTTTGTTGTCGGACTCATCATCTAAATTTTCATCTGATTCATCCATTTTGGTGACAAAAACCACTTGAGTAGTTTTTGTTTGAGTCTTGAACGGAAAAAGGAACCGGTCTTTGACCTTCTCAATGAAGGGCCAAAGAAAGTGATTTCCTTCCCCGATTCTTCGCCCGCTTAGGCTGTCAAAAATGCTCGTGACAGCAAAGTGGACCTCTTTGATTTGGGTAGTAACGTTGTCCCAAATAATATAGAAAGTCCATAGGGAAAGGACAACGCCTAAAATTAAAGTTCTTTGAAGTGGAATATACCCCAGCCCTATTTGTTTTTTAAGGACTTCAACCACTTCAACCAGGACGAAGCCTACTAACAGGCAACCTATTGCTATCGCAATAAGTCTCCCTAAGTCGCTCCAGGTGTATGGATCGAAAATTACGTTTTCATCCATACTTTTAATTTTTCGGGCCCTTTCAAAACTTCCGGTATTGGACTCCCCCCAATAACTTGCAGTTATTCCGATTAAAATCGCAATTACTACAGAAATAAGAAGAAAAGTAATCATGAGACTGTGAATACTTTTTCAAGGAGCAAACGCTTATTTATATAAAATCATATATAACAAAATTTGTCAAAGAAAAGAAAGTTGGTTAATATATTGTAAAGATGAATGTCGGGGTGGCGGAATTGGCAGACGCGTTAGGTTTAGGACCTAATGAGGTTTTCCCTCGTGTGGGTTCAAATCCCACCCCCGACACCACAATCCTCCCAGTAGCCCATTTTAGAAGTTATATAAAAAGGAATATTTAGGATAGGGCTACCGCAAGGGAAAACTGTCAGCGATTCAATTTCGATGTCTTTCCTTCAAGAAGTATCCACCACAATACGTCTTTCAGTCACTCCTTGAACTTGAACCGCTGACAGCTTTCTGGGATGATTGTAATGAGCTTTTTAAATTTATTTTTCAGTTACTAGAATAATCAGAAATTGAAAGTCGCTGAGACGGATTGTATTTGTTTGGCCGAAAGAGAAACTGGCTATTTGATGTTTGGGATTTGTGATTTGGAATTTAAATAAAATGGAGGGGTGGCAGAGTCTGGTTTATTGCGCCGGTCTTGAAAACCGGTAGGCTTTAAGCCTCGGGGGTTCAAATCCCTCCCCCTCCGCCACAACCCATCCAGCAGTCCAATTCAAAGACTTCAAAAAATGAATGTTTTTAGATAGGACTGCCCGATGGGAAGAAAAATAACAGTTCAATCTCTGTGTCGTTCCTCGTCACGGTATTGTCAATATACATACCGCTCTTCGGAACTCCGTGACCTTGAGCTGTTATTTACTTTCTGGACGGATTGTGATACAAGGAAAAAGCAAGTTTTATAAATCTCTTGCTTTCGGAGAGGATTTGAAAGACGGACCGAACGGAGTGAGGGAGTCCGGGCAAGAAGTACTTAGCGAGCACAGCCACTTACCGCATGGTAACGTGGCGAAGCGAGCTTAGTAACTTGACGCCTAATCCCTCCCCCTCCGCAGTGAATTTAGAGAACGAAGACGGTGGGAGAAAGCCACTTAAAATAAAAAAGAATCACAAAAAACTACCTCAATTTTTTATATCAAGAACTTCCATATATTGATCCCAGCTCCTTATTTTAGGGTTGGTGGGTTTACCTAAAAATACATTGATCTTTAGATCTTTTATGCCTTTTTGTTTTTGCAACCCTTGCCTGTAAGTGCTGGTGGCTATTTTATTGTTAGTAAACAAATTCTCTAGCCTTTCTTCTACTGTTACTCTTGAGGAAATTAATTTTGATGTTTTGATATAAAAACCACAAACTTCTAAGTAGGGGTTATATCCATAATCAACCTCTCGCAAGAATTTATTTTTTTGCCTTTTGATGTTCCTTTTAGTTTTTTTAATTTTTCTCTCTCCCCTTTGAATGCAGTCCCCTCTTGTTAATTTTTGAGCTCTTGGTTTTCTGTTTTCTTCTTTTTTATTAATCCAATTTCTAAAAGATATTTGATCAATCAAGTAATTGGCACCGGCCATCAATAGAGAAAGAATAAGAATAACTATTATGATGTCTTTTGAGTTAAACTGCATTAAATATTGAAAAAATTGCAAAAGATTCAAGGTATGAAGTTTACTCGAACCTTAAATTAATTTTAATTTATCTCCAAATTGCAACTCCGATGAATATTTTAAAAACCGCTCGCAAGTTCGCTGGCTTTAATAATACACAACCAAGGCATTTTCCTAGCCCCTTTCCTGTTCTAGTTTCTCTTATGAAGAATCAACCACAATCTAGCTCAAAAAGTCTCTAATTGAAGTATATTCAAGGAGTAACTGAAAGCTGTATATTATACTGCTTGAAAGAATGACACCGAAGATACTTTAATTGAGACCGTCCGAAGGATAGCCGATCCTATCTACAAAAATATTCATATATGAGTTAACCCTGAAATCGGATCGGCTACTGAGCTGTATTGTGGTGACCCCGAGGGGATATAGAACCCGCTCGTTTCACTCACTCCCAGAAACCCACGGTTTCTGGCGGTCACTTCGCTCCCTGACTTCCAACAAGGGAAAACTAAGGCGTTTTCCCGACCCCTTTTCACTTCGAATCCCCTCAGACTTTAGAAAAAAATAACCACAATACAACTCAGTAGCCTTAAATTTCTGACTATTCAAGGAAAGGTGAGAAGCAGTATAAAATAGTTAATACTGTGACGAGCCTTGACAAAGAATAGGCTGAAATTTAAGGCTATCTGGAAGATAGTCAATTTATTATAAAAAAACCTTCAATTTTGCATCTCTTGAGATCAGATAGACTACTGAGCTGTATTGTGGTGACCCCGAGGGGATTCGAACCCCTGCTACCAGAATGAAAATCTGGCGTCCTGGGCCAGGCTAGACGACGGGGCCAATCAATTTACCTCTTACATTTGTAAAACTCTTTCACAAAAAGTCAAGGGAAAAGCTTTACCCTATGCGGTAGGGGAGGGATTCGAACCCTCGGTGCGATAAAAATCGCACAATGGATTAGCAATCCACCCCAATCGGCCACTCTGGCACCCTACCTAACTCACTTAAAATCAATTTAAGCAAAATATATTTCTAATTCAAGAATAATTATAACGTAATTTAGTTGATAATAAAGGGTCCTTTCTGTTAAACTTGCTTAAGTAGAGAAAGTTTTCTACATCTTTTTTAAGTTTTTACTTTAAATTTATGAAAAAAAGACCTCCTATAATCACAATATTAGGCCATGTGGATCATGGAAAAACTACCTTGTTAGACCAAATTAGAAAAACGAATTTAGCTGACAAGGAAGAGGGCGGTATAACCCAATCTATCGGAGCATATGAAATTACTCACAGCGGGGAACTGATTACCTTTATAGACACTCCGGGTCATAAAGCTTTTTCAAAAATGAGATCTCGGGGTGCAAAAGTGGCTGACTTGGCAGTGCTGGTAGTGGCTGCTGACGATGGGGTTCAACCACAAACTAAAGAAGCTATTGAACATATTAGAAAGGCTGATATACCTTTTATAGTGGCAATTAACAAAATTGATTTGGAAAAAGCGAATATTGAAAAAACTAAAAATCAGCTTGCTCAAGCAGAAGTTTATTTAGAAGGAAGAGGAGGAGATGTGTCTTTTGAGGAAATTTCCGCTAAAGAGGGAACAGGGGTCTCTGATCTTTTGGACCTTATAAACCTTGCTGCAGAAGTGGAAGAATTAGAATATAACCCGGATGCAGATGGGGAAGGTATTATAATTAACAGCTTTAAAGATTCTAATCGCGGACCGGTGGCAGGAATAGTGGTAAAAAATGGCAAAATTAGACAAGGTGACAGTATCTACACTCAAGAGACAACTGGAACGGTTCGAACCCTTGAAAACTTTAAAGGAAAGCAAGTGGATTCGCTTGAGCCTTCTTCACCCGCTTTAGTAGTAGGCTTCAATGATCTCCCAAAAGTTGGTCAGAAAGTTAAGGTTGGTGAAAAACAGATAGAGAAAGAAAGCTCTCCCAGTAAGGATATTAAAGAAGTAAAAGAAGAAGAGTACCCTGTCGTTATCAAAGCGGGAGAGGCTGCATCTCTTGACGTTTTGCGAGACATGGTGGACAGAGTTTCAACAAAAGAAACATCTTTGGTAGTAGCAGATGCAGGAGTTGGAGATGTGCACGAAAGCGATGTAAAGCTAGCGTTCAGTATTGATGCAATTATATTGGGTTTTTCAGTGGAGGTAGACGGTTCAGCTAAAAATATGGCGAAATCTCAAAACGTGAATATAATAACTTCTTCTGTGGTATATGATTTGGAACAAGCACTTCAAGATTACATAGAAAAAATCGAAGGCTCCAATCGCAGGGAAGTTAAAATTTTAGATACTTTTGGAACTTCGGAAGACAAACAAATAATAGGAGGAAAAGTTGTAAGCGGTTATGTTGAAGACAAAGAGCCTTTTCAAATAAAAAGCGGTGAACACACCATAGGAAAGGGCAGAATAGCAAACCTTCAATCACAAAAGAAGGATGTTCAGAAGGCCAAAGAAGGTAGACAGGTTGGCATAATGGTTAAAGCAAACAACAAGATAAAGGAGGGGCACAGGTTGATTTTTCCAGAAAAATAATAGATAATTTCAAAAGTGGGCGCGGTGGCCGAGTGGCTGAGGCAAGGGCCTGCAAAGCCCTCGTACAGGGGTTCAAATCCCCTCCGCGCCTCCACAATCCATTCAATAGTCCATGCTACAACAGAGTAGTAATGAATGGATTTATATAGGACTGCCGCAAGGGCAAACAAATAATCAGCCAATCTCTCTGTCGCTCCCTCAAGCAGACAAGCGAGACAGCTTTCAGTCCCTCCTTGATCTTGGCTGATTATTTATTTGTTGAATGGATTGTGGTGCAAAGGGAGAAAGCAAGTTGAATCTTGCTTTCGGAGAGGGGTTTGAAAGACGGACTCGGCAAAGCCGAGGAGTCCGGGCAGGAAGTACTTAGCGAGCACAGCCACTTACCACATGGTAACGTGGCGAAGCGAGCTTAGTAACTTGACGCCAAATCCCCTCCGCGCCTCCACAATCCATTCAATAGTCCATGCTACAACAGAGTAGTAATGAATGGATTTATATAGGACTGCCGCAAGGGCAAACAAATAATCAGCCAATCTCTCTGTCGCTCCCTCAAGCAGACAAGCGAGACAGCTTTCAGTCCCTCCTTGATCTTGGCTGATTATTTATTTGTTGAATGGATTGTGTAAATCTTCTTTAAAAACAAGTTAATCTCTGCATCGTCCTTCAAATTATTATAATATACAACTTTTCAGAGCTACTTGACTTTGACTTTTTTTAAGCTTCTGATGGCAACAAGAATTTTTATCGAGGTCAGAAATCTCTCAGTTACCCATAAATAAATATAATAAGGAATGTATTTGTATAGGGCCACTGAGAAGTTTCTGAAAGCCCGGGTGGCGTCACGTAAAGTTCACTGTGTTCACCACGTGACTTTGGAAACTTTTCAAAAATTTTTAGGTCAGCATACTTGCCGCGTGGTGAGCGGAGCGAATTTTACGCGAGCCCGGGTGGCGGAATCGGCAGACGCGGGGGATTTAAGATCCTCTGCCGCAAGGCGTGTGGGTTCGAGTCCCACCCCGGG
>JBDGRM010000021.1:0-4141 GCA_042218035.1 Candidatus Magasanikiibacteriota bacterium
TTCTGCGGCGAGGAAGAGAGCTATACCTACAAGAGTGCTAACACCAAGAAGCATCAGCAGGCCCGAACGAACTGTGCCCTTGATCTTCCCGTACTCTTCTTTTCCACGGTACTCGGATACGTATTTCTGGACACCGGTCTGGATGTTGAGAAATGCAAAGGTGGTGACTGTGGAGTATACCGTCATCATCAGGGTTATAACTCCGTAGTCCACAGGACCGAGAAATCTACCTGTGAGAAGCCGATAGATCAATGCCAGCAGTTTTGAGATTATAACTGCAAAGAACATCACACTTCCCCCTGCAAAAATCGTTTTCAGGGCTCTGTTCTTCTTTTCTTCATCTGGCATGGGACGAAGTTGTTGTTTCAAAGCTATAAAAGAAATCATCACCTCAAGATTTGACATGGCAACAGTTGTTTTCGGGCTTGGCGGGGCTGATCCCGAACTAGTCGAGAAGTGGATAGAGCAGCTCCCGAACTTCCAGAGACTGATGGAGGAAGGGTTCTTCGGCAGTTTCAATACTATCGAGCCGCCTATAACAGTTCCCGCCTGGATGTGCATGTTTTCAGGCAGAGAGCCCTCGGATTTCGATGCGTATGATTTCCGCTCCCCGGATTTTGAGGATTACACTGTTGATGTTACAGGGTCCTCCCATTTCAGGAACAGGAACCTGATCGATCTATCTGAAAACGTTATCAGCTTCCGTATACCCGGCACAACTCCAAAGTACCCGGTTGACGGTGTAATGGTTTCAGGCTTTATAGAGGGAGAGAGGCTTGACTTCGAGCCGGAAGAGATAGGGGAAGAGATCGATAGGGAGCTGGATACTGATCTCGAGGATATGGAGGGAACCAGGGAGGAGAAGAGAAAGATCGCTGATGGAAACTTCAGGAAAAACTTTGATGTCTACAGGTACCTGCTCCAGAACAGGGATTTCGATACAGCCTTCTCCGTTTTCAGGCTTATTGATACCCACATGCACAACGTGGATAGCGAGGAAGAGCTCAAAAAGGCGTATATCCTTGCTGACCGCTACCTTGGAAAGATGATAGACCTTGTCGAGGATAGTAATTACAACCTTCTGGTGCTTTCCGATCACGGCTCTATCCAGACTGAACGGAAGCTCTACCTCAACAACCTGCTGAGGAAAAAAGGTTTCCTGGAGTACCGGTCGAGAGAAGGATCACTGGTGAGGAAGCTGGAGGAGAGGATAGGGTCCCTGCTTGTAAACCTCGGGCTCAAGAAACAGGTGAAGAAGCTGCTGGAGATCTACTCCGGTATAACAGGGGAAGACCCACAGCACACTCAATCAACTATCCTCCCGGTACTAGAGAAATCGGAGACAGAGGCTTTCTGCTACATTTCCGGTGTTTCAAGGTACGGCGTGGTCTGGATCCACGATGACAGATTCAGCCGTGGAATAGTGGAGGACAGGGAGGAAAAAGCAGAAGAGGTGATCGAAGCCCTGGAACAGGAAGAGTTTATAGAGGAGGTTTCAAGACCTGGAAGCTTTACGGAGAACCCTGAGATGCCTGATATACTTGTAAAAGCCGAGAGAGGGATAGTTGTGGGAGCAGAGCCCTACAACGTCAACTTCCACAGGACTTCCGCGGTAGTACACGATGAGAGAGGTTTGATAGCCGGTCTGGGCCCAGGCTTCAGGGCTGGAGAAAGAGTGGAGGCCGGGTTCCAGGATATCGCCCCGACGATCCAGGCACTTGGTGGAGAGGTAGATGTTTCGAACGGCAGGGTCCTGGATAAAATTCTTTCCGATGAAGTGGATTACGGCCAGGACTTGAGAGATCTGGATATATGATTCAGAAATATCCCAGTTTCTCGAGCTCGTCCTTTATCTCCTCTTCGACCTCTATCTCGTTGTCGCCTTCCCAGAACCCTAAGAGTTTTTCCTCAATCTCTTTTCTCAGCTTTTTGCGCATCTCTTCCTCTCCTTCACCGTTTTCTCTAAGTCTAGTAAGCTTTTCCTCCCCTCTCGAACTCTTAACCAGTTTGAATTCGTTGTCCTGTGCGGACTTGAGACCTCGATAATATTTTTCTGCATCTTTGACCCCTTCCTCTTCCAGGTCCTGCATTCTTTCCTTTTTGGGTCTTCCAAGCTCTGATAGGGGTATATCGGTCCCGTTCTCCGATGTAAGAGAAACGCCGTCAAAATCAGGTTCTCCAGTATCTATTCCTGCTTCTTCCAGGATTGTGGGGTAGAGATCAAGAAGGGATACAGGTTTTTCCACCACTTCGCCTTCTTCTTGGCCGGGGTACTTTACAATCAGTGGAACGTGTATCAGTTCCTGTCTTATGCTCAGAGCGTGGTAGAAAAGGCCGTCCTCTCCGAATAGTTCTCCGTGATCGGATGTAATTATTATCATGGTTTCATCGTAGATTCCTTCCTTTTTCAGGTGTTCTATTATCTCTCCTATCCTGTGGTCGAGGTATGCGAGACCGGCATCGTATCTTGACCTGATCACATCTATTTCCTCCTCCGATAGATCTTCGTAGTTGGCTATCGCTTTGTTTGCGCTGCCGGGCCCCGAGATATAGTCTATCATCTCTTCGTCCATCCACTCCTCTACTTCTCTCTCGAACTTCCTGTTCCAGGGGTAAGGCGCCCTGTAGGGGTTGTGGGTGTTGGTGTAGCAGGCATAGGAGAAGAAAGGCTGATCCTTATTCTCGCTTATGTAGTTCTTCAGAATCTTGTTCTTGTGAAGCGTCCTGCTGTCCTTCCCGAACACTAGGTTGTACAGCCCGCAGGTGATGTAGTCTTTCTCCAGCTTGATCTTCGGCATGAACTGTGCTTCATGGTACTCATCGAAACCTCTTCCAAATCCTTTATCCCTGTTCAGCATTGCGGTATGGATGGCCATCGTGCTGTAGCCATTCTTCTTTAAATCCTCGGCAATTGTTTCTGTCTTATCTCCGAGTTCGGTGAAAGCTCCTGCGAAATCCATGTTGGAAGGATATTTTCCAGTTGTCAGAGCTGTCTGGGAATAATGAGTGGCTGGACCCGCTGTGATAGCATGTTTGTATATTGTCGAGTCCTCGGCAATTTCATCTATATTAGGAGTTGTTTTGTTTCCTCTTCTCCTGTATCCATTGAATGATAAAGAATCGTAACGGAGTGCATCTATCATTACTAAGAGTATTTTATTCTCCTTTGACATCGTATTAAGTTATTATTGAAAAACTAATTTTTAAGTTGAGTTTAATGCAAGAAAATACTAAGAGGAAAAATTGTGATGAGGAAACTTGATACTGTTAAAGAATTAGTTAAAAAGGAAGGATTTCTGAAATCGTTAAGTATAGTCTCCAAGCATATCTGCCTAACATTATATGGAAAAATTGCTTTTCGAGAACCTTATCAGCCTCCTTCTGATAATAATCAATATAATGAAATTAGGAAGCTTTCAGGAGATGATACGGATATAAGCGATCACTTAACTTTCATGTTTGAGGAATCTCTAAGAAATAATCCGTCAACGATAGTTGAACTGGGTGTGAGAGGAGGAGTGTCTTCTGCCGTCTTCAGGAGGGTCTCAGAGATCTGTGGTTCGGATTTAATTTCAGTAGATTTGCAAGATTGTTCTGACGCTCTGGATTATGAAGATTGGTATTTTATTCAAAGAGATGATTTAGAATTTGCAGGCGAATTCAAGGAATGGAGCCAGGAAAATGGATTAAAGGACGAGGTCGATATCTTATTTATTGACACTAGTCACGAACATGAACATACCAAAGAAGAAATAGAGAGCTGGTTTCCTCATCTTGCCTCTAACGGAATCGTTTTCTTTCATGATACAAATCTTTCTGGATTTTACTTCAGGGAAGATGGATCCGTAGGTAAGGCATGGGATAATGATAGAGGTGTCATTGGAGCTATCGAAGAACTGATAGGCTGCTCATTAGATGAGAAAAAAAGATTTTCAACTATAAAGTCAGGTTTTCTCATAAGGCATAATCCTTACTGCAATGGTATGACTATGCTGAAAAAGTTGGATTGTGTTGACATTTAGTCCACGAGCCCTTCTTCTTCCAGTTCTTCCTGGACTTTGTCAAAATTGTCTTCTGCTTCCTGTTTCCGGGACCATTTGAATAGTTCTTTCATACCTTCTTCGAGAGAGTATTGAGGTTC
>JBDGRM010000022.1:0-41308 GCA_042218035.1 Candidatus Magasanikiibacteriota bacterium
ATCAGAAGGCCCGTAACGCATATTTAAAGTAATTGCCAGGGAAAAATACAGAGTAACTATATCGACCAGAAGTATTAATGGTTTTTTTAGTTTTTGCATAATTTTTATATAAAACTCCGAAAACCTCCTCATATAAATGGTAGACCCTTGCTTTACTTGTTTCAATTGTAAGATTACAGGTTTGTTAGGGTTGTATTTTGGTGTTAAAATACTAATCAGTAATAAAGAAAATCATGCAAAATACAAATTCCAAGAACAACGGCTTACAAAATTATATTCTCCCGATCAGCATTTTAATAGCGGCTATAATGATATCCGGTTCTTTGCTCTATACTTCCATGAGCAAGGCAGGCTCTAAAAAACCTGCAGATAGCAACCAGAAAAAGAAAAAAATTACAGGAACCCCTTCTGCCATAAATAAAGTAACAAAGGATGACCATGTTAAAGGAAGCCTAGATGCTCCTGTAAAAGTTATAGAATATTCTGATTTTGAATGTCCTTTCTGCCAGCGTTTCCACCCTACTATGGAAAAAATTAAAAAAGAATACGGCGATAAAGTTGCTTGGGTCTACAGACACTTTCCCCTTCCACGTTTACACCCATCTGCAAAAAAGGCGGCAGAGGCCTCTGAGTGTGTAGCAAGTTTGCAAGGAGAAGACGCCTTCTGGAGCTTTGCGGACAAATTGTTTGCTAATCAGGATCAACTTGGCTCAGGTGCTATCGAAAAATATGCTCAAGAGGTTGGAGTTGAAAAATCAAAACTGAATCAGTGCTTGGATAGTGATAAGTTCGTTGATCTAGTAAATAAACACAAACAAAATGCAGCCAAAGCCGGAGCTCGAGGGACTCCATATACAATATTAGTGAGCGATGGAAAGTACGTTCCTATCAATGGAGCCCAGCCTTATAGCCGAGTTTCTCAAGAAATAGATAAACTTCTTAACGATTAATCAATAAAAAAAGATGAGCTGGAACAACTGGCTTATTGTCGTAATAGGTGGTTTTACTATTATTTCTCCATGGGTGCTCGGATTCTCAGACCTGTCTTTGGTGAGTTGGAATAATATTATTATAGGCAGCCTTATAGTGGTATGTTCTATTTGGAACTTCAATGTTAGTTAAACCTTTTTGGTATAATTAAAATAGGTAATTTTACCAAAAAGGTCGAAAAAAGAGGTATTAATTTTTAATATGTTTCAATCCCTCAAAGATTTATTTGGAGGCGGCTCAAGCGGCAGGAAAGATTTTGAAACGGACAAAGAGACATCAAGCAGCAAAATGACCGAAGAACAAAGCTTTTCTCAGGATAATTCCGTGACTCGTAATGAAGACCAATCCCCAGATCGAGAAAACCTTTCTGAAAAATTGGATGAAGATATTGCTACCCCGGAACCTCAAGAAACCACTACCCCTTCCTCCAGCTCAAAATCACCCTCAAGGGAAGAAACACCTAAAAAGACCTGCCCTACATGTGGCACCGAACTACAAAATAAAAAATGTCCTAATTGTAGTTAGCAAAGACTTGAGACTTGTATTTTTAAGCCTTTAGCTTACTATAAAAAGCGGCCCGAGCGGGCCGCTTTTTGTCTGACTAATAGTTGCAGCCTCGTAAAATTCGCTTATACTTACCACGAGGTAAAAAACAAAAACCTGCATTAGCAAATACTCCAGCCAACTCAGTGTGGTGAATGATAGCGAGCTTTATACAGCCGCCCTAGCTTAATGGCAAAGCACCCCCCTCGTAAGGGGAAGATTGTCGGTTCGAATCCGATGGGCGGCTCATTATGAATTACAATCCAAACATAGTTTATATTACTGCCAAACCGGGAGCAGGAGGAAAAGATGCCAAAGATTTTGCCATTATGCTCTTAAAAATGTATATGAAATATGCCAAGAAAAAAGGATGGAAAGCAAAGGTTTTAGATTCTCATACGATACAGATTACCGGCAAGAAAGTATATCCAAAATTGAAGGAAGAGGCCGGTGTTCACAGATTGGTTAGGATATCCCCCTTTGATTCTGATGACCAGAGACATACCTCCTTTTGTGCTATAGAAGTTTTGCCGGAAATAGCTAAAATCGATCAATCTGATATTGAAATTCCCGACCATGATTTGGATGTCAGCTTCTCAAAAGCTAGCGGTCCCGGAGGGCAAAACGTTAACAAAGTTGAAACTGCAGTTCGCATTGTACATAAGCCAACGGGGGTGAGTGCCTCTTCTCAAGCGGAGCGCTCACAAGCACGTAACAGAAAAAAAGCCCTTAAAATCCTAAAGTCAAAACTCGCTAAACAGATGAAAGAAAAAAGAGAAGAAGACTTGAACAAGCTGAAAGTGAACACGGAACCCGACTGGGGGCAAGAGACACGCTCCTATGTGCTTGACCCCTATCAGCAAGTGAGAGACAAGAATTTGGATGTGAAAATATCGCAAGTAAAGGAAGTCCTTGATGGTAATTTGGATATTCTTTATAAGGCAGCTAAGAATGATTCCTAATCGTGCAATTCTCTACATATAGAAACTTTCCAAATGGACACTCTTTAGCTTATGAAGTAAACTAATTAAGTGTAAGAATGTTTATAATCAGTTGCGCATTTCAGGTGGTATAAATCAATTGCCAACTGCTAAATGTCAATTGTCTCCTAACATATGATTGTTTTTAAAAACGTAAGCAAGCATTACAAACCAGACGGTAGAAAATCGGTTGCCTTGGAAAATGTTAGTTTTAAAATTCAACCCAATGAATTTGTTTCAGTAGTAGGTCGTTCCGGCGCTGGTAAATCTACAGTTGTTCGGCTACTTACCGGCGAGGAAAAGCCTTCGGAGGGTGAAGTTTACTTTGGCTCTTATGAGGTAAATGAATTAGAGCCTGAAGAGTTGCCTGAATTTAGAAGAAATATCGGCGTAGTATTTCAAGATTTTCGCTTACTTTCTCACAAAACAGCCTTTGAAAACGTGAGCTTTGTTTTGGAGGTAGAGGGATATTCTCAAAAGGAGATAAATAACTTGGTCCCCCAAGTGTTGGAATTAGTTGATTTACAGGATAAATCTCATCAATTTCCTGCTGAGCTTTCAGGAGGTGAAAAACAAAGGGTTGCCATTGCCCGAGCCATGATAAACAAACCCGAGGTCATAGTAGCAGATGAGCCAACTGGAAATCTAGACCCTAAAAACAAGTGGGAGGTCATTAAACTTTTAACAAAAATCAATGAATTGGGTAGCACGGTGCTTTTGGCAACGCATGACAAAGAGATTGTAAACTCTTTGGGTCAGAGAGTCATAACTCTTAAAGGGGGGAGGATAGTCTCTGATGAGGCTAACGGCAGATTCAAAGCATGATAAATTAATTTTCATACCAAAATGTTTCTTAGCCTTTGGAGAATAATAAAATTCGGTTTTAAAAATTTCTTTAGAAATAGTTGGCTTTCTATTTCTACTATAAGCGTTATGATTCTCACCTTAGTCGTTTTTGAGGGCCTAATTTTGTTCAATGTAGTATCGGATAATGCAGTTGAGGCAGTTAAGGATAAGGTAGATATAAGCGTTTATTTTCAAGACAGTGCTTCTGAGGGTGATATTTTAAATATCAAAAAAACATTAGAGGGCTTTAAAGAAGTTGAAAACGTTACCTATATATCGAAATCAAAAGCTCTTAAGAGATTTAAAAAAAGAAACCCAAATGAAGAAGTAATTTCAAAAACGCTCGATGAACTTGAAGGAAACCCCCTTTCGGCTTCTTTGAATATAAAAGCCAAAGAGTTGAGCCAATATGACTCTATAGCTTCATACCTTAATTCAGACAGTTTAAAAAAGACTGTAAAAAAGGTTACATACGGCCAAAATGAGCTTGTTATAAATAGACTCCAAAGCATTATTCAAGGGGTTAATGCCGGGGTTTTGATCTTAACTCTTTTCTTGTCTTTCCTTGCGGTAGTGGTCACATTGAATACAATAAGCCTGGCTATATTTTCAAACAAAGAGCAAATTAACATTATGAGGATGGTTGGTGCTGATAATAAATTCATCCGCGGTCCCTATGTAGTAGAAGGTGTAATCTATGGAATAATAGCAGCTTTGGTTAGTTTTATTATTTTTGTTCCCTTGGTTAATTTTGTTTCTCCTCATATTGCTGATTTTATAACGAACTTCAGTCTCAAAGATTATTTTAATAAAAACACTCTGCGTCTTGTGACGTATCAACTCATTATGGGAGTTGGACTTGGCATAATCTCAAGTATTTTGGCAGTAAGAAAATATCTTAAGGTTTAATTAATTTGTTTACCCCTTTTTGTTTAATAATAATGTAACCTCTCTCTTATGAACGACAGTGAAAAAATATCCAAATATATCGAAAAACAAAAGGAATTGGTGGATATGGAACGAGAAGAGGAGATGGAAAGACACCAAAGAGAAATTAAAAAGTTGTCCGGCAAAGAAAGACAAAGGAAGGGTAGAGCTATACTAAACTTGAAGGGTAAAGATGAGGGTCAAGATTTAGCGGGCCACTTAGTAAAATTCTCTAAAGTTAAGAAAGATACGAAGTTACCTGAAAATAAAATATCCGTGGGAGATCTTATTATGGTTTCTAAGAAAGACCCTACCCGGGATGACAACCCTACCGGCACGGTAATAAAAACAACTAATTATTCCATTACAGCTGCATTCGATGGCCGTCCGCAGGGGTTTGTATACACTAAAGGCGTTAGGGTAGATTTATACGTTAACGATATTACTTTCCAAAGAATGAAAGAGGCTTTGGATAAACTTCTTGAGCCAAAAGAAAGAATTAGAAAAATTCGGAACGCAGTTATTGGAATTGAAAGCATTGAAGAACCCACCCCTGTAGAAGTAGAAAATTGGGAAAACGACGATCTTAATGACTCTCAGAAAAAAGCAGTGAAAAATTCACTTGGCACAGAGGATATCCATCTTATTCATGGCCCTCCCGGAACAGGAAAGACAACAACTGTTATAGAATTGATAGAGCAGTATGTAAAAGAAAACAAAAAAATCATAGCCACTGCTGATTCGAATGCCGCTGTTGACAATATTGTAGAATTTTTAGTTGAGAGAGGTGTAAAAACGGTAAGAGTTGGTCACCCGGCCAGAGTAACGAAACTTTTAAGAAAACACACTCTTGATAGTCTGATCCAAAACAGAGAAGAGCACCAAAAAGCCAGCGGACTAAAAGAGAAAGCCTTTGATTTACAAGAAAAGCAAGAATCATTAACTTTTCCCTCCGGTCCGAATCGACGTGGACTCTCGAATAGTCAAATAAAAAAGTTGGCCCGAAAGAATAAAGGTTCCAGAGGCATACGACCCGAAAAAATAAGGAGCATGTCCAAATGGATTCAACTACAAGAAGAAGTAGAAAAACTTTTTTCTAAAGCGGACAAGCTGGAAAGTAAAGCTTTTAATGAAATTTTGGATGATTTTGAGGTGGTTTGTACTACCAACTCTACTGCCGGAAGCTCTCTTCTAAGTGAAAGAGAGTTTGATATCTTGATAATAGACGAGGCAACGCAGGCTACTGAACCTTCTTGTTTGATTCCTATGACATTGGCTAAAAAGACTATTATGGCCGGAGATCACAAGCAACTACCTCCAACTGTTCAAAGTCAGGAAGCAAAAGAAAACGGCCTTGACCATACTCTTTTTGAAAAGTTAGCCAAAAGGGAAGGTCGAGGCATAAGAGATCTGCTTAAGACTCAATATCGAATGAATGGAAAAATAATGAATTTTTCTTCGGATACCTTTTACAACGGCAAAATTGAGGCTCATGAGACAGTTAAAAATCATACATTATCCGACCTCGATTTTGACAATTCCATAATTCATACAAAGTACATAGAAGCTTTGGAGCCTGAGGTGCCAATAATCTTTTT
Organism: Candidatus Magasanikiibacteriota bacterium; assembly: GCA_042218035.1. Classification (GTDB taxonomy): domain Bacteria; phylum Patescibacteriota; class Minisyncoccia; order UBA6257; family GWB1-50-10; genus JBDGRM01. The sequence goes on from JBDGRM010000022.1 coordinate 5,885, forward strand.
AGACACAAAAAATACCAACTCTCAAGAGCGGTCAAAGCCAGGCTCTCACTCCAAGGAGAACAGCTATGAGGCAAAAATTTCAACGGGACTAGCAAAGAATGCCCTGAAGGGAGGTCTAGACCCTCGTCAAGTTGCAGTTATCACTCCTTATGATGACCAATCTGACCTCATAAGCGATAAAATAAAGCAGGATAATTTAGAGGTAAAAACAGTAGACGGGTTTCAAGGCAGAGAAAAAGAGATGGTCATTATATCTTTAGTGCGATCGAATACCAACAGAAATATAGGATTTCTTTCCGATTTGCGAAGGTTGAACGTTGCTTTAACGAGAGCAAAGCGAAAACTCATTTTAATTGGTGATTCTAGTACTATCTGCGTGAATAACACATACTCAGAGTTGGTAAAATACATAAAAGAAAACGGAAAGTATATTCAACTACCTTTTTAAATGGTTCATGAAATACGCACATTCACAATCTTTAGATAAAATCAAAAAAGACACGGATACGAATTATAAGGAAGGACTTTCTAAGCAGGAAGCTGCTAAAAGACTTCAAGAAACAAACAAAAACGAATTGCCTCAGAGCAAGCGAAGATCTACTTGGCAGATAATTTTTTCCCAATTAAAAAACCCACTTATATACATATTAGTTATAGGGAGTATCTTTTCTTTTTACTTATCAAGGTTAGTTGACGGCTTTGTTATTTTAGCAGCCGCAATTGTAAGCATTATTGTAGGTCTTTGGCAAGAATATAAATCTGAAAATATATTCGAAAAGTTGAGCTCTGCTATCGAAAGAAAGGCTTTGGTGTTAAGGGATGGCCAGCAAAGAGAAATCAATGCTCGGAATATAGTAGTGGGCGATGTGATAATTTTAGAAGAAGGAAGAAACGTTCCTGCGGATGGTAGAATTCTTAAATCAAGGAGTCTAAAAACAGATGAATCCGCTCTTACCGGTGAGTCCGAGCCTGTTCAGAAAGATAGAGACTCTTTAGACAAGAACACCCCTCTAGCTGAAAGGAGTAATATGGTTTTTATGGGTAGTTCGGTTTTGGAGGGGTCCGGCAAAGCTGTGGTAACCGCTACTGGTCAAGAAACTCAACTGGGAAGGGTAACTGAACTTACCCAAACAACAGAAAAAAACCAAACCCCCTTGCAGAAAAAAATATCTCAATTAGCTAACTTCCTTACTTTAGCGGTTTTGTTGGGTGGATTGGTAATAGTGCTGGCTGGACTGTACCAAGCTAGACCTTTTGGTGAAATATTAATTACTGCTGTTGCAGTTTCGGTTGCGGCAGTACCGGAAGGACTTGTACCGGCTATAAGTGTAATTCTTGCAGTAAGCGCAAACAAAATTTACAAGGCTAAGGGGTTGGTGAGGAGGTTGGTAGCAGCAGAAACTCTCGGCTCGGCCTCTGTAATATGTACAGACAAGACCGGCACTCTTACGAAAGGTAAGATGGAAGTTAAAAAAATAATAACACCGGAAGGCAAGTTGGCCTTTGAGCAGAATAAAATTAACGAAAAAGAAAGCACTCTAGAAAAAAATAAACATACCAAGCTTATAAAACCTTTATTTTTTGCAAATGAATCAAAAATAGAAAAGACAAAGGAAGGTTATTATGATTTTGCGGGAAGACCGACTGATAACGCAATAATGAGATCCGCTCTAGCCTTATCAAAGGAAAATTTACCCTCAAAAGATAACCAAATAACCAAAGTAGATTTTGATTCTCGGTGGAAATATATAGCCTCTTTTACAAAAAACAAAGTTTTTGTAGGAGGGGCTCCGGAGCAAATATTGAGTTTTACTGATTTAAATAATGAGAAGCGAAAAAAAATTATAGATAAAAGCGAAAAACTTGCCCAAAGCGGCTTTCGAATAGTAGCTTTTGGTCAAAAGAATTATTCACAAAAAGTTTTTGGGTCAACTGACAGAGAAAAGTTGCGTGATATAGCAGAAAGCAACATAAATTTTGTATGCCTTACTGCCATTCGAGACCCTATAAGGCCCGAAGTGAAAGAATCGTTGCAAATAACCAGAGAAGCGGGCATAACCCCAATCATGGTTACAGGAGACCATCTTCTCACAGCAAAGGCAATAGGTAAGGAGCTGGGCTTTAAAACAAATGAAGAGTCTACCATCACGGGAGAAGAGCTAAGAGAGCTGGATGAGGAGAGCTTTGAGAAAAGAGTGGAAAATATAGAAGTTTATGCTCGAGCGACGCCAGAAAATAAAATGAGGATAGTGGAAAAGTGGCAGAATAAGGGCGAGACAATAGGGATGACGGGAGATGGAGTAAATGACGCCCCCGCCCTTAAAAAGTCGGACATAGGTATTTCGGTGGAAAGCGGAACTGACGTAGCAAGAGATGCTTCAGACTTGGTTTTACTTGATAACAGTTTTTCGGTTATTAAAGAAGCAATAAAACAGGGAAGAGCTGCTTTCGACAACATGAAGAAAATGACTCTCTTTTTGCTTTCGGGTTCTTTAGCGGAGTTTGGAATAATAATATTTTCTATCTTAGGCGGGTTTTCTTTGCCCATTACGGGAGTGCAAATATTATGGATTAATTTTATTCAAGATGTTTTCCCCAGCATTTCTTTGGGTTTTGAGCCTGCAGAAGAAGGAGTAATGAAAAGAGACCCGATTCCAAAATCAAAAACTTTAACTGGTTCTTTTGTAAAGAAGGTGGTTTTTGTTGTAACTATGTTTATTGTCGTCTTTGGCCTCCTTGCTTTTGTATTTGCTAACTCATACAGCCTTAAGATAGAAACAATGAGGACTATAGTATTCACGATAGTAGGGTTAAAATCATTAGCTTATATCTGGCCTATGAAAACACTCAAGGAACCGATATGGAAAGCTGAATTATTTAACAATAAACCACTTATATTTTCAGTTATTTTTGGGGTCTTTCTCTTAATTTCAGCTGTATACACCCCTTTTCTAAACAGAATTCTCGGCACTGCGCCTTTGAGTTTTGTAGAGTGGCTTCCTGCGATATTTTCAGCCCTTTTCACTGCAGGTTTGGTTGAAATAATGAAGAAACTTCATCATAATTGATATTTTTGAAATTTAGCCCAGTATTGATACACTCTTTTTAGATTGCCGGGTCGTCTAATGGTAGGACGCTGGTTTCTGGTACCAGAAATCCTGGTTCGAATCCAGGCCCGGCAGCTATATTCAACAAGTCTCTCCATCTGGAGAGCCTTGTTTAATTTTGAGCGTGCTCGTTGTGGCTGGATTCGAATGCAAAAGGGGTCGGAAAAAGTCATTTTTCCCGTGTTGGAAAGCAGGGAGGAGTTTTGCGACGACCGCCGAACACCGTCGGTGTAGGGAATCGAACAAAGCCCTGAACCGTATGGTTTGGGTCAAAGTGAGCGACGTTTGATTCCAGGCCCGGCAGCCACGTAAAGAGAATTTCTGCGAAATTATCCACGTGGCAAGCTATTGCGAGCCACGTCCAAAAAGTTAAAAAATTTTTTGGGTTTAGGTGAGTCCCGTGATGAACTGCAAAGCAGTTCGTTTTACGAGGCCGTTTAGTATACTTTTCTAATAACGAGAAACGTCGGAAAACCGTGGGATATGACAAGAGTTTGTAACTTCAGGTCCAACAGTACTTCGACAAGCTCAGTGCAGGTGCCTCGATTGAATTTACAAACCCAAAAAATAAATCACCCTTCAGTGAGAATCCACTGAAGGGCTTTTCTTTTCATATATTTTTAGAATCTTCTACAAGTTCTTCAATAAGTTTTGAAGTTGTTTTATATATTTCTTCTATTCTTTCTTCAGGCTCCAGTGACATCTTTACATCCTGCAGAGTTATAGATAATGCCTTAAGCATCTTTGTTTCGTTAGGGCTCCCTTCAATTTTTTCAGTTTCTCTGGCTTTGAATCCTATTAAAAATTTAGCATAGGAGTCTATCATTTTTTCAGCTACCCTAACACTGCTGTCAATAATTTCACCAAAACAGCTCTTCATTATCTTAAATTCTTCCTCTTTGAGTTCCTGCTTTAAGTTTTGACTAATCTCCTTTTTTGCTTTTTCAGACTTTTCTTGGAGCTTTTCCTTCCTGTCCTTTGCTGTAGCTAGACGTGTTCCGAATTCCATAGGCAATCTTAGGCTGTGAAAAAGATTTTTGAATTGCTAACTTTATAAAAATAAAAATAATGTATAGTGTCAAACAATTTTTTAGAAAACCTAAAAAAGACTCTTTAAACTTCCAAGCCTAATTATTATTTGTTAAATTTTAATTACACCAGCTCTTGAAAAAGTGAATACCGCTTTATGTATGACTTCGTATCCTGCGAAGTTATAGAGCAGAATAAAGTGATACCTATAAGAGAGAGTGAAAGAGGTGTTATTTTAAGATCCGTCAAAGAAGAAGAATTTTACTTTATTGTGGACAAAAGCCTAACAAGGATTAGTAGAGAGCCCGAAGGCACTGAGAGGGTCAATGGTGAAGTAATGATTGACCGAATTCTAAAAAAGAACGAAAATAGTCTGCTTGTTAGACCCAGGCATAAAGAAGCTTTTACCTCTAGAGCAGTTTGGATGCCGAAAGAGAAAGTTAATTCTTCAGGTTAAAACCTACTTATTCTGTCCCGCCGCCGTTATGGTGGCGGGCTTTTCTTTTGATACAATTATTTTTAGAGAAAGTGATTATTTTTTAAATATGCCCTTCGGTAATTTTGAAGACCAAAAAAAAGAAAATAAAGAAACCCAAGATAAAGAAGGTTTTGGTGAACAAGAAGCCAAAACCTTAGATCAGAAATTTTTTGATTTAGGTCCATATGAAACTCCTGAAAATAGCGAGTACGAAGAGATTTCAGAAATAGAGTCCGCAGTAGGAAATATCTCCCTTCAACAGCATTTAATTGAAGAAATAGACAAGAGAACTAAAAAAAGAATAGAGAAAGAAGTTGATCGTCTTGAAAATGCTTCCCTGGATGAATTATACGAAAAAGCAATAGACCTTAAAAACAGGTTAGCTGAACTGAAAGAGAAAAACAATGAAATCAAAGAAAATCATGATCTGGCTGAATTCGAAACAGGAACTTATAGAACTAAAGAAGCTCCGACTGAATTGAAATTTGACCTGGAAGGACCTGAAGATATTAAAAAGCTTGGTAGATTGCAAGAGGCAATCAACCTCAAGTTCGGAGATTTATACGAAGAGTCTGAATACAAAGAAGGACTACTTTCAGAACTGAAAGATATAATAAAAGATCGCCGGCTTCAAAGAGAAGGTTTTGAGAATGAAGAGGATCTAAGAGAAAAAATAAAAAAGCTGAGTGATGAAAGGTTCGATTTGCGATTTGATATACGAGATCTAGAAAAGAACAAATCTTTTTTGGAGAAGTTAGGACTGGTAGAAAACCAGGAAAGATTAAAAAAACTTTCCGACAAAGAAGAGCGCTTTGAAAAAGTTAAAAGTAAAATAGATAAACTGAAAAATATAGAAGATTCTAAAATTCCTCATCCAGAAGGAGGTGTTATTGAATTTGACTCTAGTTATAGGAACACCCCGAGCACTTTTTTTGTTAAGCATAAGATGATTGAAAACACTAATGACGTTGTAAAAAATAAAATTTCTGATTTTTTTAATAAAAAACTAGAAAACTTAGCTGAAAAAGACATCTCTGAAATAGACACTAAAAATATAGAAAACAAAATAAATAATATAAAGGATAAGTATCTCGATGATTTAATTTCTGAAATTATAAAAGATGAAACATTTTCCGAAGAGAACATTGAGTTGATCCAAAATTACAAAAATTGGCTAAAAAAGGTTTCAAAAAATTACATGGATGATTTTGAAGTTGAGAAAGAAAGGCTTCCTGAAAATATAAAGAAGAAGGAGTTTGATCGATTTTGGGACCTTCATACATTTGTCCGCCAAAAGACACAAGAGTTTTTTGAAGAAGAGTCTTCAGCTATTAAAATATCTAATCTTGAAAAACTTCTTGATAAAATAAAAAGCTTTCAAAAACATCCTTACAGAAGGAATATACAAGAGAAGGTAGAAAAAATAATGACTCTATCACCTCTTCTTGAAGAGACTAAGAAAAACGTTAAATATCAAGAAGCTGCTGAAGAAATAGGATTAAGTAATAAATTAGAAAGCAAACATTATAGAAAAATGGCAAGAGAGATAGGAAATATAAGGAAATTCCACTCTAATATTTACGATATCAATAAAACGCTTACAAAGAATATAGATATGGACTTTTGGTTGAAAGTTAGAAATATGAAATCATTCAAGAGCTTTATGAAGCAAGAAAATATTGATTTAAGATTTGTCAACAATGCTATAGAACGAGGTTACTTTTATAATCAAATTATTGATGACAATGGTTCTGAGTATCACTTAAAGCGCGTACTAAAATTTTCCAATCCGGAACTTGTCCCTATGACAGCACTGGAGATTTGGAGCAAATTTGGAGAAGATGCTGAAGAAATACCTAAGGAAATAGAATCTAAACTTGAAAGTTATCAAGAATACATAAAACAGAAAGACTTCAGCCATCTTTCTGAAAAAAAGAAGAGAGTTGTAAATATTCTAGAAAAAAATAATGATATAGAAAGCTTCCTCGATGTATTTAATTCACCACAAGGATCTGGAATTGCAGAAGACTTACTTACTGATATGTACGAACGAGGCAATAATATGGAGCAAGATTTTGTAGAAAAATTCATCAAAAGATTTTCTTTTGGTTTAGATAAACTTTCTGATTTTTGTCTTAAACAAATTGAGAAGGATAGCCATATCTCTAATAGGATATTAAAGAATAAAATTCGTTACCCTGAGAATTCGGGAACATTTCACTGGGTTATGAATGAGGCAGAAGACTGGTTGAAGCAACGAAGAGATATTTTTGAGTCATTTATGGCAGGTTTATACAAAGTAGCTGACAATTTAGAAAAAGATGATAAAGACAAAGCCCTAAACATACTATTGGAAAAAGTTGGAAATGTAGTTGATTCAATAAGCACTTACAGTAATCTGACAAACCTTGAAAGATTTATAGAAAGTTTTTCTGACAAAGAACAAGAAATGATTGTAAACAAAATTATAAGAAAAGGCATTAAAAAGGAACCTGACAATCCTAAAGGTTTAATACAGCTAGCAGATAAAAAAATTTCTTACATGGATGAAAAAACTAAAGAAAAAATGGTTGATGTTATTGAAGGAAATGAAGACATTGTAGTAAATCATAGTTTGATCAATAGTTTTTTAAGCCTATACGAAAACACAGATAAAGACAAAAGATTTGAAATTAGAGATAAAATATTTGAACTTGGAATACAGGAAAAACCCGGGCTTTTCAAACAGCTTTATACTCAAGATAACTTTCCTTTTTCTGAAGAGCAGTTAAAAATAATGGAAATTATGAACAAGATTTGGAATTCGCCCTCGAAGAGCATGAAAAACCTCGGAATAGAATTAGCTGAACAGATTACCAGCAAAGTTGATATATATGATACTAAGGCTTTAGAAGAAGCTTACCAAGAAATTGAGGACATCTTCGTTAAGAACAATATACCTTTTGTTGGTAAACAATATAAGGTTTTTGAGGTTCTAAACCCTGACAAGAGACTTGAAAAAACTAATTTCGGAAGCCCGATACTTTCAGAAAAAAGCAATAACAAGAGGCGACTTATCATTTTTAAAGATCTCTTAAAGGGCAATATTGAAAGCCTTAACAGGGACCTTGAAAAATATGCTCAAGTTATCGCTGAAGGTCAGGAAGTTTTGGACAAATATGAGCAAGGAGTAGAGTTATCTGCTGCGGAAACAAAAGATTTAGAGAGCCTATTGATAAAAATTGAAACGCTTTCAGAAAATATTCAGCAAGTAAAGGGTTTTGAGGATGTAGATTTTAAGAACCTTGATATAGATAAAAACATAAAAGCTTTAAGAAAAAACTTTAAAGTCCAAGATGATGAAACTATATCAGAAAAGTTTAGCAGAACTTTTATACAAAGATCGAGAGTTTCTGGTCTTGAAAATTTGAGTGACTTGATAAAATTCTATGATGACCATCGTAAAAAAGTTACGAAGAGAAATAGGCAGAATATAGAAAATGGCAGTTTTAATCTAGAAGAGAAAGATCTTGCAAAAGGGGTTCAGCTTAGATTTTTTCATAAGCAAATAAATAGAGGGTTTTATTCGCCTGAGTTTGTCGGAGCTGAAACAGAAAAAGCTAAAAAAACAGTTGAAACTGGAGACCAAACCCCTTTCGACAGTGATGTAATAGAGGTGGGTGAGAGAGATTTGAATACTGTCGTTAAAGAATCACGAGTTAAAAATTATGGTGATATAACTCTTTTTATTAAAGATAGAAACCAGTTTAACAGAACCGACCAAGAAAAAGCTGAATTAAGTGAAGACAAATTGGAGCTCTTTAGTTTGGGGAGAGATCATCGAGGAATCAGAACTGGATTTGGCTCTTCACAAATAGATGCCCTAGCAGTTAGTGAAAATTTGCAAAAACAAGAAGAAAGGCTAGACTCAATTAAATTCTCTATTGCAAGGCAAGGATTTTATATACCAATCACGGATGAAACAGGGGAAGTTATTTTTGATTATGAAGAATTTGAAGAGTACAGAGACATATTTTCTGGTATCGAAAGGTATCACGGCGGAGAAATTGAGCTTTCAAGTGAGTGGAAGGGCTCTGATTATGCTTCTCAAATTGAAAATATTGCTCAAACCGAAGAAAACATAGAGAAAATAGAAAACCTTCGTGACGATTTATATAAAGACATAGAAAAAGCTCTAAATGAAGTCGGAATTGAATTAACCAAAGGCAGAAATAAAGATTCTCTTATAGGGGCCCACATTATCGATACCGGTTCCACTGGTAGAGGCACCGCTTTGGATATTGAAGATGGGGTGGATTTTGACTTTGTAGTCAAACTCAATGATAGAGATTATGAAAAATTTGAACAAGTAGGAGATAAACTCGAAGAAAAATACCCTCTCGACGATGATTACCCTCAAGACAATATGCACATGTATCGATTTTTAGAATTCGAACACGAAGAAACAAAAAAGAAAATCAGCTTGGATGTAGGGTTTGTAAAAAGATCTGAATACCAAACTTTGGATGCTCAAGAAGCTGTATCTCAGAAGTACGATTCAATCAAGGGAAATTACGGAAAAGAAAAATGGCTGGAGGTTCTTTCGAATGTTCGATTTGCCAAGAAAAAACTTAAAGAGGCTGAATGTTATAAACCTAGTCACAAAGAGGGTGGCCTGGGTGGTATAGGAGTTGAGAATTGGGTTCTCAAGAATGGTGGAGATGTCATAAAGGCCTTTAAGGAATTTTATAAAAACTCTTTCAATGAAGACGGAGAAATAATCCCATTCGAAAAGTTTAAGGAGAATTACAAAATTTTCAGCGCGGGAGAGAATATAAGAGGAAATGAGATAGCTGAGAATTTTGTTGAAGGTAACATGACCAGGTCAGGTTACAAAAAAATGGCAAAACTATCCGAGAAAATTGCAAAAAACTCATAAGCAAGTTGCCTTTTAACCTGAATTAACCCTATACTAAAAACACTATGAATAAAATACAAAAACAACTTAAAAGAGATTTAAAAGAGTCTATGAAAAAAGGTAAAGATAGTCGAGTTCCGACTATTAGAGATATGTTGGACGGCTTGCGCGCAAAATCAAAAGAAACAGAGGGAGACTTGAGCGAAGAAAAAGCTCAAAAAGTTTTAAAAAGAAAAGCAAAACAGAGAAGAGACTCAATTGAAAGCTTTGAAGAGGGCGAGAGAGAAGATTTAGCAGAAAAAGAAAAGAAAGAATTAGAAATTATTGAAGAATACCTTCCAGAGCAATTGGATAATAATGAGTTAGAAAATATAATTGAAAAAATTATTGAAGAGGTTGGGGCTGTCGACATGAGTGATATGGGCTCTGTTATGGGTCGAGCTATGGAAGAAGTTGGGGTTCGGGCTGAAGGAGGCAGAGTAAAAGAAATGGTCAAGTCAAAACTTTCCAGCTAATAAAAGAAGTTAGCAAAGTCCCGAAGCCGGAACTTTGTGACATAAGGCATTTACAATGGATAAGTTTAATAATTTTCATAATTATATATTTTTCGGCACTCCGAAATTTGCAGAGATTATTTTAGAAAAACTCATAGAAAATAATTTATCGCCGAGAGTAATAGTATGCAATCCCGACAGACCTGCGGGACGCTCTCAAGAATTAAAACCTCCTGCAACGAAAAAAATAGCTCAAGAGTATGACATAAAAACATACCAGCCTGAAAATCTTACGTTGGAGGGTCTCAAACAAAACATACCAGAGAACGTTAAAATAGCTCTATTAGCTGCATATGGCCAGATAGTTTCAAGAGATATAATCGAGTATTTTCCGGAAGGGATTATTGGTATTCATCCCTCACTTTTGCCTAAATACAGAGGTCCAACTCCTATCAGAACCCCTTTGTTAGAAGGGGAAAACAAAACTGGAACTACTCTATTTTTAATGGACGAAAAACTGGATCACGGTCCCATTATTAGCCAGAAAAAAATAAGGATAGAACCTCGGGAGACTTATAAGTCCCTACATAATAAGCTTGCTAAGTTGAGTGCTGAGTTAATAATAGAAACCTTACCAAAATATCTTGCAGGTAAAGTTAAGCCAAAAGCCCAAAACCACAAATCAGCTACGAAAACCTCTTTTTTTAATACTGATGACGGAAAGGTTGAATTCGATGACTTAGTAACGGCCCTAAACGGGAATAAGAAGCTTTCTAAAGAAATTGATAGAAAAATAAGAAGCCTTAACCCTCGCCCGGGAGTATGGACCAAAACGAAGGATAGAGAAGTTTTAAATTTACCCAAACACAAAAGGGTTAAACTTCTTGAATCCCATTTAGAGGAAGATAAATTAGTTCTAGATAAAATTCATGTTGCCGGAAAACCGGAACCAAGAGAACCCTGAATTAAATAGAGAAACCATCAATTTTTTTATATTGTGAGCCCTGTTTTGACAACTGCGATTCCATTAAGTGAACAGACTGAGGTTTAAAGGATACCTCTAACTCTTTGCTTATTTGAGGAAGGTTTGAAACTTTAGCCGGATCAAAACGAGCCAAAGTAATATGGCCTTTATAAGAGCGATTATCTTTGTCCCACTTTAAACCTTGAGATTCTAAAACTTCTCTAACTTTACCTTTTATTGCACCCATCTGATTAGATGTATCCTTGCTAGTAGTTGCCCAAATCATTCTTGGCTTAGAGTTGGGTGGAGCCCACATTATTTGATTCATATGTACCTTTACGGGCTCGATATTTTGGGTTGCCTTTTCTAGGCCACTCTTGATTTTTTTTAGAGATTGTTTCGGCTGGTTCCCAAGAAACACAAGAGTAAAATGCCATTTTTTGGGTGGTTCATATCTTATTTTCTGCCCTCTTAATTTTGCTCGTACCGATTTTAAGCTTTTTGATATTTTTTCTTTTGCCTCCTCGTTTAGAGGAAGGGAGATAAATAACCTCATTTTTATTTATTTCTTTTTTGAAACTCTTTTAGTTCTTTGTCAGTAAGAACTTTATCTGCTTTGTCCGTAAATAAAATTCCATTGAGATGGTCTATTTCATGTTGAATGACTCTTGCTAATATTCCCCATGCACTCATGGTTTTTCTTTTTCCTTCTAGGGTTTCATGTTCAATTTTCACCTTTTTTGGCCGTTCAACTATTCCGTGTTTGTCAGGTATAGATAAACAACCCTCCATCATTTTTTTGGTTTCTTCAGATTTTTTTATTATTTCAGGGTTAAATATTGAATAAAACTTTGGCTTGTTATTTTCGTCTTTTATTTGAGCAACAAAAAACCTCTTTTCAAGACCCACTTGGTTTGCGCTAAGACCAACCCCGTCAGCTTTATTCATAGTCCGCCTCATTTCTTTTACTGTATCTCGAATATTCTTTTTATCTTCCTTCGTAAGGCTGTCAGTATCAATTTTATTAGTTTTCTTTTTCAAGAATTTTTTGTTTTCTTCATTTGTGGTTTTAAGTATTTCCATCTTTGTTTTTAAGTATTATCATCGCCCTTCTTTTTTTGGAGAAGTTTCATAAAATAAGCCCCTTTATTTTCTACGTTTGGTCTATCTGCAACATTTTTTGCTAAATCAATTAAAAAACTTTTTTCGTGCTGTTTGGCAAGCTTAATATAAAGAGACTTATGCTCTTCATCTTCTAATATTTTTGCCAAGTTAAGACCTGTTAGTTGGTAAGATTTAGTTACTCTTCCTTCCTCTTGACGTTCCTTTATTAATTTCAGATATTCATCTTTGATGGATTTGTTATTTTCCTCACTCATCATTCTATAGTATCTCAGCTTTATGGAGAAAGTAAAGCGTTTGCTCAATAGCTTATTATTGATTAATCTAATGTATTGTAAGAAGTTAAATTTTAATGATATTTCAAGATAACAAGCCTTTAAAAATAGCTGCTCTGGTATTACTCCTATTGGTAGGAGTTTATTTGGGATTTCAGGTTGGTGTTGAAAGAGGTAAACAGATTGAAAAATCAGAAGATTTACCTGTTTCAAAAAATTCGGCCCTGCAGGAAAATTTTTCCATGTTTTGGGAAGCAGTGGAAATAATAAAGGACAACTATTACAAGCCTAAAAAAATTAATGACAAAAAGCTGCTTTACGGCTCTATAGAAGGCGTGGTCAATTCTCTTGGCGATCCTTATTCCTCCTTTTTAAACCCAAGTGATGCTCAAAAATTCTCAGAGGATATGAGCGGAACTTTTGGTGGGATAGGAGCCAAGATGGGCGTCAAAGAGGGTCAACTCGTTATTGTTTCCCCATTAAAAGGAAATCCGGCCGAAAAAGAGGGGTTAAAATCTGGAGATAAAATTCTTAAAGTCAATGACAAACTTACTAATGATCTTTCTATTAAAGAGGCAGTGAAGTTAATTAGAGGTAAGGTGGGCACCAAGGTTGATTTGATGATAATGAGGGATGAATTTAAAAAGCCGAAGAAATTTACAATTACCCGAGGGAAAATTGAAATTCCAACGCTGGACTGGAAAATGAAAGAGGGCAATATCGCATATATGCAACTTTATAGTTTTAATGCAAAAGCAGCTTCGCGCTTTTCTGAAGCCTCTTTTCAGGCCTTGCTTGATGGAGCTCAAGGTATTATATTGGACCTGAGAAATAATTCCGGTGGATTTCTCAAGGTAGCACAGGATATAGCCGGATGGTTTCTTGAAAAAGGGGAGGTAGTTGTAAAAGAAAGGTTTCCTTCAGGCAGAGTAAAAAAGTTTCGAGCACAAGGAAATGGTGCCTGGGGTAAGTTCCCGATTGTAGTGCTAGTAAACGAGGGCTCAGCTTCCGCTTCTGAGATTGTAGCCGGTGCTCTTAGAGACCGGGCAGAAGCAACATTAGTCGGAGAAAATACTTTTGGAAAAGGGACTGTTCAAGAAGTAAAGTCTTTAAGTAATGGAGCCAAGATAAAGGTTTCTGTTGCGGAATGGGTGCTGCCTGATGGTGATACCATTCATAAAAAAGGACTAAAGCCTGGAGTTACTGTTCAATTAGATAAAAATATAGAGAAAGGGGAAGAGGATCCCCAATTACAAGAAGCTCTGAGAATTATTAGAAGAAAAGCTCAGATGCAAAATATTAAACAGAATAAAGTTCTACCGTTTAGCGAAACATTAAATCTATAAAAAATATGGCTAAGAAAAAAATAAAAGTTATATTACTTGATAACGTTCCTGACTTAGGATCTAAATATGATGTAGAAGAGGTCGCTATGGGTTATTTTAGAAATTATCTACTTCCGAAAGGGTTGGCAAAGCCTGCTACTGAAGAAGCTCTTGAAAGCCTGGAAGAGAAAAAGAAAAAATGGGAAAAACAAAAACAGGAAAGAGTTGAAGAGCTCAAAAAGAAGGTTGGCCAGATTGAAAGTAAGACATTTTCTTTTGAGGTTAAAACTGGAGAAGAGGGCCAGGTATACAGCTCCGTCTCAAGCGCTGATATTAAAGAAAGGTTGTCAGAAGAAGGCTTAGTCGAAAATGTCTCTGTAAAAATAGGCAATCCCATAAGAGAGATAGGAGAGCATGAAGTAAAGCTTAATTTAGGTGAAGGAGTAAACGCTTATATGTCTATCCTGATAAAACCTGAAGATGGATCTATTGAGGACTACAAAGAAAAAGAGCCATCTCAAGATGGCTCTGAAGAAGAGGAAAAATAGCACTCCTTTTTTATTGATTAAAAGAAATAGCGTTACTTACACTACGTTAACTACTTTCACTTTCTTTTGGGAGCCGTCGAAATTGGTTTTTTTCTTTGTTTCAAACTTAACGGTACCTCCTTCTTTAGCATATAAAGTGTCATCACCCCCTTTCTTAACATTTAAACCGGGGTGATATTTAGTTCCTCTTTGTTTTATAATTACATTACCAGGATCAGCAGATTCACCGTCAAAAAGTTTTACACCTAATCTTTTTGATTTAGAATCTCCTGAACCCTCATAACCTCCTTTTTCTTTTACTTCTGCCATTTTATTTTATTTAGTATTTAAAAAGTATAATTTTGCCAACCTCAATAGAAATTTAAACATATAGAAACTCCATGTCAATTTTTGAGAAGCTGAATATTGAAATTAATATAGACAAAGATTGGATTATAGCAATAATGATAGTAGCTCTTATCGGCTCGGCTTCATTTGGTGGTGGATATCTCTTTGGGGTGCAGAAAGACCCATCTCCTATAATAATAAAGAGATGTAATAAAAGTTAACTTAACTTAATTATGAACCAAAACCAAGAAAAGGAAGACACTAAAACTATGAAAGGGCTTTTTACGATAGGAAAGTTTGACCAATACAGAACAGTGGAGGAGTTGATAAAAAGGTCAAAATCCGACGGTTTTTACTACACCTTGTTAGTCCTTTCGAGTTTAATTGTTGCCGCTGGGCTTCTTTTGTCTAACGCACCTATAGTAATGGGAGGTATGATCGTAACTCCTCTTATCACCCCTATTCTTCTAGTTTCTCTAGGTATATCAATAGGAGACTTTAAACTTATAAAAAGAGTAAGCCTGTTTTTGGGAAAATCTATTATTGTTATAGCAGGAGTTTCTTTTTTGGTGGGAGTTCTTTTTGGAAAGACAGGCAATGATCCTACTGATCTTTTTTCTTTAGCTGATAATTTAAACGGAGCCGCTCTATACTTTTTAGTTGCATTAGTCTCCGGATTCGTAGCAGCTTTTACCTGGACTAGAAAAGGCTTGAGCAGGATAATGCCGGGAATTGCCATAGCAGTAGCGCTTATACCGCCACTTTCTCTCATAGGGGTAGGTTTTAGTTTTTTTGATGTAGAGATGATACGCTCAAACTTTCTTTTGTTTTTCTTTAATTTAATAGGAATAACTTTGGGGGCTACTTTAGTTTTTTCACTTTTTCGTTTTCATGAAGTTGAGGAGAAAGTAGAAAGAGAAGTTGAAAACCAAAAAGAAGAAGAGGTCATTGAGGAAAGTGAATAAAACTACAGGTTGCTTTTTTAATTTTTAATGGTAAAATTCAATAAACTCATTTAATAATTGCTCTGGTTCTTATAAAGATGGCTAAAAAGACATTTAACACCTCTTCAGGTTTGCAACTGGATATCTCTGAAGTCTCAGCTCAGATAACCGATTTTATCCAAGATTCGCCTCAAAAATCTTACAAAGTCATAATAGGAACGGACTCTGAAGGGATAAAGGAGAACAAAGCTGATTTTGTAACTGCAATCGTTGTTTATAGAAAAGGTAGAGGAGGACGTTATTTTTGGAGAAGGCTAGAGAAAAAAGAAGATTACTTTAATATGAGAGAAAGAATTTTAAAAGAAGTGATGCTTTCTCTTGAGGCAGCCAAAAACATTGTGGGTTCACTTGAAGAAAAGATAGAATCTAGAAATTGGGACTTTGAAATACATGTCGATGTAGGCACACAAGGACCCTCTAGAAAGCTTATAAAAGAGGTTGTTGGTATGATTAGAGCAAATGACTTTGAGGCAAAAACAAAACCGGAAAGTTATGCTGCAAGTTCCGTGGCTGACAGACACGTATAGCAAAAGATGCGAAGTTTCCAAGCTTTCATCAAAACCAGCACTCAAACTTTAAAAAAGACAAACTAAAAAACCTTTATTACTTGAGACATTTAATCTAAAGTTTAGATAATTATGAGTAAAATAGTTTTTGATTTAGAAACAAAAAATTCGTTCAATGATGTAGGCGGAAGAGATAATTTAGAAGACTTGAAAGTTTCCGTAGTGGGTGTTTATTCGTATGAAAAGGATAGTTACATGTGCTTTGAAAATGAAGAAATTGATGAGCTAGCGCCTCTTATGCAAAATGCAGACCCATTAATAGGGTTTTCAAGTAAAACATTTGATGTTCCTGTTTTGGATAAGTATTTTAATTATAAACTGAGCGCTGTTCCTCATTTTGATATTTTAGAAAAGTTAGAACAAAAGTACGGAAGCAAAGTAGGTTTAGGTGACTTGGGAAAAGCAAATTTGGGACTGGATAAAAGTGAAGTATCCGGACTGAAGGCTATTGAGCTTTACAAGAACGGAGAAATGGAAAGGCTGAAAAAGTATTGTATTCAAGATGTAAGAATTACAAAACAACTGTTTGATCAAATAATATCAAAAGAACACTTGCTTATTCCCAGAAAAAATAAACCTACTGAAGAAAAAGTTGAAATAAAATTTGAAGATACCCAGAAACCTCAAAAACAACTAATATGAAAGATAAAATAAAAAAAGGAGTAGTCTTTTTTCTTGCAATTCTTATGGTTTTTGCATTTTCACCATTTTTATTTCTAAGCCCGAATTCGCAAACAAGCCCTCAACAGAATTCTCCTAGCTCAAAACAAAAAAGAGACAAGCAAGTGGATCCGAACAATTACAATAAGTCTTCTACTTCTACTAATCGAAAGACTAATTCACAGGATGTCTACTAAGCTATTCCCACTCATTTCTCGCGGTTTTTTAATATTCATTAAGTCGAGTACTGTAGGGGCTATGTCTGAAAGCATACCTACTTTTGGAATTTTTCTGTTCTCTGAAGACCGTCTTTCGAACTCTTTTCCAACGAGGTGAATAGGAACGGGATTGGTACTATGTTCCGTTTCTTCTTTTCCTGTTTGGGGGTCAAATAAACGTTCTCCGTTTCCATGATCGGATGTTATTAATAAATTAGCCTCTTTATTAAGAGCTGCCTTTACCAGTTTTGATAACTGTTGGTCTAAGAACTCTACCGCATCTATTGTTGGTTGATATTCACCTGTATGAGCCATTATGTCTACGTTTGCATAATTTATTAACATAAAAGAAAAATTACCCTCCTCTAGAGAAAGAATAGCTCTATCTGTTATTTCGCGTGCTTTCATGCGAGGATTTTCCGATTTGTCAGCCAAGTCATCAGAAGGAAGAAGTATTCTGTACTCATTCTCAAATGTCTTGTTTTTAACTCCATTAAAAAAGTAAGTTATGTTTTCTTCCTTTTCGGTTTCGGTTATTTTTATTTGCATTTTTTGGTTTTTTGACAGAACTTCACATAAAGTATTCTCTACTTTTGTCCTTTCAAAAGCAACATGAGAAGATACTTCAGATCCGTAATTAGTCATTGTAGTTATAGAAAGATTTTTAAGGTCTTTTATGGGAAATTTTTGAAAATTATTATTTGAAAAGCTTTGAGCAAGCTGGTTAATACCATCCTTTCTCAGATTAAAAAATATTAAAGCATCCCCTTCCTTAACAGCTCCACCTTCATGAATAGTAGTAGGTTTTATGTAATTCTCCTTTAAATCTTTTTGTTTGCTATTTTTAAAAACTTCGTTAACCTTTTTGGTTTTTGTTTGGCCGGTCATTGCTTCATATACTTTTTTCGTTTTCTCCCAATTTTTATTTTGATCCAGCGCATAGTATTTACCTGACAAGCTACCAATCTTCCCCGTCTTATGTTTTTGGGTTTCATCTCTTATTTCTTTTATCAATTTGGGGATGGGCTCAGGAGAAGAGGGAGCCTCATCTAAAAAGAGATGGAGATAAACTCTTGATACATTTTCTTTTTTTGCCATCTGAAGTAAGGCTTTTAAATGATCAATTGAAGCATGAATTGAACCCTTTGTAAGCAACCCGGCTAAGTGTAGGCTTGAGCTGTTTTTTTTAACGTGTTTAAAGGATTTTTTTAAGGCTTTATTTTTAAAGAATTTCCCGTTTTCTATTGATTTGTTAATTTTTTTATAGTGTTGATCAACCACTCTTCCTGCTCCCAATGTTAGGTGACCTACTTCGCTAGTGCCCTTTTCTCCCCAGGGGAGCCCAACTGAAAGACCACTTGCCTTCAGAGAGCCAACCGGAAAGTTTTTCATTAAATAATCAATAGTTTCAGTTTTAGCAGTATAAATTGGGTTAACTTCATCTTCCTGACCTATTCCCCAACCATCTAATATTACCATTATCGTATTTTTCATACTGATTCCATTTTATCAAATTTTGTTCTTAGAAACAGCCTTTTGTTTTTCCCTTTGATAAGGGTGAATGCATATTTATTGACGGGGTTTCTCTTTTTAACTACCATGCAATTAAGCCGTTTAAAGAGTTTTAAAATGTCGATATTTAATCAATCCATCGAAAAAAATTATGTTAAGCCCCAACCTTTTGTTGGTGGTAGTGGCTTTAATAGCAGGCATTGGAGGTGGATATTTTCTCGACACCTTTTTGGCAGACTCCAAAAAAGAATCCGCACGTCAAAAGGCAGAGAAAAAATTAGAAGAAGCGGAAGAAAAAGCAAAAGATATAGTTTTAGAAGCGAAAGATAAAGCTGCGGAGATACTTTCAGAAATACAAGATGAAAAGAAGGAACAGAAAGAAGAACTTAAAGAAAGAGAAGAGAGGTTAGACAAAAGAGAAGAAAGAATAGAAGAGGAGAGAAAAGAGATAGACAAGGAAAAAGAGGAATATGAAGAAAAACTTGAAAAGGTAGAAAAGAAAGAAAAAAAGATAGAGGAGATGAGAGAAGATTTGAATAGTAAACTGGAAGAGATGGCCGAACTCTCCAAAGAAGAAGCTAAAGAGCAATTGATGGAAGAGATAGAAGAAGAGTATCGAGAAGAGATTTCCAAGAAAATGATAGATTTGGAAAACGAGAAAAAAGAAAAAATTAAGGAAAAAAGCCTTGAAATAGTCACTTCCGCCATTCAAAGATACTCTAGAGATCACATAAGTGATATAACCACGACTACAATTTCTATCCCGGATGAAGACATGAAAGGCAAAATAATCGGCAGAGACGGAAGAAACATCCGGGCCTTTGAAAGACAAACAGGAGTAGAGGTGATAGTTGATGATGCCCCGGAAAGCATTACATTATCCTCCTTTAATCCGTTAAGAAGAGAGCTTGCAAAAATTGCTATGAAAAAGCTTATAGATGACGGAAGAATTCAACCTGCCCGAATTGAAGAAAAGGTAGAAGAGGCTCGAGAGGAATTGGAGAATCACATAGATAAAGTAGGAGAGGAGGCGGCATATGAGGCGGGTGTACTTGATTTACCTGATGAGATTATCCACTTACTCGGGAAATTAAAGTACAGAACCAGTTATGGTCAGAACGTTTTAGATCACTCGATTGAAATGACTCATATTGCAGGAACTATAGCTGCTGAACTTGGAATAGATGTAGAAACAACAAAAAAAGCGGCCCTCCTCCATGATATAGGTAAGGCCATCGACCATGAGGTGGAAGGAACTCATGTTGAATTAGGCCGAAAACTTCTAAAAAAGTATGATATAGAAGAAGAAGTTATAAAAGGCATGGAGTCGCACCACGAAGATTACCCCTTCGCTACTCCAGAATCTTACATAGTGGCTGCTGCAGATGCAATTTCGGGAGCTCGTCCTGGGGCTCGAAGGGATACACTTGATGAGTACCTTGAAAGAATAGAGGAGATAGAAAATATAGCCAATGAATTTGAAGAGGTGGAAAAAGCCTATGCCCTTTCAGCCGGTAGAGAAGTAAGGGCGTTTGTGGTGCCGGAAGAGGTCGATGATTATGGTACACTTCAACTTGCAAACAAGATATCCAATAAGCTTCAATCTGACGTACAGTACCCCGGAGAAATTAAAGTAACTGTAATCAGGGAGGTAAGAGCAGTTGAACACGCCAAGTAGTGTAAAATACTTTGAGTATGTTATTATTAAGATAGATAAAAAGCCTAACAAAGGTCGATGCAAAATAATCAGTGACGAGTAGGGTTTACTCGTTACTTTAAAAGGATGAATAAAACGGAATTTATAGAGGCAATTTACGAACGAACAGATCTTGATTCAAAGGCACAAACAAAAAGAGCTGTAAACGCAGTATTTGACGAAATTACAGAAACGCTTGCCGAGGGAGGAACAGTAAATATTACAGGTTTTGGAAAATTTGAAGTAACTGAAAGAGCTGCCAGAAAAGGAGTTAATCCTCAAACAGGAGAAGAAATGGAAATTCCGGCTTCAAACCTACCGAAATTTAGAGCCGGGAAATCTCTAAAAGAAGCTGTCGAATAAAACAAAAAGAATTATAAAAATTAGAAAAACCCCCTTTCAAGGGGGTTTTTCTTTTTGGTCCTTTAAATTTGTGACCTAATTTTTGAGTAACTCCCTCACAAAGTTACTCATCTCTATAAAAACCTGGTAGCCATCCTTTATGTTTTTTAAGGATGATTCTACCAAGGTTTTTACAGATTTATTACTTCTACTTTCCATTTTCATATTATTAGAAGTTGTTGAGGCTGTTTTCGGAGCACTTTTTGAACTTGTAGAATGTGTTTTGCTTTTCTGGGTTGAGGTACTGAAATCTTCGCTAGTGGTAGTATTTTTAATAGAGGGGGATGATGTTGAGGTGTCTAAACTATCATTAGTTTTTTGAGGCAAGGTAGAAGACCCCTGGTTAGAATCTGAAGTCATTTTGCTGGTGGTTGTGTTGCTACTGTTGGTGGTAGTAGGCACTTTAACAGACCTTGTTGTAGTGGCCTTTTCTTCTGTGCTGGGTTTAGTAGAGGAGGTAGTGGAAGTTGAACGATGAGAAGGGGTAGAGGTGCTGGTTTTTTCTTCAATTTTTTCTAAGAACAATTCCATCGCCTTCTTCTTTTGCTCCACACCTTTATTTATAAATTTCTTTGATTTTTTCAAAAACTTATTTAACTTTGGGCTGTCATAACCAGCTCTTTCCAACAACTTTACATCTTGCTTAACTTTACTCCATCTCTTTTGGGCAGTCTTCACTATCTTTTCTTCTTGTTTAATCATAAGAAGATTCTGTACCTCTCTTCTGAGATCATCATAATAATCTTGTCTCCATTTTTTTATTTCTTTAGCCAGTCCCTTAACCTCCCCAAGATCCAATTGGTTTTCTTTCTTGTCTATAAATTTTTTCTTTTTATTGAAGTATTCTATTGCCTCTTCGAGTTTGCTTATAGTATCATTCCTCCACTTAATAATTTTTTTATTTTTTAGATTCAAAGCCAATAAACTAATCTTCAAATTTTTTGCTTCAGATTTTGAGAGTTCAATAACATTTTTTAGGGTTTTAATTCGCAAACCTAAGCTTAAAGAGCTATTTTCATCTTTAGCTTGAATTAACTTATCTACACTATTTTTTGTTTTCTTTAAATCCTTTTTTATTTGAGGCGACTGAGCCATAGCAATCCCGGAAAAAAGAGGAGCGGTTAAAAACAAAGCTAATATAAATTGTAAAACTCTTCTTTTCATGATTTTTAAAATATTACCCTATTTAGCAATTTATTTACTTTTTCCGTTTTATATTTATTCTCAAACTGTTCTATTTGGTTAACCTCTTCTTTTAAAATAGATCCTTGTAGATGATTAGCCTTAGAAGAAGTAATTTCATTTAGGGCTGTGGCTATAGTTCTGTTTGTCTCCTGATGATAATTTATTTTTTCTAATTTTAGGCTAAGACTTTTAAGTTCTTTTTGGAGATTTTGAGAATTTAAAGAGGAAGATATTTTTGGTTTGGTATCTTGCAAGAAAGAGCCCGAAGTTATTCCTATTACTAAAACAAATGTGGCAACCGCAGTTGCAATTGACCAAGTAGGGAACCTTGAAAAGGTTTGGTTTTCTTGATTTGTAGCCAAAACCAATCGCCGGGTACCCTCGACAAAATCTTTGTCGGGTTCTACTTTGCGTAGCTTTTTTAAGTTTTCTTTTATTTCTTCTTTATTCATCTTCTTGAGATTCGTCTGAGTTAAGAATCTTTTTTAGTTTTTTGAGCCCTCTATGTTGGGTTACTCGTACTGACACCTCACTTTTATTTAATATATCTGCTATCTCTTTGTTAGAAAGTTCTTCAATGAATTTCAAAACTATTACATTTTGTTGATTTTCCGTTAACTCTTCTAAGGCCTTCATTACCTTTTCAAACTTCAAATCTTTGTCCATTTCTTTCTTGTGCTTGTCCGGAGGAGTACTAACCTCATCTTCAGGAATTTCATCAATATTCAAATGATCTTTATTGGTACGATAATGATCTATTACGGCATTTTTTGCAATTTGGTACAGCCAACTGTGAAATCCAGCCCCTTTCTGGCTCTCATAACTGCTTATATTTTTCCAAGCTTTGATAAAAACTTTCTGTGTTATATCTTCTGCTTTATCCTTTCTACGAACCCTGAGGTATATAAAGCGATAAATCTGCTCTATATTATCCTCATAAAGCTTATCGAAAGCCTCGGAATGACCATTTTTTGCTTTTTTTACTAACTTCTCCTCTTTCATATGTGGTAACGAACGAGTTACGATTTTGTTTCTTTTTTGTGTATTTATTGTAACGAAATCACTATCTAAAGCGTAACACACCCATGTAACACACTCTAAAATAAACTTTTAAAGTCTAAAACCCCTTTTAAAACCCCTTCAAAGGTTGCAAAAAATAAAAAAATATTTCATAATTAAATCATGTCAGATGGAAAAGGAAAAAATGAAAACAACCAATTAATGCCCTCCCGACAGCTTGTTTCTTTTTTAATCGGTTTCGTCGTCACAATATCAGTTATGAATGGGTTAGAAATAGGAGCAAGCTTCCTTTCTTTGGAGCTGTTACGGGGCATTTTTAATTTTTGGACAAACAATTCCCTTATTTTCTTTTTTGTTGTGTTTTTTCTTGCTATTTCTCTTGGGTCAGCTAGCGCTGGATATGTAGCCCGAGAAGAGTCCGGCAAGTACGGAATAATTGCTGTTTTACCTGTGGTTCTTGGATATCACTTTCTTGTGGTTTTGAACACACTCACTCCAGTTCTTAGCTTTGTAGCGCTTTTTATTGAATTTATTTTGGTTTTAACAGTTGGATGGCATTCCTCAAAGTTTGGAGCAAGATATGGAAAAAAGTTCAAAGAAATAGAAGATGATGAAGTTTGTACTTTTCTTAATATCTCCTGGCGTAGATGGGTTTGGTTTTGGGTGCCCTTACAATTTACCATAGCTCAACTCTTAATTTTTGGTTACGCTGTGCTTTTGGATTTGTATGCAGGGTGGCAGTTCATGCTCAATCCTGTCCTTATACAAGAGCAGGGTTGGGTTTTTTATCTTATGTTCTTTTCATATTTCACCCTCATTCCTTTGGGGGCCGCTATTTATTTTTTATATTTAGGTTTTCGAGCCTTACAACTGAATAGAAAAGAGGAGTGGCCGAAAGAGCTATTCAAATTTATAGTTTACTTTTTATTGCTTCCTACCATAGTTAATTTGGTCAATTTAGTTCTTATAAATTACCTTGAGGAACTCCTCGCGTAATAATCTCCTTACTTTTGAGAAGTGACGAAGAAATTGACCTGTTATTGGTTTTCCCTTTAGGCTGATTCAGCCTTATCTTCTATAAAAAATATCCTTTCTTGCTTTTTAATTCTGGGATTGCTGAATCACTGATTGGGTTGTGGTGTGGGATGCGGGATTTGAACCCGCGACTCGAGCTTGGAAGGCTCGTGTTTTGCCAGCTAAACTAATCCCACTTACTTACTTGTTAATATATTGCAAAGCAAGCCGTTCTTCAAATAAACGTGTAAATTTTTTATACTTCTAAAAGATTCATGCAAGAATATACTAAAAGAATAATAAAGAAATTGTCAGTAATTGGCCTAATTGGATTAGTTACGGTTTTGGCTATACTTGGTTTTGAGTTTATTAAAAGGTCTACTGGAAACAATGTATCGCAAGATTTTACTAAAGTTTATAAAAAATCTTCCAAGCAAAACAAAAAATTAGTCAAGCTTACAAAAGAAGTTAATGACAATATAAGGAAAATAAACACCCTTGACTTGAGAGGTCGAGATAAGGACTCATTAGACCTGCTAAAAGAAACGCGCCGAAAAAATAAAAAAATAAAAAAGGTAGCCGACAACCTTTCAAGCTCTTTAGATAAATTAAAAAGATTGTTAAAAAAAGCACCTGATTCCCCAAAAAAGAAGACTGTTTCTGAGGCCCTCCAATTAGAGATAAAGCTTACCAAAGAAATGAAAGATTACAGCCAAAAAATTAAAACCTTCCTCGATTCTCTTGATAAAGCTATTGCCCAAAACTCTTCCTCTAAAAAAGTCTCCCTTCAAGAAAAATTGAAACAGGTAAATAAGAAACGAAAGCAAATAAACGATCTCAATAGCAAATTTCTTGCAAAAATAGAGAAGTTAAATTCTACGGGCAAAAATTAACGAGCGACTAATTTTTAAAAATGGATAAATATATAATAGGGGTAGATGAAGCGGGCAGAGGAGCAATAGGTGGTCCTGTGACCGCCGGCGCTGTTTTGGTACCCTCCTCTCTTTCATTAAAAAACCTTCCTCGTTCCGGGCTTCGAGACTCAAAGAAGTATACTTTTTCACAAAGGGAAGAATGGCTGAATTATATTAAGGGAAATTCCTCTATTAATTTTGAGTTTTCCAGTGTTTGGCCAACAGTAATTGATAGAATAAATGTATTTGAGTCTGCCAGTAGAGCTGCGACCAGAGCTGTTAATAGAGTCATAGACCGGAATAAGATTGACCAAAAAAGAGTAGAAATTGTACTTGACGGGTCTTTAAAATTAAATTCTCAAGATTTAGATTATGAAGTGATTACTAGAGGGGACCAGAAAAGGAAATCAATTAAGTTAGCTTCTATAGTTGCTAAAGTTAAAAGAGACCAATCCATGATAAGAGTTTCTAGAAAGTATCCAGATTATAAATTTGCAAAACACAAAGGTTATTGCACAGAAGAACATGAAAAATTATTAAAGAAAAACGGTCCCTGTAAATATCACAGAAGGACTTTTATTCAAAAAATTAAAACTTGACACGGCCTTTTTGAAAGGTCACAATTATTTTCAGTGACTTAAATTTAAAATCATTTTTATTATGGCTGTTCCAAAACAACATGACTCAAAAGGAAAAGTAGGTAAAAGACAATCCCAAAAAAATGTAGAGAAGAAAAATATTTCTCCTTGCCCGAATTGCAGAGCACCTCGGTTATCACACAGAATTTGTGACAATTGTGGCTTTTATAAAAGCCAAGAAAAGGGTTCCAGTGAAAGTGAATAATAATTTTGCCTTTAAATAAAAATGGCTACCCGTTCCCTCCTCAGACAAGTTGTTTTTCAGTCTCTTTTTGAGTGGGACTTTTATAACAGAGAAGTAAATCTGGAAGATATAATGGAGAGAAATATGGAGAAATTTGCTTCTCCAGGTCCTGAAGGAGATCTGATTGATGAACCGGAATTTGCCTGGAAGATAGCGGAAGGAGTAAAGGATAAAATAGAAAAAATTGATGAAATTATAGAAGAAGCAGCTCCCGAATGGCCTTTGGATAAAATTGATATAGTGGATAGAAATGCACTCCGACTCGGATTATATGAACTTTTATACGCAGATAAAGAAGAGGTTCCTCCAAAGGTTGCTATCAATGAAGCCATTGAGCTAGCAAAAAATTTTGGAGGAATCAACTCTCACAAATTTGTTAATGGAGTCTTGGGAACAGTTTATCGAGAAATGAGAGATGAAGAGGGCGAAGAGGGTGAAAGCCAGAAAAGTGAAGACTAAAAAGAAATGGAAGAAATAGAGAAAAAAATAAATAACTCATTTGAAGACCCTTTACTTTTAAAAGAAGCCCTTACTCATAGATCGTATTTAAATGAACACGCCGACTGGCCAACGGATCATAATGAAAGATTAGAGTTTCTGGGTGATGCAGTGCTTGAGCTTGTAGTCACGGACCGCCTCTTTGATAAGTATCCTAATTTTGAAGAGGGGAAATTAACCAATATACGAGCAGCTTTAGTGGATCATGATATGCTTTCCAAGGTTGCTTCTGAACTTGAATTAGAAAGGTTTATTTTTCTTTCAAAAGGCGAAAGAGAAGGAAGAAAAAAAGCTAGAGAGGCTATTTTAGCAAACACAGTAGAGGCCTTAATAGGGGCTGTATACAAAGACAAGGGTTATGACAGAGCAAAAGATTTTATTCAACAATTTATCCTTTCTAACCTTGAAAAAATTGTAAACCAAGAGTTATACAAAGATCCAAAAAGTGTATTGCAGGAAGTAGTTCAAGAAAAAAAGAAGGTAACGCCACATTATAAGGTTTTAGAGCAAGAAGGTCCGGAACATAAAAAAACATTTACAGTCGGAGTATATTTCCAGGAGGACTTTATAGCCGAAGGCAGGGGTGCCTCAAAGCAAGAGGCGGAAAGTGATGCTGCAAAAAAGGCACTGAAAAAAATTAGAAGTTAATAAAAGAAATGCCTCAGAATAATAATTTTCTAAAAAAAATAGAGCTACAAGGCTTTAAATCCTTCGCTGACAAAACCGTACTTGATTTTAGCGAAGATTTAGTTGGTGTTGTAGGTCCGAATGGATCTGGTAAATCCAATATAATAGACGCAGTTCGCTGGGCTCTTGGGGAAACCGGAGCAAGCTACTTGCGGGGGGATGTTTTAAAAAATCTTATTTTTGCCGGCACCCCTAAAAAATCAGCAGCCGGACTTGCTAAAGTTACTCTTCATTTTGATAATAGTTCAGGAATTTTATCCCTAGATACTGATGAAGTGTCGGTTACAAGAAAAATAGACCGCTCTGGCACCTCTGACTTTTTTCTTAACGGGGAAGAAGTTCGACTGAAAGACCTTAAGCCTATATTTGCCAGAGCAAAACTTGGTTCTCGAGGGCTTACGATAATAGGGCAAGGACAGTCCGATGTTTTTGTAAAGATTAAACCCGAAGAAAGACGGAGGATGATTGAAGAAATTTTAGGACTCAAGGAGTTCAGAATAAAAAAGAAAAAGGCAAAAAGGAGACTCGACAAGACTGAGGACAACTTAGAAAAAATAAGAGCTAAAATCTCAGAACTTAAACCACACCTTAAGTTCCTTAAAAAACAAAAAGAAAAGTGGGACAAAAAACAAGAGGTGCAATCGGAACTTGAAGAGCTTTCTGATGATTATTTCTCCTTTAAATTTCAAAAACTCACAACAAAGCTTTCAAAAACAAACAATAAACTTTCTGAACTGAGGAAAAGAAAAAAAGAAAAGAAGAAAAAAATTTCAAGACTCGAAAATAAGCTTGAGGAAATAAAAGAGCCTTCACCCCAAAAAAAAGAACTTAAAAAGATAAGAGAAAAAACAAAAAAAGTTAAAAAGAAGCGAGACAAACTCGAGAGAAAGCTTGCCAAGGTGGAAGCTAAGGAAAAGTACATTGCTCAGGAATCTGAAAAGTCCAGCCAGAATTATCCTCAACCCTCTGTTATGGCCGAAAAAATAGAAACCTTTCTTGACGATATTAAACCACTTTATAAAGAAGAGAAGTTTAATGAGGTTCTGAACAAACTTCGAAATTGGTTAAAAGAATTTGAGAAAATTATTACTCAAGAAGAGGAAGAAAACGAAAAGCAAAAAGAGAAAAAGGAAGAAAAACACAAAAATCTTCAGGATAGAATAAAGAATATTAAAGCGGAGATTAAAGAGCTTAATGAGAAGATAGAAAAGCTCCGAAAAAAAGAAGATTCTTTGTTGGAGAACCAGGAAGAGCAGAATATAGAATTTAGAGAGAGGATGGAAGAAATTGAGAAAAGAAAAACCTCACTTAGAGAAACAGAAGAAAAAATTCAAAGTGAATCGGTAAACAAAGAAAAGGCTCAGTTTAAATTAAAAGAAATAAAAAACAAATGGACCTCTCTCGGTTTTTCCATTGAAAAATTAAAAGAAATTTCTGAAGAAAAAGACCTTAAACAAGAAGACAAAAATTGGGATAAAATAGAAAAAAGAATAAATAAACTCAGCTCAAAATTATCAGCTATAGGAGAAGTGGACACCTCTATGCTGGATGAATTTGAAGAAACTAAAGAGCGTTATGAATCCTTAAAAGAGGAAAAGGAAGACTTAGAAAAAGCGCATAAAGACTTAAAGAACTTGATTTCTGACTTGGATAATAAAATTCATGATGAGTTTAAAGATGCATTCTCTCATATAAACAAAGAATTTAATGATTATTTCCGGTTGATGTTTGGGGGCGGCAAGGCCAGCTTAAAATTGGAGAAACCCGACAAAGAAAACGAAGGTGAAGAAATAGACAAATATAAAGAGGCAGAGGCCGGAGTAGAAATTGATCTCAATGTACCTAGAAAGAAAGTAACAGGCTTAGATATGCTCTCCGGAGGAGAAAAAACTCTCGTTTCAATAGCGGCACTTTTTGCTTTAATTTCAGTATCTCCACCTCCCTTTCTTATTCTTGATGAGATAGATGCTGCACTGGATGATATAAATTCAAAACGATTTTCTGATTTAATTAATGAGTTTTCGAGCACAACCCAATTTATAATAGTTACCCACAATAGGATAACCATGGAATCTTTAGATGCATTGTATGGAATAACCATGGGCGATGATGGAGTATCAAAAGTAGTATCACTGAAATTAGAAGAAGCTCAAGAATATACCGAAAAAGAATCCAGAACAGCGTGAGAGAGTTGGCTATTCTCTACAAAAACTTCTCGACAAAACCACAGGTGATTTCTCCAAGGCTTCGACTGAGCTTAGCCGAATGTCCGAAAAAATCACTACCCCTCTTTCACACTTCTCCCTCACCGAAAAGGCGAGACCAAATCGTAGGGTTCCGAAATTCTGTCACCGGTCTCCAGCACCTAAATTACCTTGATTATTTTTATTGATTGTTGTAACCTTTATTTTTAGTTGACAGCTATAACTAACTTTAATGACTTAAAAATTATGGTTGCAATTAGATTAAGACCAAAAGGCAAAAAGAAACAAAAAACATTCCGCTTAGTAGTGGATAAAAAACAATCGAAACATGATGGTGATTTTATTGAAGACCTCGGATGGATAAACCGACGTGAAGATGAGTTTGATGTTGACAAGGAAAGAGCTGACTACTGGCTATCGGAGGGAGCCCAACCAACGGACGCGGCTCACAATCTCCTGGTTAGAGCCGGGGTCATTGAAGACAGCAAAAAGTCTGTTCATTCTACGAAGGAAGAGGAATTTGAAGGCGAAGAAGAAAAGCAAGAAGAAGCAGTAGAAGAAGAGTCAGAAGGTGAAGACTCCACTGAAAAAGAAAAAGAAAAAGAGAAGGACAAAGTTTCCGAGAATGACCAAGAAGAAGATACCGACGAAGATGAAGAGGGTGAAGAAGAAGAGAAAGACAAAGAAAAAACCGAGTGATAGGTGAATAATAACCTCGGCCCCCAACAGGAAAACTCAACCTCCCGAAAAGGGAGGTTTTAAATTTGCTTTTAAGTAGGTCTTTTTATCAGAAAATTTGCAAACCTCCTGTTTTTAAAGTAAGCTATTAATTTAAGTAAATAGTTACCTTACACCCCCTTGCTTTTAATAAGGGGCGCATTTCATTTTTTATGAAAAGAAAAAATAAAAAATTTCAATTGGAGGCTGATTTTAAACCAGCTGGCGATCAGCCAAAAGCTATTGAGGAACTGGTTGATGGTATTAATAAAGGATATGAACATCAAACGTTACTCGGAGCCACCGGAACCGGAAAGACTTTTACCGTGGCTAATGTAATTGAACAAATTCAAAAACCAACACTTTACATAGCCCACAACAAAACTCTGGCAGCCCAGCTTTGTAATGAATTAAGAGAACTTTTCCCTCATAATGCCGTTGAGTATTTTGTTTCTTATTACGACTATTACCAGCCGGAAGCGTACGTACCAACTACCGATACCTATATTGGGAAAGAGGCTATGATAAACGACGAAGTGGATAAATTACGTCACTCGGCCACTACCTCGCTTTTAACAAGGAAAGATGTAATAGTAGTTTCTTCTGTCTCCTGTATTTACGGACTCGGTGCTCCAAAGTCATACGAAAAGCATATCGTTAATTTAGAAAAAGGTGAAAAGATTGATCGCCAAGAGTTAACGAAAGAGTTAGTGAGAATTCAATTTGAAAGAACTAACTCTGATCTTAAAAGAGGTACTTTTAGGTTGAAGGGTAACACTTTAGAAATTATGCCCACGAACCAGGAAGTGATTTACACGATTGATTTGAATAAAGACGACAAAATTGAAGAGATATTTTTAGTTGATCCGGTAAAGGGCTTTCAAATTGGTAAAACACCAACTGCAGAAGTTATTAATGTAGCACCCGCCCAACACTTTATTACTGAAAAGCCTGAACGGGAAGAGGCTATTAAAAAAATAAACAAAGAACTCCAGCAGAGACTGAAAGAGCTTGAAAATGAAGGTAAACACTTGGAAGCTGAAAGACTTGAAAGGAGAACCAAAAATGACATTGCAATGATTAGAGAAGTTGGATATTGCAGCGGAATAGAAAATTATTCGATTCATTTGTCCGACCGGGAACCCGGTGATCCTCCCGCTACTTTAATAGATTATTTTCCCGATGATTTCTTGACTGTTATAGACGAGTCTCATGTAACGGTGCCCCAAATTGGAGGTATGTTTGCAGGGGACCGCTCTCGAAAAGAAACATTAGTTGAGCATGGATTCAGACTTCCCTCAGCTTTAGAGAATAGACCTCTCAAGTTTGAGGAATTTGAGGAGAAAACGGACCAAACTATATATACTTCAGCGACTCCTGATGATTATGAAAAAGAAGTTAGCGAAAAAGTAGTAGAGCAGATTATTAGACCTACGGGGCTTGTGGACCCAAAAGTTACAATAGAGCCCGCTCGGGGCCAAGTTGATGATCTTATTGAAAAAATTGAAGGGAGAATTGAGCAAGGGGACAGAGTTTTAGTGACTACTTTAACAAAGAAAATGGCCGAGGATTTAACCGATTATCTGCAGGATGACAAGGAAATGAGCGTTGCTTATATACATTCCGGGGTGGATACCATAGATAGAATCAAAATCCTTACTAAACTCCGAAAAGGTGACTACGATATAGTAGTGGGGGTTAACCTATTGAGAGAAGGGCTGGACCTCCCGGAAGTTTCCTTAGTTGCTATTTTGGATGCTGACAAGGAGGGTTTCTTGCGTTCAGAAACTTCTTTGATTCAGGTGATAGGTCGAGCAGCTCGAAACGTGAGAGGAGAAGTTGTGCTTTATGCAGATGAAATTACCGGCTCTATAGAAGCCGCAGTGGAAGAAACTGAGCGGAGACGAAAGAAACAAATTGAATACAATGAAAAGCATGATATTGAGCCGGAGACGATTGACAAAGAAATTTCTGATATAGCCCCAATTGAGATGGATGAAGTGCTAGAGTTGGAAAATAAGCCTTTGCCCGAAGAAGGAAAAGATATAGAAAAATTAATTGAACAGAAAGAAAAAGAAATGGAAGAAGCGGCCGACAATCTGGACTTTGAATTAGCTGCGGCTCTGCGAGACGAAATTAAAGAATTAATGAAACAAAAATCAGAATCCGACCAGCAGCCGGCCGATTAGAGGATAGGATAGGAATGAATAATTTTTATAGAAATGGGCCGACTGTCCGTAGGGAAAGCCCTCAGAAGCCCAATCTCTTCGTCCTTCCTCGGAGCATTATAATATACTGCTCCTCGTCAGTCCTTGACCTTGAACTTCTGAGAACTTTCTGGACGAATTCTGATGCTGGCTTTCAAATAATCTATTTATTTAAAATTATAATAATTAACTAAAAAATATGAGCCAAGACAAAATAAAAATTGAAGGAGCCAAAGAACATAACCTTAAAGACGTAGATATTGAAATTCCAAAAAATGAAGTGGTTGTCTTTACCGGTGTTTCCGGCTCGGGGAAGTCAAGCTTAGCCTTCGATACTCTTTTTGCTGAAGGCCAAAGACGTTATGTTGAATCTTTATCTTCTTATGCTCGTCAGTTTTTAGCAAAATTGGACAAACCGGATGTAGATGAAATAGTGGGCCTTTCTCCGGCAATTTCAATTGACCAGAAATCGCCCTCCAAAAACCCTCGTTCCACGGTTGCTACCATAACTGATATTTATGATTATATGCGGGTATTATTTGCTCGGGCCGGTGAACCATATTGTCCAGAATGCGGCTCTGCTATTACAAGCATGACTGTCCAAGAAATAGTGGACATAGCCTTGGATTTTGCCGAAAAAAAAGAAGGAAAATCTCTTGAGATACTTTCCCCAATCGTAAGGGAAGAGGAGGGAGAATTTTACCAAATGCTTTATGACTTATTGGATGCTGGCTTTAGAGAGGCTAGAGTAGATGGGGAGTTTCAGTCTTTAAGGGATAGAGTAGAGCTGGATGAAGATGAGGAACATACAATAGAAGTTTTATCTGACAGAGTTCCCTACGGCGTTGACCTTGAGGATAAATAACCGAAGACGAGTAAGTGAGGCCATTGAGCGATCTCTTAAAAGATCAGACGGTCTTGTAATCATTAAGGTAGGAGAAGAAGAAAAGACACTCTCCTCTAGACACACTTGCCCTCGAGACGACTTTACCTTCAAGGAGATAGAGCCAAGGCTTTTCTCTTTTAACAGCCCTTACGGTGCTTGCGATGAATGCGACGGGTTGGGAACGGCTGAGAAAAAATCCGATGAGATATGTGAAAAATGCCAAGGGAAGCGACTTAAAAAAGAAGCACTTAATGTATTGCTTGAAGGAAAAAACATAGCGGAGGTGTCTGCCATGTCTATTAAAGAGTCACATGAATTTTTTGACTCGCTTGATACTAATGAAGATGAAAAATTTCAGGAAGTCGTATCAGCTCCGCTCCGGGAAATTAAAAATAGGCTAAAGTTTCTTTTGGATGTAGGGCTTAATTATTTAACCCTAGACAGAAAAGCAGGCACTCTTTCTGGTGGTGAATCTCAAAGAATTCGATTGGCTTCCCAAATAGGCTCCGGCCTTACGGGAACTTTGTATGTTTTAGATGAGCCTACTATAGGGCTCCACCAAAAAGACAATGCTCGGCTTATTGAAACTCTTCATGATCTAAAGGATTTGGGTAATACCGTGTTAGTAGTTGAACATGATGAGAATACCATAAAGTCAGGAGATTATTTGGTTGATATAGGTCCCGGCCCTGGAAGACACGGGGGTGAAATTGTAGCTGACGGTAAAATGCCTGAAATTTTAGAAGATGAAGACCAAGAATCTTTGACACTGGATTACTTGAGAGGAGACAAAGAAATATCTATACCCGACCAAAAAAGAAAAGTGCGAGATCAGCATGATTCTTTGAAAATTAGAGGAGCGAGCCAGCACAATCTTAAAGATATTGATGTGGATATTCCGTTACGGAGACTTAACGTTATTACCGGTGTTTCCGGTTCCGGAAAGTCAACCCTTCTCTATGATGTAGTGCATAAACATCTTGCTAATGAGCTAAATGGAGCAAGCCACAAAACGGGCTCCTTTGATTCTATTTTAGGGCTTGAATATTTGCATAGAGTAGTGAGCATTGATCAGTCTCCCATTGGTAGAACTCCTCGTTCCAATCCTGCAACTTACACTGGGGCGTGGGATTACATTCGGGATCTTTTTGCCTCCACCGAAGAAGCAAGAGTAAGAGGGTACAAAAAAGGAAGATTTAGTTTTAACGTTAAGGGCGGTCGCTGTGAAAACTGCAGGGGGTACGGCACCATAAAAATTGAAATGCATTTTATGCCCGCTGTGTATGTAGAATGCGATGTTTGTGAGGGAAAAAGATATGACAGAGAAACATTGGAGGTGGAGTACAAGGGTAAAAATATTTATGACGTTTTACAGATGACGGTCGAAGAAGCCAGTGAGTTTTTTGATGATATACCTTGGCTGGATGACAGGTTCGATCTTTTAGAAGAAGTTGGTCTGGGTTATTTACGTTTGGGTCAGCCCTCACCCACACTTTCAGGAGGAGAGGCCCAGAGAGTAAAGCTATCCTCTGAGCTTGCTAAAAAAGACAGAAAAAAGAGCATTTATCTCTTGGATGAACCAACTACCGGTCTTCACCTTCATGATGTAAAGAGATTAATAAAAGTAATTCAAAAGTTGGTGGACAGAGGAAATACGGTGGTAGTAATTGAACATCATCCAGATGTAATAAAATCTGCCGATTGGGTAATAGACTTGGGTCCTGATGGTGGAAAGGATGGAGGAGAAGTGGTGGCCGAAGGAACCCCCAGGCAGGTTGCTCGCAAAGAAACTTATACCGGAGATTATCTGCGTGATATCTTTCAATAAGTTGAAGTTTGAGATAGGTTTTTATTCTTACAGTTTTAAGATAAGATGAATGTAAAGAAAAGGTCGAAAATATTTTACTAATTTTTATATCGGTTATGTTTCAATTACCAGAACTTCCTTATAATTATGACGACTTAGAGCCGCCCATCGACAAAAAGACAATGAAGATTCACTATAGCAAGCACCACCAAGGCTATGTGAATAAGTTAAATAAAGCATTAGAAGGATATGATAAGCTTAGCTCTAAATCTGTTCAAGAATTACTTTCCAATCTAGATGATGTTCCACAAGAAGTGAGAACGAAGGTAAGGAATTTTGGTGGGGGCCACCTTAACCATTCGCTTTTTTGGCCATCTATGAGCCCTAATGGTGGGGGCGAACCAAGCGGACAACTTGCCGATGTGATTAGAAGAGTGTTTGGTGGGTTTGATGAATTCAAGCAAGAATTTGAAGATACTGCTTCAGGCGTTTTTGGTTCGGGTTGGGGTTGGCTTGTGGCTAATCCCTCCGGAGATTTAGAGCTTGTACAAACTAAAAATCAAGATAATCCAATATCAAACGATCTAGAGCCATTGCTGGGGGTAGATGTTTGGGAACATGCTTATTACTTGAAATATCAAAACAAACGAGGCGAGTACCTAGAAAACTGGTGGAGTGTAGTCGACTGGGACAAAATAGAAGAGAGATATCAGAAAATAGTGTAACCCTCCAAACAGCAAGGTAAGTATATTTCTTGAATTCCTATTTTTTCTTTTTAA
>JBDGRM010000022.1:41318-46807 GCA_042218035.1 Candidatus Magasanikiibacteriota bacterium
AACGTCGTTTTTTAAACTTCTAAATTTTTCCTTTTAAAAACGGCCGCCTTTGCGGCCGTTTTTAAATTAGCGACGTCTAATTAGCGACGTCTGACGTCGCTAATCCCTTTGTGCAAGGCAATCTAAGCAAAAATTATCGACGTCGGACGTCGATAAAATTAGAAAAAAGGTTAATTTGGTGTTAACCTGAATTCACATGAACAAATCTGACAAAAAAGATTTATATAAGGATCTTCCTGAAACTCCCGGGGTTTACATAATGAAAGATTCGGATGATCAGATTTTGTATATAGGAAAAGCTGCTAATCTTAAAAAGCGGGTTAGCTCTTATTTTACTGGAGCTCATGAAAGAAGAACTGAAGAGTTAGTTAGAAGAATAGATAACATTGACTACAAGAAAACTGACTCAAGCCTCGAGGCATTAATAGTAGAAGCTAATTTAATTAAAAAACATCAGCCCCCTTTCAATATCCGCGAAAAAGATGATAAAAGCTTTTTATGGGTAAGGATTAAAGATTCTGAAGAATATCCTCGAGTTTTACTTTCTAGAGGTTCTCGTAAGGTTGCTAACAAAGGAAAAGGTTCATGGTTTGGTCCCTTTACGAATGCTTCTGATATTCGTTCTGCACTTAAGACTTTAAGAAAAATCTTTCCATACAACACCCACAAACCATCTGAAATAGGTTCAGCAAAGAGAGAGTGCATGTATGCTTAAATCGGCCTTTGTCCTGGAAGATGTGTAGGGGAGGCAGACAAAAAAGCTTATATGGAAGATATAAAAAACTTAAAGAAAGTTCTTTCCGGCCAAAGAGAAGAGTTAATAGAGGAAATGAAAAAGAAAATGGAGGAGGCCAGCAATAAAAGGAATTTTGAAAGAGCTAAAAAATTAAAGGAACAAATTAAAAGTCTTCAACACATTCGAGATATAGGCATGATATCGGAGCCCCGAATAACAAAATTTGACGGAGCAAGAGACTTTCGAATAGAGGGATATGACATTTCGAACATTTCCGGCACTTCTGCTGTTGGTTCCATGGTTTCCTTTAAGGACGGAAAGCCTGACAAAAAGTATTATCGAAAATTTAAGATTAAGACCATCAAAAAACAAAACGATCCCGGCATGATGGAAGAGGTTTTAGAAAGAAGATTAAAACACGAAGAATGGCCTTACCCAGACCTAATAGTAGTAGATGGAGGCAAACCGCAAATTAGTGCTGTGGAAGGAGTGCTTTCTGAGTCTGGGTTGGAGATTCCTACAATAGGTATAGCAAAAGGCCCTGATAGAAATAAAAATGAGTTTCTAGGGGGGGAGATTCCAGACTGGACTGATAAAGAGACTCTGAAGAAAGTAAGAGATGAGGCTCATAGATTTGCAATAAAATATCATAAAAAATTGAGGGCTGAAAAATCAGGAATAGAAGATTGACGCCTTATTGGGAAAAGAGATATGTGTTAATATTTTTATAGAAATCATGTACTTACTTTTTGATATTGGTGGGAGCCATATGAGATTTACTTATTCTACGGATGGGACGAGTATCAATAAAGAATCTATAGAAGTTTATGATACTCCCGACACTTTTAAGGAAGGTGTTCAAAAATTTGAAAAAGCCTGCAGTGAATTGAATATCAACAAAGATGAAATTGGCTATGTTTCGGGGGGAATAGCAGGGACTTTTGGAAAACAAAAGAAAAAGCTTGTAAGTTCACCCAACCTCCCTCAATGGGAAGATAAGCCCCTTGAGAAGCAGATATTTGAAGTTTTGGATGCAGAAGTTTTCATAGATAATGACACTGTTATGGGAGGGCTCGGAGAAGCAAATGAAGGGGCCGGGAAGGATTATGATATAGTAGCGTATATTGCTTTTGGTACAGGCATAGGAGGAGCCAAAATTTCAAAGGGCAAACCTGATTCTCACATGTATGGATTTGAACCAGGCCATCAAATAATTAAATGCGAGAAACCCTCAAAGTGTGGTTTATCACCTGAGTCGGGGTATGGAAAATTTGGCCATTGGGAGTCTTTAGCGGGAGGATGGGCAATAGAAGAAAAGTATTCTCAAAGAGCCTCTGAATTAACTCGGGAACAGTGCGAAAAAATTATGGACTGGATTTCTTTAGGACTCACAAACATAACTCTTTTATGGTCTCCCGAAGTTTTTGTGTTAGGGGGAGGGATAATAGCAGATGATGTGTTTAATTTAGATTATTTAGAGGAATCAGTTTCCAAGAGATTGAATGTTTTTCCGGAGCCGCCAAAGGTTAAAAAGGCCCGTTTAGGAGATTACAGCGGGCTTCATGGGGCAATGTCTTATTGTAATATTTTTAGAAACAAAAATGATTAAAAAGCGCAAAATTGAAAGAGAAGTAAATAAAAAAGATTTTTTTCGTTATATTTCTGAGTCTCAAAAAAAGAAAATAGAGAAATTTTCTAAAAACTTGGAAGATAAGAAAATAGTCCACTTTAATGCTACCCCAAGAGGAGGGGGAGTAGCCGAACTTTTAGAAAGTCTTATTCCTTACCTTCGTTCTCTAGGTGTTGATGCTGAATGGTATTCTATAGACTCATCAGAAGTAGATATAAGTTTTTTTGAAATTACCGACAAATTGAGAGATGCACTTCAGTCAAACAGGGTACCGCTCTCTGAAGAAGAGTGGAAAAAATATACCAGCGTAAATAAGGGGCTGGGGGCAGAGCTCTCCAAAATAGAAGCAGACCTTTTTGTTATTCATGATTGGCAAGTTCTTTATTCCGGGACCTTAATTGATGATACTAAGAAAATTTATATAAACCATCCTGATACGTCAGATCCTTTTGAGGAAGTTTGGAGCAAGGTTTTAGATATGATCATGGATTATGACTTGCATATTTTTTCTAATCCGACCTTCATTCATGGAGATTTTAAGGGTAATGACAGAACCCGAGTTATTACAAAAGCTATTGACCCCCTAAAAGAAAAGCAAAAAGTAGTGCCTCAAAGCCAGGCAAGAGATCATCTAAAAACATACGGGATACCGGAAGAAAGGCCTTTGATAGTTCAAGTGTCTCGTTTTGACCCTTGGAAAAATCCAAAAGGGGTTATAGAGGCCTTTCAAAAAATTCAACCTGAAAAACCCCAAGCTCATCTCAGCATGGTCGGCCTGCAGGAAGCAGAAGACAATCCAGAAGCAGAAGAAGTATTTAATGAGGTCCAAAAAATGGTCGAATCAAGTGATAGAATTTCTCTTTTCTTTGATCCGCAGAAAAATGGGATTGAAAATATTTCTAAATTTACAATGTACATGCAAAATGCGGCCGATATTATAATTCAAAACTCAATAAAGGAAGGTTTTGGTCTCACCATTTCCGAAGCTTTATGGAAGAAAAAACCAGTTATCGGAGGACCGGCTTCAGGGGTAAAACTACAAATAAAAGATGGATGGAATGGATATATAGTTCAAAATAGAAATGAGCTTGCAGACAAAATTCAAGAACTTCTTGCATCAGACCAAAAAAGACGAGAAATGGGTGAAAACGGAAGAAAATACGTAAAAGAAAATTTTCTTTTCTCCCGCTTCCTTAAAGATCACCTAAACTCATACAATGAATTAATAGGTTAGTTTTTATGATACCCTTTTTAAATAACATTTTTCATTTGCATTTTTGGAATATCCAAATTTTAGGTAATTCGATATTGGATTTAACAGAGGCGTTGGGAATTTTTCTGGGTACCTTAGCAATTTTAAAAGTTATTCAAATTGCAATTCTCGGTAAGTTAAATAGTTGGTCAAAAAATACAGAAAATAATTTTGATGATGTTTTTATAAAAATAATTGAATCTTTTCACGCTCCTTTCGTTATTTTCTTTGCCTTTTATCTCTCTCTTGAGGTTATTAATATAACTCCGTGGTTAAAAAGCGTACTTAACATCATTCTTATAGTTTGGCTTATCTATAAATCTGGGAAAGTAGTGGAGATATTCATAAATTATGGCCAAAAAAAGTTTATTAAAAAAACATCGGAAGAGTCTCGAGGGTCAACTGAAGTAGCTGCTCAAATTTTAGGAAAGACTTTGAAGGCCATTCTTTGGGTTGTTGCAGGTCTTTTAGTTCTTTCCAACCTCGGAGTCAAAATTGGCCCTTTACTAGCGGGGCTAGGCGTAGGAGGGGTAGCTGTAGCACTTGCTGCTCAAAATATATTAGGAGATCTTTTCAATTCTTTTGTTATATATTTTGATAAGCCGTTTGTAGTAGGAGATTTTATAAAAGTGAAGGATAAAATGGGAACAGTTGAAAAGATAGGACTAAAAACAACCCGAATACGCTCGCTTCAAGGGGAAGAGTTGGTTTTTTCTAATACTCAGCTTACATCTCAAGAGATTCAAAATTTTGGCCAAATGAAAAAGAGAAGAGGAGAACTAAAGTTTGGGGTAGAATATGATACCCTTCAGGAAAAATTGGAAAAAATTCCCGAAATGGTCCGAACTATAGTAGAGGGTATTGAAAAAGTCGAAATTGATCGAATTTTCTTTGAAGAATTTGGAGATTCAGCCATAGGTTTTGAGTTAATCTACTATGTTCAAGAACCTGATTATAATTTATACGCTAAAAAAAATCAGCAGATTGCATTTGCTATAAACGAAAGCTTTCAAAAGAAGGGTATTAGTATGGCCTTCCCAACAAGAACAGTTCACTTGAAGAAAGATGAGTAAAATGAGTGAAAAATTAGGACTAAAGGAAGTCGTAGCTATGGGGGTTGGCGGAATGGTTTCGGGAGGTATTTACGCTGTTCTCGGAGTAGCTATGCAGCAAGCTGGTAATGCTGTGTTCATTTCATATATATTAGCTGGCCTTATAACACTTTTAACAGCTTACTCTTATGTAAAGCTGACGTGTTATTTTGAAGAAAACGGAGGGGTTTTTTCTTTCATTGAGCACACGGTGGATAATAATCATATTGCCGGGTATTTCGGGTGGATTTTAATATTGGGTTATGTGGGGGTTATGGCTATGTATGCCTTTGCCTTTGGAGCTTTTTCTTTGACTGCTTTGAGAGAAATTTTTGGATTGAGTCTTTCAGATTGGTTTCGCCCTGTTTTGTCTGTTGGTATAGTAGCCCTTATCACGGGGGTTAATTTAATGGGAGTAAAGACTTCAGGGATTTTTGAAGACTTCTTAGTGTATATTAAAATAGTGCTTCTTTCAGCCTTTGCTGTTTTAGGAATCATCTTTTTCGATGGCTCTATAGCTAGCTTAGATATTTTTAACAAAGGTGTAGTGAGTTCAATTTCAGCTTTTGCAATAATTTTTGTTTCTTATGAGGGTTTCCAACTTTTAACCTATGATTACAATTCTATAAAAAACCCAACCAAAAACCTGAAAAAGGGAATGTATATTTCCATAATAATAGCCATTCTCATTTATGTTGCCATTTCCTTTATGGCCACCTTACATCTTTCACCTGAGCAACTTATTCAACACAAAGAAACAGCTTTAGCGGAAGCCGTTTC
>JBDGRM010000023.1:0-502 GCA_042218035.1 Candidatus Magasanikiibacteriota bacterium
ACCCGAGGTTGATCCGGATTGGACTCCACCTCCTGCGGTTGAATCAACATATGACTTGGTTGCGGCATCGGAACCGTTGGTTGGAGTAGCTACATCTACAATTTTGTTAGAATTAGCGTCAATCTGACCGCGGGCTCCTATGGTTCCATTCACTTCAAGAGTGTAAGGAATATTGTCTCCATCATCATAGTTTTTATTGATAGCCACCTCTCCACCGCCTCCCACTATAAATTTAGTGCTTGTAACATTAGCTGCAGATCCATCTCCATCCGCTCGAAGATCCATTAGAATATCACCGCTGTTTAGTCCATCACCGTCTGCCTCTACCACTATGCCCAAAGCATCTCCTTCATTAGCAGGATTGGAAGCCATGATCATGGGATCATTCGGTGGACCCGTTCCATCCGGTGTCACATGAAAGTCATCTACATTGCTTTGGTTGGATGGGTTTATATAATAAGAGGTATTATTCTTGTCATAGTAGGTATTTGCATAAGTAGAG
>JBDGRM010000023.1:512-3912 GCA_042218035.1 Candidatus Magasanikiibacteriota bacterium
GTCTCCCCAAGATTTGAACTTCCTGAAGGATTCAAATAATAAGAGGTGTTGTTTTTGTCGTAGTAGGTGTTTGCATAAGTAGAGCCGTTGACATCGAGTTTTGCGGAGGGTGAGGTGTCTCCTATTCCTACATTACCGCCGCTTTCAATCCTAACCCTTTCAGAACTTCCAGATTTCAAAACCATATCATTCCCCACAGCGCCTATTTGAACATAATTAGCATTATTAGTATTACCGTCTGAAAAAGCCACATACCCCCCGCTATCATTACTTGCAAACTCAGCTATTCTATTCAGCCCCCCACTATTAACATCTAATTGCTCTAAGGGCTCTGTCACACCTATTCCAACTCTACCGGTAGATGAAGATATATAAAGATTATTTGAAGCTACCCAGTCGCCGGAGGAGTTATAAAGTGTCTGGCCGTCAGAGCCGGAAGGGACTCCTCCTCCTGCAGTTGAATCGACATATGATTTGGTTGCTGCATCGGAGGAGTTGGTTGGGGTTGCGAGGTTAACTATTTTGTTGGAATTCATATCAAGAGGCACGGTACCGGAATCTGCACCTACTTCTACACGAGAGTTGGTATCAACATGCTGAAGGTGAAGGCTGCCTCCACTATCATTAATTTCAGAAACTTGAGTTATATCCATTCCTTGACCTCCTATAATATTATTATCCCTCATTTCCAAATCACCATCACTAATGATTCCGTTCGTTCGGGTGGTTCCGTTGACATCAAGTTGAGCGGAAGGATTAGTGGTTCCAATTCCAACGCTACCGCTCGTCTCAGCCAAAGTTGAAGTTCCGGAGACACTAAGAGTTGAAAAATCACCCGAAGAACCGCCGCCGGATACAGTTGAGTCAACATAACCTTTTGTTGCCGCCTCATCAGAAGATTCGGGGGTGCTGAGATTAGTTATATCCGAGCCGCCCATATTAAGCTGGCCGGAAGTTATATGCACTGCTGATTGAGGGGTTGTGGTTCCTATTCCGACGTTGCCGCCTTGCTCAACCGTCATTAAATCACCGTCTTTACTATCATTAGAACTCAGATTGAATATATCACCTCCTGTATTGCCGTTAGCACTGATTTCTAAGTTTGCATCAGGGTCCCAGTCTTCGATACCAACATTTGCGGAACTTGAGTCGAGGGCTATGTCACCGTCATAAGAAAGCAATTCGGTATTATTTTGCCTCTTTGCAGTAGAATAAGTAGATCCGCGTACGAGGAGAGCACCCTTCGGTTCAGTTCCTTCTCGGATATCATAACCTGAAGTGCCACCAGTATCTGTGTAAGAAACTTTCTGAACAGGAGCACTTCCTTCTAGGTGCAACAAACTATTTGGCGAACTGGTCCCAATCCCGACGTTGCCACTCACTGTCAGCCCATCAGTAGGAGGATTAATAACCGAAGAAGTACCAACCTTTAAGGCTCCATCAACAGCATAATTACCGCTTGCAAAAGATGATCCGGAAATAAAGTTTTGCGGATCAATAGAGGTTAAGTTAGTGCCAACACCGTTGAATGAATTAGCATGCGCCTTTCCTGCCACAAAGAGTTCATCGGATGTATCATTACCATCGGAAAAAACTGTTAGAGTCGATGTTGCCCTGTCAGAACCGTTTCCAATGCCTACATGACCCGAGGAGTTTATATACAAATCAAAGCGGGAATTCGATTCATCCCACAAACCCAGCCTGTTGTCATCGGATGCAAACCAGTAATAACCTCCATTGGCATTGGTGTGTTCGAGACCAATACCGGGAACCGAAGTGGAGGCAACGGTAAAAACATAACCCCACCCCTCCTTAGTTGGAGCAGTGCCGGGAGTGGCCGAAGCTGTGCCAAAGCCAATGTTTCTTTGAGAGTCAACATCCAAGAGACCACCGCCGGTGCCGGGTTCCTGCCCCGGCTCCGGCCCCACAAAAGCCCTGGCCTTTTGTGGGCCGGACCAAATATCAAACCCCAAATCCCAAACCCCAAAAGAGCCAAATACAAATAACAAACCACAAATAACAAAAATAGCTAACGCAAATGACAAACCTTCCCCGGATAAATAGTCAAAAAAGCTTCGGCGGTTAGGAACTTTATTTTGAGAATCTTCACTCACGAATTATTTAAAATTGATGAAAATATCTTTACCAACTGTATTGCTTCATTATGCAATATTTTTCCCTCTTTTCGGAACTTTTTGTTATTATTTTGAACCAGCAATTTTACCCAATAAGCCGTTTCCTTTGCCTCTTTACGACAAATCTTGATTCTGTGTTTAAAGTCTTTCCTGCTAATTGATTCATTGGCTTCAATATAATTCGCGCCAATTGAACCAGAAGATCTTACTACCTGCTTTATATCCTCAATATTGGCTGTGTTCGTCGGCAATTTCTTTGCAAACGATCTCACATCTCTCGCAAATTTTGAGGCTCTTTTCTCTAAATCGTAGTCTTTATCTTTTTCGCTCATTTATTGTAATTTGCTATTTGTTGCTTGAAATTTGTTCATCTTCGCTGAAGCAAAATTTTATATAGATCTTTCAACAAGTCAAAATACTCCTCTTTAATATCAGAATACAACCCTTCTATGAATTCTTTGTTATAGGAATGAACGCTTTTATTTCTGTCATCCGTCATTTCCAAAAACTTTTCCGCTTTTTCAGCATTAATCAATCCATTTTTACGAAGTTCCCGAATTACCTTCTTCGGTGAACGCTCATCAATTCCCAACTCATCTTTTAAATACCTCTTGGCCGTTTTCCAACCGGAGTCAAAAGTATATTCAAATCGCTTTATAGTTGAGTCTCTAACCAGTTCACTCTTTTCTCTTTCCAGAACGGATTCGAGAGAGGTTAAGGCGTTCTGAAAATCTTCCAATTTTGAATCTAGGATTTCACCCATAAAACTTCACTATTCATAACTTTACTCTTAAAATCATTATCAACTTCATCAAAATTAACAATCTCCACAATGTAGGGATTGGTAGAACTTTCGAAAAAAGATCTCAAACGCTGAATATCTCTTTTGTCGACATCTCCCATAACGCCCACATCCACATCGCCGAAATCATTACTTTGGACTGAAGAACCAAAAAGAAAAATTTTTACATTTCTCGAGGAGCCAAATTCTCTCAAAACACTTATAATATCCCTCAAATAAGTATCTTCTATATTATCTATTTTTTTCTTTGTTTTGGGCATAGTTTTTGTGTAATTTGTAATTTAAAACCCTTTCAACTTCGCTGAACTATCACTGTGGTTTTACTACTATTCTGCCGGTTATTTTGCCGGATTTCGGACAAGACTTTTTACACTCGAACAAATAGGTACCGGGTCGGTTAACGCGGAAGCTGGTTTGTTCGGTTTCTCCCTTATCGGCTGAGAGCTCTATCCCGAGCTTTGGC
>JBDGRM010000023.1:3922-4773 GCA_042218035.1 Candidatus Magasanikiibacteriota bacterium
CTTTGTTTTGGGCATAGTTTTTGTGTAATTTGTAATTTAAAACCCTTTCAACTTTGCTGAACTACTGCGGTTTT
Organism: Candidatus Magasanikiibacteriota bacterium; assembly: GCA_042218035.1. Taxonomy (GTDB): domain Bacteria; phylum Patescibacteriota; class Minisyncoccia; order UBA6257; family GWB1-50-10; genus JBDGRM01. The sequence goes on from JBDGRM010000023.1 coordinate 3,997, forward strand.
ACTACCAATTCGGCTGTTATCTTGCCTGATTCAGGGCACGACTCCGAACACTCAATTAAGTAAGTTCCGGGTCGGTTAACACGAAAGCTGGTTTGTTCAGTTTCTCCCTTATCGGCTGAGAGCTCTATGCCAAGTTTTGGCACTGTTAAGTCGAAACTCCCTCCTTTTGAAGTTAGCTTTGCCTGGACCACATCTCCTGCTCCTATTACAATCTTGTTCGGTTTGTAACCCTGCGGGCTTGCCACTACATCAAACACTCCCAACTCGGTCTTTCCCGTAGGGTCGGAGGAGATATTGGTTTCGGCCTGAGCCTTCGTTTCGGTCGCGTTTTTGTTTACTGATTTTGTGAAACCCTCTTCTTTAAGTTTAGTAGTAGTACTTTGTTTTGCAGTTCCCTTTTCTTCTTTTGTAGTAGTTGCAATGTTCTTTTGGTTTTTATTTTTCGACACTGGAGACTGGCTTCTAAGAATCATAAAAAGAGCAATCTCTACAATTATAAAAAGAACCAAAATAGAAAGTATCGTAGTTTGTTGCTTTGTTAGATGGGCCATTTTATAAACCTAAAACTTGAAACAAAAGGAACTAAAAATTAATGTCTACTGACTACCAATCATTATGTTTATTTTATCATACGAAACAGCTGGCAGTCACCCTTACTTAAAATTAACTTTGATCTTCAGAGGTGTCTTTATTCAAGAAAAAATTCTCAGCTGTTTTTCTTGCTTTTTTTGCTTCTTTTTTTGTAAAAAAGAAGAAGAAAAAACGTTAAAATTCTAT
>JBDGRM010000023.1:4783-13789 GCA_042218035.1 Candidatus Magasanikiibacteriota bacterium
AGGTTTGTCTTCTACATGTCCCAAACCCAAAACGTGGCCAATCTCATGGGCAAGAACTCGAAAATCATAACCGGAAGTCTCATCAGCCAACAAAATAATATTGTTACCTCTTAAAGCCTTTCCGTTTATACCCATTAACCTTTCTAAAAGGAGAACGTTTATTTCATCAGGGTTATAATTCGGGAAATTTTTTATAAACTGGTCCGGTCCATTTTGAAGTTCTTTTACTTTTTTATTTGTAACCGTCTTTTTGTCTATAGAAAAAGTAAAATCAATCTTGGATTGGTCGAAAACTTCACTAGCTTCACGAGCAAGTTTTTTAGTTTCTTTTTTGGTTTTTTCTGTACCGTTCAAATTATTCTTTAAAATAAAAAAATTCAAGGGGACTTCAATCTTTTTGCCTTTTACTTTGCTTTGCACTTCAGTTTGTTCAATTGCACTCGGTGTTTCTTGAATAAGTAAATATTCCCTGAGTCCCCCGTAAATATAAAATAAACCGATCAGTAAAACGGTTCCCACAAAAGTTCTCAAAATCCGGAAAGTCCAAAGTTTCCATACCGGCATTTCCTCTTTTTGTTCCTCATCCCTACCCTCAAACTCTCCCGGAAATTGTTTGTTTGTAACTTCAATGCCAGACTTACCATTCTCCTCTTTTTTGTCTTTATTTTTCTTAGGCATACCACTAGTTTGTAGTTTGTAGTTAATAGTTTGTAGTTTTTAGTTTGCAATAAGTAGTGACTTTTAAAGTAGAACCAAGATTTATAAAGATTTAAAATTCAAAACCAGCTCTCTGTCACGGGGGCCGTTGAACTCGAACAAAACAACTTCCTGCCAAGTTCCTAACATCAGCTTTCCGCCCTCAACAGGTAAAGTGATAGTAGGACCTATTAGGGTTGAAAGGATATGGTCATCAACGTGGTCGGGATTGTGCGGATGGCGATAATCCAAATCAGGAATCATTTCCCGGAAGGCATCCAGCATGTCTTTGTCTGTTCCCGGATCCAGATCAGCAGTGGTCAAAGCAGCGGTAGTGTGCAAAACGGTAATGTGAACTACCCCCTCATTAGCCTCTAAATCACCCAAGGAAGAGTTAATTCTGTCAGTAATGTTTACGACTTCTTGAGATTGTGATGTAGAAACTGTGAAGCGCATAGTTTTAGTGAGTAGTTATTAGTTTGTAGTTTGTAGTAAGTAATTATTCAAGTTTCTGAATCAAAACATTTAACATCCTCAAAACTTCTTCAAGTAATTCTTCCACTTTCGAAAAATTAATATTTTTACTAAAAGGTAAAGACTTGCAAACCTCTATTTGAGACTCAAGCTCAGAAGCAGAACCAAAAGCATTAAAAAGAAAATTCCTAAAATCTTTCCTTGAACTTCTGCGAGAGCCCTCAGCAATATTAGAAGAAATAGAAATCACAGCTCTTCTCATTTGGGAAGTTAATCATAGGACTTTATATTTTTATGCATGAGTTAAGTTTATTAGTAATTAAAAAATAATAATCAATACTGAATTTCAACAGGAATGAATTTCGTCTCAACTCCGAACTTGTCTTCAACCAGCTCAGCCAACTTTTTTACTCCGAATGTTTCAGTGTGCCAGTGGCCTGCCGAAACAAAGTTCATGTTCATTTCTTTAATTAGAGTAGGCACAAATTCTTTAATTTCTCCCGTCAAATACAAATCAATATCTAAATCCTCAAGCTGATAGACAAATTCGGGCTCGGCTCCCCCACCTGAAATTACCGCAATACGGTTAATTTTATTGTCTCCGCTCAGCACAGAGTCCAACTCTCTTCCAAAAACATCTTCCATCTTTTTTAGCAATTCCGATCTTTTTACACCTCCCTCAAAGGAACCTATAAAAAACGGGTTGCCGAATTCCCCAAACTCTCCAGCTCGCCCGACAAATTCAGCTCCCAGCTCATCTAGAATTACCACGTTATTCCCTAAACCTTCATGAAAATCAAGAGGCAAGTGATAACTGAAAAGATTTATATCATTATCTATCAAAACCTTTACCCGCCTTTTTAGGGGGTTAGTCAATCCATGCTCAATATCAGACTTCTCAAAAAGAGCGTGGTGGGTTAATGAGGCATCAGCACCCCACTGAGCGGATTTTTTAAAAAATTCAACGCTGGGTGATACGGTAAAGCTCAATTTAGAAATCTCATCCGTACCCTCAACATTCAACCCGTTAACCATAGCATCATCTCTGAAATCATCGATATTCATATAATCGTCTAAAAAATTTTGAAGTTTTTGTCTTGAAACGAACATCAATTTTTAGTTTGTAGTTTTTAGTGAATAGTTGGTAACTTTTATCCCGTATCCCGCATTTCGTATACTGTATTTTAAAATTTGAAAACTCCAATAAGTTCCAGCTTTAAAAAACTTCTCCCGGTTCCACCCTATCAACTTCAATATTATCAAAGTCTTCATCGTAAGATACTATTTTAACCTCCCCCTCTTTTGCTCCCTCAAAAGAAGCTATCAAAGTATCAACGAATTTTACATCCTCTTCAGAAAAAATTTCAATAGCCCGAGAAGGGTTGAAATCATCAGATATTTTCAACTGGCCGTTTTCTCTGACAGTCTTCAAAACTTTCAAGATATATTCCTTACTTCTACTATAAGAGCTTTTCAGCACCCAAACTATTTCAGCTAAAACAAGGGGAGAAGTTAAAATTTTCACATTCCTCTCTTCTACTTCCTTAAAGAAATTATAACACTCTTTGTAAAACTGCTCATTTTCTTTTTCTACCAAACGCAAAAATACATTAGTGTCTACAAAATTTTTCATAAAATTTATTCTCTATAATTTTTTCTATCTCTTCTATTGCTTTCAAAGCCTGACCTTTTTCAGCCTCACCCATTCCAGCTATTTCCAACATGCTCTTAGACTGCCTTATCTCAAAAGAGCCGTCTTCTTTAATCCTCAACTCCACTGATGAGTCAGTTTCCAGCCCCAAATCTTCCCTAACCGGTTTAGGTATGGTCATCTGACCTTTCTGGGTTATGGTGGTTTTAAACTTTTTCTTACTCATAATAAGTATTACTTTAATCTAGTTATTACAATTATAAAGTATAGTATTACGAAAAGATAGTAAATAACCTCAAACCTCTACCAAACTAGAGCCAATACATAACTACCCAAAAAGAAAAAGCCCTGTTCTCACAGGGCCTTTTGGAACTCAGTCCATTAAACAGAAAACGATTGCCTGCAATTTCGGGGCAACCAAAAAATTTCAAATCCTGCTGGCTCTTGAAGGTTTCTCAGGTAATTCCAGGCTGAATTCCAGCCCAGCCTACCTGCTTCCATACTCAAAAGAACTACCTTCTCTTTTGATTTCGAAAAACGCATGTAATCAGCGTAATACAAACTCAGAGAACGCAAAGCATATTCTCTAAGCTTATCTTCTGAATAAAGGTGAAATTTCGTTTCACCTTCTCCTTTTAATTCAGAAATAAATTTATTCACTGTCGCCTTTGCTTTCGGCGATTGAAACTCTTCATACCCCTTAACCAAAAGGTTTTTATTCACTGCTTTATGAAGTGGCTCAACAACAAAAAGAGCGCCGGACCTTTTTTCAAGAGCCGGAACAACTTTTTCAGTCAAGAATTTAGCCCCCTTTTTGAGACCTTTTTTTAGTTCAGGGTCAGACCACCTACCCGGATCAATTAAGGGTTTTAAGAGATTTGATTCAGCCATTTTAGCAGTGGGAACTGACGCCTCGATTACCAACCGAGAATCAGAGGCCTTATTCAAAAACTCAAGCGTGTGCCCCAACCTTTCTATTTTTTTAATATCCAGACAAAAGTCTGAATCCGGAAGGACTGGACAAAGAACCGTCACTACCTTTCCTACCTCATCCAAGTTGGAGCCTTTGCCCTGCACATCGCAACGGGAACTCAGAGCATCCAGTATTGGGGCTTTCGGCTCAGGGAAATTATTTTCTGCTCTGGAAAGCCATTCTTGAAAATCAGCTTTTGTTTTTTGCGGGTTTTGGCCACCTAAGATGGAAATGTAATTCCTATGCCCGGAAAACCACGGGGGTTGGGCTTTTGCCAAATCCTGCTGAAGTAATTGATCAAAACTGTTAGCCATTCGGCTTACAGCTTCTCTAAACTCTTGGCCGTCAGAAAGCCTTTTATAAGCTTCCGGCTTGAATCTCACCAAAAACGGAGTGACCTCTTCCGCCAGTCCGTCAAAGTGGTGGGAGGCTCTGTGAAAAAACGTGCCTCCACGACTATAACTTTGCCCATCAAGGTCTTCGTTGGTGAAAATTAAAATTCCACTTGAAGGAACCTCCCGGAAGTCATTTTTCATTGAGGTTGGAAACCCCATTTCAGACAAAACTGAAAATACGGGCTCAACGCGATCATCAACTGCAAAGAAGCGGCAACGCATGACACTCTGTTTATTTTTTAGGATAGTTAAGGTGCACTTCAGCCCCCGAATCCGGAGCTGATGAAAGCGCTCAAAAGCGCTTTCATCAAATCCGGATTAAATAACAAAACTCAACATTTAACTATTGACGATGATTTTTGACATTTGATATTTGAATAAAAATCTTGAAGCAATGAAGGCAATACCTTTCTCAGAACCCAATTCAGAAGCTTCTAAAAAGTTCAAGTTCGAGGAGTGACGAAGGGCTGTATACTATACTGCTCTGAGAAATGACGAAGAAATTGGACTTTTTAGAGCTTCCCTTGCGGTGAGCCAGTGATTATATAAACTTTTCCCTTTTCTAAATCTTTGGAATGACTCACTGAATGGGTTCTGAGTAATTAGAAAAACCTTCCCGGGTTCTTCCGAGAAGGTTGGAGACTGTGTTTTATATGTAAATTAAAAAATCACAGTCGCCAACCGCACCCAATAATAAACAGCATAACCCACTCGCAAAGATAATTGCGAGTAATGGAAACGGTGCGATTGTTATTTCCTGCTTTAGTCATCTTAGTAGATAATTTTAAAAAAGAATTAATCCCTGTCAAGTAAAATTATTAGTTAAAATTAACGGGAATTCTTATTGATTCAGCTTTTTCGGGAATACCGGAAGGGTTTGCTTTTTCTAGCACCAAAAAACCGCTGCCGGAGGCTTTTTTAGGTAAAGTCAGTTCAGCTTTGAAGGGAACCATTTCTTTCGTCATCCAATCACCTTGCGCTTGAGCTCTAGCTGAAGCAATTTCTTGGTTGTTTTTATTCAGAACCCTTACAGAAAAGTTTCCTTCAAAATACCAAGTTCCTTTAGCTGAGCCTTTTACAACAAAGCTTTTTCCCAACTTTGCTCCTTTAGTGGGATATTCCAAGGTTACCGGTTTACCCAAATCATTACCGGTAGACTCACCTTCATTCTTATTTTGGTTATAGGTAACTTTGTATATAACTCCCGCTTTGTCATCAGTTACATACATCACTCCTCCCGGCCGGACCAAAAAACCAACAGGCCTGCCCCAGCTTTTTCCGCTGTCTTTATCAAGCCAACCGGTTATAAAATCTTTTTTTCCTTGCACATTACCCTGGTCATCCAATTTAATTCTTTTAATTTTGTAACCAACCGGGGTGGACCGGTTCCAAGAGCCGTGATAAGCAACTAAAAGATCGTACCACATGTCTTGGGGCCAACCCTCTTCGGGCACAAAGGCCAAATCCAGGGGAGCTACATGAGCTTTGAGGTTAATGTAGGACCTTTCCGTCTTTGAGCAATCAAATTGCTTGTCCGGTTTGAAAGTTTTGTCTCTCACCTGTTTTCCATAACAGTAAGGCCAACCATAATTTTTGCCCTTTTTTATTATGTTTATCTCATCCGGCGGCAAGGTGTCACCAAGGTTGTCTCGGCCCATTTCAGTTGCCCACATCGAACCGTCAATATACGACCAGGTGAAGAAAACTGCGTTTCTAAGTCCACCGGCAACTTTCCTAAAATCAGAGCCGTCTTTTTTCATTGAATAAATAGCGGCTCTTTTTTTATTTTTTTCTATACATACATTGCAAGAAGAGCCAATTGATACATATAAACGGTTGTCCGGACCAAACTTTATTGTTCGGGTGGTGTGCCTTCCTCCTGTTGGTAAATCAGCTATTTTTGTAAGGCTGTCTTCCGTATACAGCTCAACTTTTGAAATTTTACCCTCTTCTGCTATATACAAAGTCATTCCGTTTTTCGGGTCTAAAGCTAAGCCGTGGGGTTTATTCAAATTTTTGAAAATCGCCTTCTTTTCGGTGACCTCACCCTTTTCGTTTGTTTGAATCAAAGTTACCTTTCCCTGCGAGGTTTGAGAAACCCAAAAGTTACCCAAGCCATCTTGAACCATAACACGGGCTCCGGGTAGGTTTTTTGCAAAAACTTTCAAGTCGAAATTCTTTGGTACATCCAAAGGAGAGTTTCCGCTTTCAATTTTTTCAGCTATATCTCCTTTTGGCGGAGTTACTGCAGGACCTGCCCCTGAAAAATTACTCCAATAATTAACACCTAAATAAGCTACCAAAACAATAAAAATCGTATAAATTATGTATTTAAATTTAGACATATGAATGAATCTTTGTTTTGTTATTTTTTTACTAGCTCTTTAAGTTTGTCGAGGTTTTTCTTGTCCGGACCCTTTTCGTCAAAGCCGGGGGTTTCAATAATGAAAGGTAAGTCTCGGAACTTTTCGTGATTCAAAATGTTCTCAAAAACTTCCAAACCTACCCTACCTTCCCCAATATTTTCATGCTCATCCCGAAACGAGCCAAATTCTGCCTTGCTGTCATTCAAGTGCCAAAGTTCAAGGTTTTTAAATTCTATCGTTTCTTTAAATTTTTCAAGAAAATTTTTAAAATTCTCTTTTGACTTCAAATCATAACCCGCTCCATGCAGATGAGCAGTGTCAAGGCACACTTTTACTCTATCACTTTCCAGCTCAGCTAGCAATACGGATATCTCCTCTAAAAACTTAGCAACTTTTCTATTACCTGAATTTTCTATTAGAAAAAGGGTGTCTTCCGGGCTGTCCGATAAAACCTCCTGAATATTGTTTACCAATATGCCAAAATCTTCGTGACCGACCACTGATTCATTCGAGCGATCTTTGAAGGTTCCCACATGAATAACAGACCCTTTTATATCAAGTTTTGAAGCAACTTTCAGCTCTTTTTTAAGGAGTTTTTTGCTGAGATGACCTACCCGGCCGTCATCAGCTAAATTAATCAAATAACTCGCGTGGAAATAAAACGGATCAACACCCAAATCTTTTCTGACACTCTGAAACTCCTCTACATCTATATTTTCAATATCCGGCTCCTGCCAACTTTGAGGCGGGGAAGAAAAAATTTGGAGACAATTACCACCTATTTCATGAATTTCTCTTACAGCTCCGGAGAAACCATTAGATATAGATAAATGAGCTCCTAATTTCATAATTTTAATTAAATAAGAACCAAGAAGTAATAACCAATAACCAAGAAGGTCCAGCTTTTGCTGGACTGGTTAAAAATTAAATTTTTTGGTTAAGTGACTTAATTAAACCGCTTAATTCATCAATTTTTGCAGTGACAGAAAGAAGGCCATCTTCTCGTCTGGCTTACAAGACTAAACTTTTTCTCTTCGAGGAATTATCCGTTACTTTATAATTTTCTAAAGCTATATCATAACCGTCCTGCCAAACTTTCAAATCGTGAAACTTCTCTATTTATTCGTTATCCATAATCATTAATTACTGGTTACGGGTTACCTAAATTAAGGAGTTACGATTGGAGAGTCTTGACCTCCGGCCTCACCTTCTTCTTCCTCTCCAGCAGTTCCATCAAGCATTTTCAAAACTTCCTCATTTTGAAGGCTTTTTTCGGCTTGAGCTTTTATAACCTCAAGATCAGCTTCCGGATCTCTCATTCTAAGCATGTTAACTTGGCGTTCCAGTTCATCCTCATCAATTTCTACATCCTCCTCGTCGGCTATAGCTTCAATAATTAACTTTGACTTTATTTGTTTTTCAAGTGCTTGCTTTTGTTCTTCAATAAATTCTTCTTCCGTCTTGTCAATATTGTCCAAGTAATCTTCCATGCTGGAATCCTTTTCTTCAAGACTTTGCTTAAGACGTTCAAGCCTGGACTGGAGCTGGGTTTCAATAGTTATTTCAGGAACATCTATATCCGTTTCCTCAATCAATCTTTTCATAATCTCATCTCGAGTTTTTCTTTTTTCTTGAGTTTCTTTTTCCTGTTGGAGGTTTTGTTTTATTTTTTTTCTGAATTCAGCTACGTTTTCAAAATCACCCATCTGCTGAACAAATTCATCCGTAAGTTCGGGAACTTGACCAGCCTGGGCATCATTACCAGGAGTAGCAATTTGAGAACCACCGTCTTCTCCCTGCTGTTGAGCATGTTGAGCCTGCACATATTTCATTACCTTATCTACCTCTTCGGATGAAACCTCATCAGGAGTTTCATCACGGCTTTCTCGAACATCTTCTGCAATTTCCCAATAATCGGGTAGGTCCATCTCAGGAACGGTGCCAACGTTAATTTTAAAACCCAAAGGATTTCCTGCCGCAAGCTTTGTAATGTTAACTCTAGGCCTGCTCATTATATCCAAATCATGCTCTCTCACTATCTGAGAATAAGCCTCATCGAGAGCGGACTGAGCAGCTTCATTTAATATATGTTCTTCACCGACTCGCTCTTCAATAACATCTTTTGGAACATTTCCCTTTCGAAAGCCATCTGCCTCGAATTCTTCTTGAATTTCATCCAATACTTTATCTTTGTGTTCCTCTAAAACGTCGGCCTTAATTTCTCCCTCAATTTCTAAAACCCCGTCTTCGGGTTCGGAGATGTTTATATTTTTGTATGTTTTTGCTTCTTCCATTTTTTTATTTAATTGGCTTTATTTATTAATACTAACCTTGCTTACTATAACAACAAATGGGGGTAAAGGCAAAAAATTATATTTTTTGCCCCTACCGAATGAGGTAGTTGGAACTTTTCAACCAAAAGAAGCTCCTCTTATGAACCGGATGTCTTTT
>JBDGRM010000024.1:0-8795 GCA_042218035.1 Candidatus Magasanikiibacteriota bacterium
GAGGAAGCAAGTTTTGCCATGCCTGATGCTCATCAGGGTTATGGAATGCCGGTGGGCGGAGTAGCCGCTTTCAGTTTGGATGAGGGAATCATTTCACCTGGTGCTGTAGGGTATGATATTAATTGTGGAGTCAGGTTGATAAAAACCGGAGAAAGCTTTCAAAACTTCCGCAAGCGTAAATCTGAATTTGCTGATAACTTAGATGAGTATGTTCCTTCGGGAGTAGGGCAAGGCGGTCATATCAATTTGAGCCGTAATGATTTGAACTCTCTTATGGAAAGCGGGGTAGATTGGATGCTTGAAAATGGCTATGGAATTCAAGAAGATAAGATTCTTTGTGAATCGCGCGGGAAATTGCTTGAAGCTGACAAGAGCTTTGTGTCTCAAAGGGCTAAGAAACGAGGCTCAGATCAGGTCGGCACTCTTGGGTCCGGCAACCATTTTCTTGAGGTTCAAAGAGTTGAAACAATTTTTGATAAAAGATCAGCTGAAGCTATGAACATTAGAGAAAATGAGGTGGTAGTGATGATACACTGCGGATCTCGTGGCTTTGGGCATCAGATTGCCACAGATTATATTGATCAGTTTCTTGAATCTCTAGATAAATATAACCTTAATTTAGTAGATGATCAGCTTGCTTGCGCCCCGTTCCAATCGAAAGAAGGGCGCCAGTATTGGAAGGCGATGGCAGCAGCTGCAAACTTTGCATGGGCGAACAGGCAATTCATTACTCATCTTGTTCGTAAGGCTTGGTCTGAAACTTTTGGGGAAAAAATGTCGAGTGTTAGGGGTGAATTGTCCCTTGTTTATGATGTAGCTCATAATTTGGCCAAGGTTGAAAATCATAAAGTTGGTTCAGGCTTTAAAGAGGTAATAGTTCACCGTAAGGGTGCCACTAGAGCTTTTCCTTCCGGTCATTCTGAAACGCCTGAAGTGTATGAAGAAGTGGGCCAACCCGTAATGATTCCGGGTTCTATGAGCACTCCTTCTTTTGTGTTAGTAGGCAGGGAAGATTCAATGAGAAAATCATTTGGCTCAAGTTGTCACGGAGCTGGCCGAGTTATGTCTCGGACAAAGGCTAAAAAGAAGGTATGGGGAGAGGATTTAAGAGATAAACTTGAAGATAGAGGGATAGATATTAGAGCGGATTCAATGCCGGGTTTAGCAGAAGAGGCTTCTATTGCTTATAAGGACCCTTCTGAGGTAGTTAGAGTAGTAGAAAATCTTAATTTGGCGAGCAGAGTAGCAAAAATGAAACCTTTGTCAGTGATTAAGGGCTAGTGTGGGTTTTTCAATTTTGGGTTGGGGTTTATAATGTAGTAAATTATTACTAATTTCGAGTTTTTTAAATTATATTTAATTTTTAAGAAGGCAATTTTAAATTTATGGAATTAACTTTCTATGGAGGTGTGGGTTCAGTAACGGGAGCTAACTATCTTTTGGAGTCTCAAGGGAGAAAGTTGTTGGTAGAGTGTGGTCTTGTTCAAGGTAGCGGTTCTTCTGAAGAGGTTAATTTTAAACCCTTTCCTTATGACCCGGCAGATGTTGATTATGCGCTCGTGACTCATGCCCATGTGGATCATACGGGACGCTTGCCAAAATTAGTGAGTGATGGTTTTGAGGGGGTCGTGGTTTCTACGGAACCTACAAGAGAGTTTTCGCGTTATCTTTTGGAAGATTCTATGAACTTGCTGTGTAATAGTTCTGATACTGTCGAAGGAAAGTCTTTTTGCAACAAAGACAACCTGCAGAATCTGTTTAAGTTTTGGGAGGTGAGAGATTTTCATGAACCTTTTAATTTGGGGCCTTTTGAGGTTGAGTTTTTTCGGGCTGGTCATATACTTGGTTCGAGCTTTATCTCTGTGAGTTCTGCTGGCAAATCAGTGGTTTTTTCCGGTGATTTGGGAAATTCTCCCGCCCCTCTTTTGCGACAAAGAGAGGATATGTCTGAATTGCAGCCTGATGTCTGTTTGGTTGAATCAGCCTATGGGGGGAGAATTCACGAATCAGAAAAGCAAGCTAAGGATAAGTTGCGGGGAGTTATCAAAAAAACAATGAATGCAGGAGGCACATTATTGGTTCCATCTTTTGCTATGGAGCGGACTCAAGACTTACTTTTTCATATTCATAAACTTATACATGAAAATGAAACACCCAAGGTCCCAATTTTTCTTGATAGCCCGCTTGCTATAGACTTAACGGATGTTTATGAAGAATATATAGATTATCTCAATCAAGAGGCGAGACATTTTGTAGAAGAAGATGGCTCTTTTTTGGAGTTTCCACAATTGACTAAAACTTATGACTCTCAGGCTTCTCGGAATATAAATAACATCTCTAAGCCCAAGGTTATAATAGCGGGTTCCGGTATGTCTCAGGGTGGAAGGATTATTCATCATGAAAAGCGATATCTACCTGACTCTGACAGTACTATATTGTTTGTAGGTTACCAAGTTGAAGGGTCTCTGGGGAGAGCTATTCTGGACGGAGCTGATTCTGTTAAAATATTAGGAGATGAAGTTCCAGTTAATGCTAGAGTTGAGTCTATGGAGAGTTATTCTGCGTATGCTGACAAACCCCAACTTTTGAATTGGGTAAGCTCCTCTCGCAACTCTTTGAAGTCCGTTTTTGTAGTGCAGGGTGAAAAAGGGCAGTCAAAAGAATTGGCCGAAGAGATAAAAAAAGAGTTTGGAGTGAAAGCAGGAGTTCCTAATTTTGGGGAGAGTAAACATATAAAATAAATTAATTTCTAATTTAAATTTAAAATGAGAACTACGGTCAGGTTAATGCTTTCGGTAACTTTAGTTGGTCTTGTAGTGATGGTGATAGTCTTTTTTGCCTTGTTCGGCATTTTACCTGCTAAAGATGTTGCTAAGGTTTTTAAGAAAAATTCTACTTCTACAGAAAGCAATCAGGATGAAATCGGAGATTTTATATATTCTACTACTACTGTTGTTAAGAAGGAGGTTGTAAGAAAGGAAGTAAAAGTAAACACCTCTACTGATGATAAGGGAGACGATTTAAAAAGTCCTGAACTGAGCAAGGATAAGAAGCCGGGAACCAAAAAAGGAGACAAGAATAAAAAGAAAAAAGATGACAAAAAACAAGAAAAGAAGAAAGGAGCCGAAAAAGAAGTTGAACCCCAACTAATAAAACAAACACTTCCTCCAGTTGTTTTCAACACTTCTGGCAAAATCAAGGCTGTCAAAGTAGAAAAAAATGCAATAATAGTTAATTCAGACGGGTCGAACTTTGAGGTTATCCCACCGAGCGGGGTAGTGGAAATTGTTGTTTTGATTAATAAATCCACTAATGTTCTTAACCCCCAAAATAAGGAAATAAGCATCAAAGAGCTTAAGAAGGGTCAATCCGTGTCGATAGAAGCCTCGGAAAATATTAAAAACGACAAGAAGTTTGTGGCTTCTAATATAAAGTTACAAAATTAAAAAGGTTAATTTTTTGATAATTTGAAAAACCTCTTTTTGCCTATCTGCAGAGTATCCCCATCCTTTATTTTAATTTTTTTAGAAAAGTTTTTTATCTTTTGACCATTTATTTTGACCGCCCCCTGATTTATCAACCTTTTTGCTTTTGACCTGCTTTTTATTTTAGCTTTTTGGATGAGGTCAACAATATCTATTTTCTCTTTATCTACTTTTATTTGAGGTTTTTCTTCTGGTTCTTCTTTTTTTTCGAATACTTTTTTGAATTCTTCTTTTGCTTTTTGTGCCTTGTCTTTTTTGTAGTAAAGCTTTGTTGCTTCGAAGGCTATTTCCATTTTAGCTTTTTTGGCCTTCTTTTCTTTGAGTTTTTGGATTTTTTGCAAAGACATTTCTGTACTGAGTTTGGCTACTTGAAACATAACTTCATCGTCTAGAGACATTATTTGACCAAACATTTCGGAGGAAGAATCATCCAAATTTATTGTTTCTCCCTCGCTTTGGCTCATTAATTTCTTCTTATCCTTAGGATGTTCTAGCAGTTTGGTAGTTATTACCAATTTTTCCTTTTCTTTGTACTCCTCAAGAAGATCTTTTCCTATGAGCATATTAAAGGTTTGATCCGTGCCGCCTACTTCTGCGTCTATTTCCATTGCTACGGAGTCATAACCTTGCATTAGAGGGTATAAAAACTCATGTAATCTTATTGGTTTTGATTCATCTAAACGTTTTTGAAACATGTCTCTTTTTATCATTTGCTGTATTGTAAAGTTCGAAGCAATTTCTATAGTTTCCCTGAAGGTTAAGTCATCAAGCCATTCTGAGTTGAATTTTATTTCAGCTGGATTCGACCCTTCAAAATCGATAATCTTGCTAGCTTGTGCTTGAAAGCTTTTCATGTTCTTTTTTATCTCTTCTTCACTTAAAGCGTTTCTAGTTTCTTCTTTGCCGGTCGGATCGCCTATTCGCGCTGTAAAATCACCTATTAGAAATATTATCTTATGACCCATCTCTTGAAGTTTTTTTAGGAGCAACAGGTTGGTTGCATGCCCCAAATGAAGGTGGGCTCCTGTAGGGTCTATTCCAAGGTAAATTTTTAATTTCTCTTCTTTGATCCTTTCGCGAAATCTTTCTCGAGATGGAAACACTTTTTCTACGTATCTGTCTATTTCTTTTAAATCTTTCATAACGTTTTAAGGGTAGCATATAAGTGCTTCGAGGCTCAATATAAAAAACCCGCCTAGATTTGCAGGCGGGTTTTATAAAGTTTTTAATTTTTATTCTTGAGGGTTTTCGATGATGTCGTCTATGAGGCCGTATTCAAGCGCTTCTTCGGCATCCAGGTAGAAGTCTCTGTCTGTATCCTCTTCAATTTTGTCAAGGGGTTGGCCAGTGTGTTTTGATAGAATTTTGTTAATTCTGTCTTTGATTTTCATTATATGATCGGCCTTAATTTCTATGTCGGCTGCTTGGCCCTCTGCTCCGCCCATAACTTGATGGAGAAGTACTTCGGAGTGGGGGAGGGCATATCTTTTTCCTTCAGTTCCTCCGGCAAGAAGGACTGCACCCATAGACCCAGCAATTCCTACGCAGTTTGTAGAAACATCAGCTTTAACCAATTGCATAGTGTCATATATTGCCATTCCAGCAGTAACAGAGCCACCAGGAGTGTTGATGTAGAGTTTTATATCCTTGTTTGGGTCCTCGTGATCCAAGAACAATAGCTGTGCTATTACTGAATTAGCAGTTTTGTCCACGACAGGCCCGGCCAGAAAAATTATTCGTTCCTTGAGAAGGCGTGAATATATATCGTAGGCCCTTTCCCCTCGTGGTGATTCTTCGATTACTGTTGGTACTAGATTCATAGTGTTTTTACAATACCGTTAGAACTCGCTTAAGTCAATTTTTGTCCTCAACTGATTAATTGTTACCGTTAAAGAGATGTTTTTCAATGAATGTCCTCATTGTAAACCTGTGGGTAGGGATAAATTTCACTTGAAGGAAAAGATAGGAAAGTTGTTCAGCTGGATGGAGAATATGTTCGGTTTTAAAAAACTTTTTCCGTTTAGTTGGTTGGAAAGATTTGAAAATTATTTTTTGAAGATTGTCTTAAATGTTTTGAATTTTTTTGGAATAGCTCGTTTTCGGGACGTGAGAGAAGTTGATAACGAAAAGATTAGGAACAGAAGCCGGGTGGTGGTGAAAGAGTGTCTTAGGCGAGGATATTCGATAAGGCTCTTATTTTTCTTTGGAAAAGAAACGGAAATTTTCAAGTTCGTAGGGTTTGGTGAATCGTTTCTTTTTTGGTCGTTACCTTTGAATTTTTTGATAAACCCTCTGAATGATAGAGGAGGGCCTTATTTTCAAGATAAGGCCCTGTTTAAAAAGTTTTTACGTCAATACGATTATTCTCGTCCTAAAGGTTTGGTTTGCACTTCTTTTGAGGAGGGCTTGGAGGCTGGTAAAAAAATTTCAAAACCTCTTGTGGTGAAACCTGCCGATAAGTCCTTGAGTGTTCATGTTTCATGGGGAATTAAAAACAAGGAAGAACTTAAAAAGGCTATAAGGATAGCAAAAAAGGTGAGTTATAAGTATATCGTAGAAGAGCAAGTGGACGGCTTTGTTCATAGAGCGTTAGTGGTGAGAGGAAACTTCGTTAGTTGTGTTCGTAAAGAGCCTCCTACTGTTGAGGGAGATGGAAAATCTAGTGTTTTGGAGCTTATAAAGAAAAAGAACAATGAACCCGAGCGAGTTAGCAGGCACAATAAGGCTGGAACCTTGCATAAAATTGAAGTAAATCAATTTTTGCAAGACTATATTAATGATCAAGGGTTTAAGCTGGGTGACATTCCAAAAAAGGGCCAGATAGTTGAGCTTCACCCTAAAGATGTACTTTTAGCTGGAGCTGATGTAGCTTCTGTAAATAATATTTCTGATAAGTGTATAGAGACTTTAGAGAAATTATCTAAAAAAATAGGAGAACCAATTTTAGGTATTGATTTTATAGCTGAAAACTCGAAAAATAGTTCTGAGGTGCAGTCTATTAGTATTTTAGAGGCAAATAACAACCCTTATATTGATATGCACCATTTTCCAAGTGAGGGAAAGCCTGGGAATGTAGCTAAGTACATAATAGATGTCTTGGAATTAAAAATTGAAGAAAATGAATCAAACCTTCAAAGGCAAAACATTGTCTAAAAAAATATATGATGAAATAAGAGGTAAGCTTTCCGAAGTAAGTGTGAGCCCGAGGTTGGATATTATTTTAGCAAGTCCTGACAAGGGTTCTTCAGTCTATACAAAACTAAAGAAGGAGAAGTGTAAGGAGCTGGGGTTTGACTGTAGACTTCATGAGTTTTCTTCTAGAGTAAGGCAAATTGAGATAAAGAAGTCTATAGAAAAATTGAATGACAATGAGAAGGTTGACGGAGTCCTTGTCCAGCTCCCTTTATATAATCATTTGGATAGGTATAAGGTTTTAGAGGTTATAAATTCAGGTAAGGACGTTGATGGTCTCACTTCTAAAAACAGAGGCGGACTTCTTGAGGGTGTTGAGAACTTCAGTCCGTGTATGCCCCAAGCTGTTTTTGAAATTTTAAATTTTAAAGATATAAGAGTTGAAGGTAAACATGTGGTAATAATTAATCATTCTAGTCTTGTAGGAAAACCGTTGGCGATAATGTTTATGAATAGAGGTGCGACAGTTACTGTATGTCACAAAAAAACTTCTCACCTCAGGGAGCACACTAAGAGAGCTGATATACTTGTTTCCTCAACTGGCAAACCTAATTTAGTTAATGAAGGGATGGTTAAAGAGGGTTCAGTTGTTTTAGATACAGGTTTTTCTTTACAAGGAGATAAGATTATGGGTGATGTTAATTTTGATGAGATAAAAAAAGGTCTTGAATTGAAAGTGCCTGTACCTGGGGGTGTTGGTCCTGTTACTGTAGCTGTTTTAATGAGAAGGCTTTTTCTTATGGCTAAATCTAGCTCTTGATAACCCTTATCCATTCAGCGACAAATGATTTTTCCTCTTGAATATTTTTATTGGTTTTTACCCTGACTGAATCCCCTTTTTTTATTGAGTTTATATTTATTTGTTCTCTTTCTGGTCTTCCTTTTTCGTCTCTTTTGGTGTAATCTACCTTTGTTATTTTAGTTTTGGGAGAGACTATTGCCAGTTTTGTGATCTTTTTTGCGTTCGGCAAGTTCTTTTTTGGGTTAGGAATTTTAATGAAGACAGTTGCTCCATTCTTGGATATCACTTTGCCGTTAGTCTTATGAACCACCTCTTTAACTTTTGGATAGTATCCTTCTTCGGTTTTTCTAGTGTTCTCTGCCCTTTTTTCTACTACCTCTTTTTTGCTTTCCTTCTTTTCTTTGCTTAAGTAGAAAAAAGCTCCAAGAGCTGATAAGGTTAAAATTACAATTATTAAAATTGTGATGTTTTTAGATTTCATCTTTTTAATTGTACCAAATATTTATTATTTTGTGGATTAAAGTTTTTTAGAGTTTGTTATAATTATTTTAAGGATTAAAAAAAGACTTTATAAATGAATAACTTAAGAAACAAATATACCTACTTCTTGTTCTTTTTAGTAATCATTATTGGTTTTTCCTTTTTTAGTTTTGCTAAGGCTGACTCCTTTCAAGAACCAACACAGCCCTTTCCGGGAGGAAATCCGTCCGCTCCAATTGATACTTCTGATAATACCCAAACTAAAGAAGGTTCTTTAAATATAGGGGTTAGTGGTAACGATTCTTTTCTTAATATAAAAAGCTTTAATTCTGGGTCTCTTAAGTTCGGGTCTAATGGTATTTGTTTGAATGAATCTGCTGGTGGTAGCGTTGTCTGTAAGGGTTTTTGGAACCAGATCGATCGAATTCATTTTGGCGGTTCTGAGGATGGTGCCACTCTCTTCTGGAATGGTGATTTATCCTCTTGGGCTACCAGCACCACATTGTACAACGACGGTGATCAGGTAGGAGTTTCGACAACCGACCCTCAAAGCGAATTCCACGTTAGAGGAACCTCCACCTTCGAGGGTGAAGCAGGCAATAAGTTGATAACTCTGAAATTGCCCGGTTCCGGCGGTGCTACCTCAACCATAAAAATGAATTCCCAGGGCCAGATGGTTTTTGCCACCTCTTCGGGTGCAGGTCCATTCTATCTCAGTGACTTAGCAGGTTTAGTTAACGGACCTCTGATTCCAAGAGGTTCTGCAGGTAGTACCTTGTATTGGAACAACAACACCTCTCGCTGGGCTACCACCACCGAATTATACAGCAACGGAGCTCAAGTAGGAGTTTCGACAACCGACCCTCAAAGCGAATTCCACGTTAGAGGAACCTCCA